>CAZGXC010000040.1:0-15232 GCA_964529535.1 uncultured Hyphomicrobiales bacterium | reverse complement strand
TGGATCAACGAATTGATCATTATTGTGCGGATCGATGTATCTTAAATAATACCAACAAGATCCAGCCCATTGAGGCATTGTGTTTGTTTCGTATTTAGCTTTTTTCCCTGTTTTTTTATCGATGAAATTAATCCACGAATCAACTTTGGCAAGTGGGGATTCCCCAGTTCCTGCGGGTTGGAAATCATCTACATCTGGCAATCTTAGCGGTAATTCATCAATGTCAAGAGCGCGGCGCGTGCCGTCCTCGAAGAACATAATCGGCATTGGCTCGCCCCAATATCTTTGGCGAGAGAAGAGCCAATCTCTCAATTTATAGCTTACTTTTGCTCTGCCGATGCCTTTTGCCTCTAACCATTCATTCATTTTAGCGATAGCTTCTTTGGTATCTAATCCATTCAAGCTAATTTCCGCATTTTCGGAATTAACATTCTTGCCATATTCCGTATATGCTTGATTTTGAATATCAAAATCTTCATCTTCGGGATTGGCAACTACTTTTGTAATAGGTAAGTTAAATGTTCTTGCAAATTCATGGTCTCTTTCGTCGTGTCCGGGAACAGCCATAATTGCGCCAGTTCCATAATGAGCCAGCACATAATCGGCTATCCAAATAGGAATTTCCTGATTTGATGCTGGATTAATCGTGTATGCACCAGTGAATTTTCCTGATTTTTCCTTGCTTAATTCAGCTCTTTCTAAATCGCTTTTCAGAGCCGCTGTTTTAATGTATTCCTCTACTTCGGCTTTGTTTTCCGCTGTAGTAATTTGGCTAACGAGTGGATGCTCTGGAGCAAGCACTAAGTAATTAGCACCGAAAATTGTATCCGGACGAGTTGTAAATACCGTAACCTTTGCATTATGATCTTTAACTTGGAAGTTGACCTCCGCACCGACGCTTTTGCCAATCCAATTCTTCTGCATTTCGAGAGTGGAATGGGGCCAATCGACCAAATCCAAATCATCGAGCAATCTTTGCGCATATTCAGTGATTCTAATCATCCATTGGCGCATTGGGCGACGCTCCACCGTGTAGCCTTTGGATTTCCATTCTTCTACTTCCTCATTAGCCAAAACAGTTCCGAGCTGCTCGCACCAATTTACAGGAATATTTGAAATAAATGCCAAACGACGGCTGTCGATATACTCGTCAATATCGCTTTGATTTGTTAATTCTGCGGGAATCGGCAATTCCGCGATAGGTCTGGCTCTCTGCAATTGATGATCGAACCAACTATTATAAATCATGAGGAACATCTCTTGAGTCCAGCGATAATACTCGGGAGAAGTGGTGTTAATCATCCTATCCCAATCATAGCCCAAGCCAATCATATCGAGTTGGCGACGGAAGTTGCCGATGTTTTTCTCTGTAGCAGCAGTTGGATGCACTTTATTCTGCATACAGTAGCGTTCCGTTGGCAAGCCAAAGGCATCGAATCCCATAGGATGGAGGACGTTGAAACCTTTCATCCTCTTGTATCGAGCGATGATATCCGTAGCGGTGTATCCCTCTGGGTGCCCAATGTGCAAACCTGCTCCACTTGGGTATGGGAACATATCGAGTATGTAGTATTTTGGTTTAGAGAAGTCATCTTCTACTTTATAAATATTCTGTTCTTTCCAGAATTTTTGCCATTTTTCTTCAATTTCAGTGAAATTATAAGCCATAATTATAATATATATTAAGTTGATATTTATCGATATTATTTAAATACTCCTTTTATTATCATATAAAGGAGTAATTAAAATGATAGACTACAAAATTACGAAATTTTAGCTAATATTATGTTATTAATTCATAATACACAATTCACAATTCATAATTCATAATTCAAAATACACAATGCACAATTGATAATGCATAATTCATAATGCACAATTCATAATTAAGAAAGGAAGAAAGAATCAACCTACTGCTTCAGCTGTGGGTTGATAGCATTTGCCTTCGACAAGCTCAGGCAACGGTATATTGGTGGCTGAGCTTGTCGAAGCCACCATTAATTATAGCGACATAAAAAAAACAACCCCGCCCTAAAGCACGAGCTTAATTTCTTCTATTCTTCAATAATTTTGAATTATGAATTATGCATTATCAATTATTCCCCCTTCTCCACGTCTATACCTTCCTACAAGTTTACTTTATTAATACATTTTACTTTGGGACAATTTAAATTAAATTCGAGCTATAAGCCTTCGGGCGACCAACCGCAAGCAATTAAAGAGCTGACGGAGGGGATTCAGCGTGGCGATAAGTTCCAAACCTTGTTAGGAATAACGGGTTCTGGAAAAACTTTTACTATGAGCAACGTAATCCAAGCTGTTCAGAAGCCAACCCTCGTCATCTCTCCTAATAAGACTCTCGCAGCCCAGCTTTATAGTGAATTTAAAAATTATTTTCCCGAAAATTCAGTAGAATATTTTATTTCCTATTATGACTATTATCAACCAGAAGCATACCTGCCGACAACTGATACTTACATAGAAAAAGATTTTGCCATAAATGATGAAATTGATAGGTTGCGGCACAAAGCTACCTGCAATTTAATAGAGGGAAGACGCGACGTTATTGTCGTCGCCTCGGTTAGCTGTATATATTCCATCGGTAGCAAAGAAGATTTTATTGACAGCTTGCTTTTCGTAAAACCCGGAACACGTATCGACCGTAAGCAACTGATTTATAAGCTGAATGATTTGTATTATTCTCGAAACGATTACGATTTCCAACGTGGCACTTTTCGCGTCCGCGGAGATGTAATTGACGTTATCCCAGCCTTTGAAAATCAAGAAGCCCTGCGAATTGAGCTGTTTGATGATGAAATAGAAAATCTATCAATGATTGATGCCGTAACCGGAAAAAAACGCAGATCATTGGACTTTGCAACTATCTATCCCGCAAAACTATTCGTTACATCAGAAACTAAAATGCACGAAGCTATTGCGAATATCAAAGATGAACTAAGCGACAGGTTGATAAAATTAAGAAAAGAAGATAAACTCGTAGAAGCCCAGAGGTTAGAGCAGCGCACACTCTATGATTTAGAGATGATGAAAGAAATCGGCTATTGCTCGGGAGTAGAAAACTACTCTATGCACCTTACTGGCAGAAAGCCTGGGGAGCGTCCTCAGTGTCTTTTCGATTACTTCCCCGACGATTATTTACTCATGATAGATGAGAGCCACGTAACCGTGCCACAGCTCAGAGCAATGTATAATGGGGATAGGTCGCGAAAGAGCAACTTAGTCGAGCATGGCTTCCGCCTGCCATCAGCTTTGGAGAATAGACCACTGCAATTCCCCGAAATTGAAGGATTGATAAACCAAGCCGTCTTCGTAAGTGCGACGCCCGGCGATTGGGAATTGGAGCAATCGGGCGGAGTAGTTGTTGAGCAAATAATACGTCCAACTGGATTGCTTGATCCTCAAGTGGAAGTGCGCCCCGTTATTAACCAGATTGATGATTTGCTTGATGAAATAAGAATACGCGCCGAGAAGAAAGAGAGAGTTCTTGTTACAACATTAACTAAGCGCATGGCAGAAGATTTAACCGAATATTTGCGGAAGCTAAATGTTCGCACTGCTTATATTCACTCAGACGTTGTTACCCTCGAAAGAGTCGAGATAATACGCGATTTGCGTCTTGGTGAATATGATGTATTGGTTGGAGTGAACTTGCTACGCGAAGGCTTGGATTTACCAGAAGTATCACTAGTAGCAATATTAGATGCTGACAAAGAAGGCTTCCTGCGAAGCGAGAAATCTCTATTGCAAACAGCCGGCAGAACAGCCCGCAACGCCGAGGGAAGAGTAATCCTATATGCGGATAGGCATACCAACTCTATGATGCACCTAATCAACGAGACGAATCGCAGGCGCAAGTTACAGGAAGAGTATAATAAAGAACATAATATTAATCCTACGACGGTTTATAAATCTCTTGATGATATTATAAACTCTACTTCTGTAGCGGATATTTATCAAGAAAGGCAATACAAGATTGAGGAATCAATTAATAAAAAACTCAAAAAAGCTGCCGAGCCAATCTCTAAATATTTATCAAGCGAGCAGCAGGAGCAATTGATTGAAGAGCTAACAGTCCAAATGAAAAATGCAGCTAGAGAACTGGACTTCGAAAAAGCTACCGAACTACGGGACGAAATAAAGTTGCTACAAATGAGCTTAAAAAAATAAATATAAAAACACACAAATACATTGTCAGTATTTGCGTCATACCTCAGAAGTAAATAATTATCATTAGGAATATAAAGGAAGTAAATCATGAAGACAATTAAAAACATGATCCCAATTAAAAAAATGCAAGGCATTGCAGTAGCACTTCTATTAGTTCTTTTCTCCCTTACTGCTCAAGCAGCGAATAAAGATATTGAGAATATTCGCAAATTTTACAATAGCACCAAAGCAGACATGGCTAAACTCCAGAAAAGAGACAATAGCGGACCTGTTCATTGTTTATTGATGGATAATAATCCATTTGAAGCCCGCCGCACGGGTGAGCGATTCTACAGAGATAAAACATATTATTATTACAAGTATGATACAGAGAGCGATAGGATAATATTATTGATGGTAGTCGAAGAATTAAAATCTGGAATACATACCATCTATCGCGAATACTTATATGATTTAGTCGGGAATGTCTTTGCCTTCGAAAAAAGCACCTACGACAACAATATTGAGAAACGCGTCTATTATAAAGACGAGAAAATGCTTCTCTATTCCGAAAATAACAAAGAAAAGCAATATATGGATGGGGAGGATTCTATCCTACGCTTGCGCAGAAGAGCTACGGAGCATAATGATGCCTTCAATGCTGTTATTTACATAGGATATCAGGATTAATTCTTGTCCAATTGTGAATGAAATCATAATCCCAAAATAGGTATTAAGCTATATAATAGTGTGTTGAATATTATCAATATTTCAAATAAAATATGATAACTAGCATTCGTAATTAGTAATTCGTAATTTGTAATCATAAATTATGCACTTCGTATTTTGCAAATACCTGAAAAATAACTATTTTTGTAGTTTGAAAGATTGCACTTATAAAGGTGTAATTTAATATTGATATTGACAACAATAAATAACTTAATAAATAGAGGTTCCCGATAATATGAACGAAGGTCATATAGTTCAAGTAGTTGGTCCGGTAGTGGATATTGAATTTCAGGAAGGCAAAATCCCAGCAGTCCTAAACGCTATCAATATAGAGATGCCGTCGCCAGATAATCCAAATGAAAAACAAATACTCGTATGCGAAGTGCAGCAGCAACTCGGCGAGGACAGAGTCCGCACAATAGCAATGGATTCGACTGATGGTTTAGTCAGAGGTATGAAAGCAGTAGATACTGGCGCGCCTATTACAATTGCAGTTGGTAGCAATTCCCTCGGCAGAATGATAGACGTTATCGGTAATCCAATAGACGGTAAAGCACCCGTGCAATCCGATATTAGATTGCCTATCCATAGACCCTCTCCTAAATTCTCTGAACTTACTACAACCAAAGAGATGTTCGAGACTGGTATCAAAGTAATTGACTTGATCGAGCCATATACAAAAGGTGGTAAGACTGGTCTATTCGGCGGTGCAGGCGTTGGTAAAACAGTAATTATCCAAGAGCTTATCCATAATATTGCTAAGCACCACGGTGGATATTCAGTATTCGCAGGCGTGGGCGAGCGCACACGCGAGGGTAATGACTTGTATAGAGAAATGGAAGAATCTGGAGTAATCGATAAAACTGCTCTCGTGTTCGGACAAATGAACGAGCCACCAGGAGCAAGATCTCGCGTAGCTCTTACTGCTCTAACAGTCGCTGAGTATTTCCGCGACCACGAGGGAAGAGACGTGCTATTATTCGTGGATAACATCTTTAGGTTTATCCAAGCGGGTTCAGAGGTGTCAGCTCTTCTCGGTAGAATGCCGTCAGCAGTGGGCTATCAGCCAACACTTGCTACAGAATTAGGCTCTCTGCAAGAGAGAATTGCCTCTACTAATAAAGGCTCTATCACTTCTGTGCAGGCGGTATACGTGCCAGCAGATGACTTGACGGATCCAGCTCCAGCGAATACTTTCTCCCACTTAGATGCTACGACAGTATTATCTCGTGCAATCTCTGAAATGGGTATTTATCCAGCTGTGGATCCTCTCGATTCAACTTCTCGAATTATGGATCCTAATTCCGTAGGCGAACGCCACTATAATGTAGCGATGAACGTTCGTAAAGTTCTCCAGACATACAAAGAATTACAAGATATTATCAATATCATGGGTATGGATGAATTAAGCGACAACGATAAGCTAACGGTAAATAGAGCAAGAAAGATCCAAAAATTCTTCTCTCAACCATTCTTCGTAGCTGAGCAATTTACCAGTTTCCCTGGCAGATACGTAAAAATCGGCGATACTATCGCAGGATTTGAAGCAATACTTAATGGCGACTGCGACGAAGTCCCAGAAAACTATTTCTCTTACGTTGGCACAATCGACGAAGTATTTGAAAAATTCAAAAAATCTTAAGTTAAAAAATGGCTAATCAATCAATAGAAGTAGAGATAATTACTCCAACTCAATCTGTGTTCCACGGGAATGCAGATATGGTAACTATACCCGGTGCTGTTAGCGAGTTTCAGGTTTTGAATGATCACTCGCCAATAGTCGCATCATTAGCCCCAGGAGTAATAAAAATAGAACTTAATGGTCAAATCACGAAATTTGCCGTAAGTGGTGGTTTAGCAGAGGTTCGGGATAATTTCGTCTCAATATTAGCTCCGATAGCAGTTAGCCCAGAGAATATTGATTCTGATGCTGTTAATAGCAAATTAAAAGAAGATAAAGCGAAAATCCTAACGAAGCTGAGCGATACAGAATTAGAACTAACGCAAAGCGAAATAAAATTCTTGGAAGCGCAGATACGCTCAATTAAGAATTAATATTAAGAATTAAGACCAAAGTATTCTAAGGTAAATCAAAATAATTTTCAAGTTACCCCAAATCTGGGGTGCTTGGGAATTATTTATTTTATAAACGAAATTGCAAATTAATCAAGTTTTGATAATAGGCAAATGTATTTGAACTTGTATAACTATAAATAAAGGATAATAATGAAGTCAATGTATAAATTATTGGCAGGAATGATATTAGCCACTGCTATGCTGCTCCCAATTAGAGTAAGCAGTTGCACGAATCTAATCGTTACGAAAGGGGCTTCAAGCGATGCTTCCGTGATGGTTACATATAACGCAGATGCGGGTGGTTTTATGGATAGGCTGCATTTCAAGCCTGCTGCGGATCACCCAGCTGGCACAATGATAGAGATCCATGAATGGGATAGCGGTAAGCTCCTCGGGAAAATTAAGCAAGTCCCACATACTTACAGAGTAGTAGGAAATATGAACGAGCATCAAGTGGTGATTGGCGAAACTACTTTTACTGGTCGCGAGGAATTAAAAGATACCAATGGCATTATGGATTATGGTAGCTTGATTTACATTACATTAGAGCGCGCTGCGACTGCTCGCGAAGCTATTAATGTGATGGTTCAGCTATGCGAAGAGTATGGCTATTATAGCTCTGGTGAATCATTCTCCATCGCCGATAAAAATGAAGCATGGGTAATGGATTTAATCAGCAAGGGTCCAGGGAAAAGGGGTATTAATTATGTAGCTCGCAGAGTGCCAGATGGCTATATTTGCGCTCATGCTAATCAATCGAGAATACGCGAATTTCCGATGAATGATCCTGATAACTGCGTTTATAACAAGGATATTGTCCAATTCGCAATAGATAATAAATATTATGATCCCAAAAAAGATGGGGAATTCAAATTCGCTGATGCTTTCAATCCGATTGACGCAAATAGCTTGTTGGCTTGCGAAGGCAGAGTTTGGAGTATTTTCCGCAGAGCAGCACCATCGCAGAATTTCTCTGCTGATTACTGGAGATGCGTCGAAGGCGCTGAGCCATACCCATTATTCGTAAAACCAGACAAGAAATTAAGCGTTCGCGATGCTTTCGCGATGATGAGAGATCACTTCGAAGGCACTGAATTTGATATGACTAAAGGCGTAGCGGCTGGTCCTTACGGATGCCCATATCGCTGGAAGCCACTCGGTTGGAAATTAGATGGCGACACAGTAACCAAATATATTTGGGAGCGTCCGATAGCAACTCAACAAACTGCATTTGCCTTCTGCTCGCAAGCGCGTAGCAGTATGCCAGATGAAATTGGTGGCATCTTTTGGTATGGAGTAGATGATTGCTATATGACCGTTTATAATCCATTGTATTGCTCTATGCAGTATGCGCCGGAAATATTCTCTAAATATTCAATCAAGGATTTCAGCCTCGAAAGTGGATTTTGGGTGTTCAATTTAGTATCAAACTTAGTTTATCCGCGCTATAATTTAGCTATTGGCGATGTGCAATCTTTGCAAAAAGAAATTGAAGATGAATACTTCCAAAACCAAGCAAGCGTCGAGCAAGCAGCTATGGATTTATATAAAGTTGACAAGAAAAAAGCTGTAGATTATTTAACGAAATACTCTGTATTCCAATCAGAGAATACAGTTCGCCGTTGGAAAAAATTATGGGAACAATTAGTCGTTAAATTTAATGATGGCTATATTAATGACGTAAATGTAGATAATGGACGCCATCCGAAAAGCTCTTATTATGGTCAGGAATTTTACAAAGCAGTTGTAAATGAAAGACCTGAATATTATAAAGAAGCTTGGGTGAAGCCTGCTGCAAAATCTAAGAAAAAGAAATAAAGATAAATGAATTTTATAAATATAATCGCCCCATTGCTTTTTAGGCAATGGGGCGATTTGTATATTTATTTAATATCTATTAGAGATATTTCTTTATACTAATGGACCTGCTTTTTTAACTTCATCTGTTACGTATGGTTCGTATTGCTTGAAGGCTTCGCGGAAGCGAGAAGCAAGGTCTTTTGCTTTGGTATCATAAGCATCTTTGTTTTTCCAAGAATTCTTAGGATTAAGGATTTCTGATGGAACGCCTTCGCAAGCAGTTGGAATTGAAAGACCAAAGAACGGCTCTACCTCGAATTGCACATTATTTAAGCTGCCGTCAAGTGCGGAATTAAGCAATGCGCGAGTATGCTTGAGGGAAATTCTATGACCTTCTCCGTATGGACCTTCGATCCATCCAGTATTCAATAACCAGCATTGAGTATTGAATTGGCTGATTTTCTCGCCGAGCAATTTAGCATATACACTTGGGTGCATTGGCATAAATGGTGCGCCAAAGCAAGTAGAGAAAGTTGCTTGTGGTTCTGTGATGCCGCGCTCAGTTCCAGCTACTTTCGCAGTATAACCCATTAAGAATTGATACATTGCTTGTTCTGGTGAGAGCTTAGATATAGGTGGCAACACTCCGAATGCGTCAGCAGTTAGGAAGATGATATTCTTTGGATGTCCGCCTTTTTTATCTATAACAATGTTGTCTAATTGAGTTAATGGATAAGAAGAGCGAGTATTCTCTGTCTTGCTCGCATCAAATAGATCTACTTTGCGAGAGCATTCATCGAAAACTACATTTTCGAGAATTGTGCCATAAGTATGAGTTGTTTTGTAGATTTCTGGTTCAGCTTCAGCAGAAAGATTGATTACTTTCGCATAGCAACCACCTTCGAAATTAAATATACCATTATCGCTCCAACCATGTTCATCATCACCAATCAATGCTCTGTGCGGATCGGCAGAAAGCGTAGTTTTTCCTGTGCCTGATAGCCCGAATAGTAAAGCAGAGTCTCCATTTTTGCCAAGATTAGCAGAGCAGTGCATTCCCATTACGTTCTTTAATGGCATCAGGAAGTTCATTACCGTAAAGACTGATTTCTTTATCTCGCCACCGTATTCAGAGCCACCGATAAGGACTATCTTTTTTGTGAAGTTTACGATTATGAATGTGCTTGAATTTAATCCGTATTCAGTGCCGATTGTGTGCATTTTTGGTGCAGCAAGAACAGTGAATTCAGGAGCAAATTTAGCTAATTGTTCGGGGCAATCAATTCTATTGAACATGTTGCCAGAGAATATTGCTTGCCAAGCAAATTCTGTTACTACGCGGACGTTTAGTCGGTGAGCTTCATCTGCGCCAACGAATGTATCGAGGACGTATAGTTCTTTATTCTGCAAGTATTCTTGCATTTTCTCATATATTTTATCAAATTGCTCTGGAGTGAGTGGGGCATTTGGTCCCCAATTCACTTTATCAGCAGTGATTTCATCTTTTACAATGAATTTATCATTAGGCGAGCGACCAGTAAATTTCCCTGTGCTTACTGCGAATGGACCACCATTTACAATGCTGCCTTCTTTGTTTTGAATTGCGTGTTCGTATAATTTTTCTACGGAATAATTCCAATGGATTTCTCCCAGATTGCTTAACCCAAGATACTCCAAGCATTTTCCGTCATTGCTTTGATTGCAAGCCATTTATTTCTCCGTTTTTTGTTTAAATATATAATTGTTTCTTCGATTTAAGACAAATAAAAAAAGGGATATTCTAATCCCTTGTATTTTTAATTTTTAGAATGGAACGTCGTCCCAGCTCTCAGTTTCCATATCCGCATTATAATTGTCAGCAGTTGCTGCAGGGGCGGGTGCGGAAGCTCTTTTTTGTTGTGGAGCGTAGTTAGCAGACGGAGCTGCCTGAAAATCTCCACTTTGATCTTTGCCAGTTAGCATTACCATCTCATTGACAATGATTTTTGTTCTGTATCTGGTTATTCCATCTTTATCGTAAGTTTCAGTTTTCAACTTACCTTCAATATATAATTTATGCCCTTTTTTGACATATTTGTTTACAGTGTCCGCAAGTCCTCTCCAGCATTCTAAATTGTGCCATTCAGTTCTATCTTCCCATTGGTCACTTGCGTTTTTGAATGATTCGGTAGTCGCCATTGTAAATGAAGCTACACCTACTCCACTTGGGATTACTCTATATTCTGGATCTTTGCCTACATTGCCGAGCAATGTTACTTTATTTACGCTATAAGCCATAATTCATCTCAATATATTATTAATTTATTATTTATTTGCTTTTTCTAATGCTTCTGTAATTTTATTATTATAAAAGTCTTCTTTATCGGGATATTTCTTTGATAATTCTTTGTATGCTTCGGCTGCTTGGGCGAATGCCCCCTGAAGCATTAAAATATTAGCAATTGTATCCGTTACAATCTCTGTGTTACTGTCTTGATTTGCCTCGCCATATTCTGATCTATTGTCAATCAGCTTATTATCGATCATAGTATTATCAGAAAACTTTGGAGAAATATTACTAATCTTTGCGATATCGAAACCAAAATCATTGCTCAATTCCTTTAAATCAATAGGCGTATCAATGGGGAATTGTGGCGGATTTGGCAATTCTTTATAATGATATTTTAATTGAGCAAAATTAGAAAATTGATTAATCGGAGAATTATCCAGTCCCGGCAGAGTTGCCAAATTCTCTGCTTTGAATTTGCGATTCGGGTTAGTATTTTGGCTTACTAATTTATTCGCAAAACCTTTCATATCTTTATAGATAGCATAATGCTCTGGTATCTCGATATTAATAGTCTCTTCGAGGTATGGAATATCTTCTAATGTTTCCTCGCCAATTTCTCCCAATTCATCTTCGTAGGTATCTTCAGCGAAATTATATTTTTCAGCTTGCTGGATCAGCTCATCTTCGCGAGTTTCTATTTCTGCGTTTTGAGCTGCGAGGTTTAATTTTAGGGATAAGTTCCGCACAAAGTCTTCATTGCGTTCAGCTGGGTCAGCTGTTTCTTCAGTAAGATCATCAATAAGCTCCTCGCTTACCGTTTCAATTGGGTCTTCCTCGATGATTTCCTCAGTTGTTTCTTCTTGAATACTATCAATATAGATACTATCTATGTCAATATTATTAATATCGAAAGTATCTTGTTCCATCACTTGTGGAATTTCAATATCTTCAATTACATTATGGATTTCCTCGGATATTTCTTCTGGTGTTTCTTCTTGAATACTATTAATATCCATATTATCTATATCGAAAGTATCTTGTTCCATCACTTGTGGAATTTCAACATCTTCGATTACATTATGGATTTCCTCGGATATTTCTTCTGGTGTTTCCTCTTGAATACTATTTATATCAATACTATCTATGTCAATATTATTAATATCGAAAGTATCTTGTTCCATCACTTGCGGAATTTCAATATCTTCGATTACATTATGGATTTCCTCGGATATTTCTTCTGGTGTTTCTTCTTGAATACTATTAATATCCATATTATCTATATCGAAAGTATCTTGTTCCATCACTTGTGGAATTTCAACATCTTCGATTATATTAGGAACTTCTTCAGTAATATTTTCAGCTATTTCCTCCGCTCTTTCTTCGCTTACGCTTGGAATGGGCTCATCTTCGATTATTTCTTCGGGTTCTTGTGGAATCTCCTCAATAATTTGAGAAGCAATATCTCTTAATTGTGCTAATTCATCGGCAAGGCTTTGAATAGCCTTGTTCTTTCTAAATTTCTTGTTAGCTCGCTTTAGGAGGTTCTCGGCTTTATCTAAATCATTTAGCTTAAACGATGCTTTGATTGCAATAATATAGCCCGATGCGTAGTCGGCATATTTATTAATACCATCTTCGCACAATGATAGGGCATCAGAAAAATTACCATTTTCTAAAAGCTTTTCAGCTTCTACGGCAAATAAAGCAGGGTTAGATTCCATAAGCGCTCATTAGAATTTGATTAGTATAAAAGATAATTTACTTTTATTCCGAAAGTTAAATAATACCTTTCAAAAGCAATAATATCAGTATTAAAATATGGATTTATAGTAAAATTATATTTCTTTTCTTCAGGTAATTTAAATTCCCATTCAGCGCCAAGTCTGACGAGTAAATTTAGTCGTTCTTTTCCAGTCAAGAAGACTCTATCTGTTTCTGATTCAGGTTTTTCGAAGAGAAGGTAATTCAAACTTCCATTGTATCCCATTCCTGGTGCAAATGAGAGGGTGAGGTTGTCAACTCCGAAGGCATTATGAGCGAAAAAAGGTATTCCTAATAATAGTTCGCTTTTGTTAGCGAGGATGTAGTTTGCGAAGAAACCAAAACCTAAGTCATTGTTTAGTTTTTTGATTTCGTAATTGATTCCTAAGTTAACTCCAGAATACTGATTAAGAATTATCGAATATCCCGCATTTAGACCAATGCTATGAGTTAGCGGGTTGTCCATATTTTGCGAATTAGCGTTGAATACGCTCGCAAAAACCACCATGATTGTTAGTATTATCTTTTTCATTTTAGACCTTCTAATTTAACAAAAAACAAAAATAATAAAAAGGGATTATATTATTGATATAATCCCTAAAATTTTTTCAAATTTTTTTTAAAAATTTCTTATGTTATCCTTCGATAACCCAAACTTTTAAATTAGCGAAAACATCAGTGTATAATTTGACTTTAGCATCAAACACTCCCAATGTTTTAATTGAATCGTCGAGATGGATAAATCTTTTATCGATATTATGCCCCATCTTGTGTAGTTCGTCAGCAATCATTTGCTGTGTTACAGACCCATATAGCTTGCCTTCTTCTCCGACTTTCATAGGTATACTTACCTGTATGTCGTTCATTTTGGCTGCTAATTGCTCAGCTTCAGCTTTTTCTTGTGCCTGTTTCTTCGCCCATTTTTTCTTTTCAAACTCTAAAGCTTTCATTGCTCCAGGAGTCGCAACGTAAGCGTAGCTTCTTGGGATTAGATAATTTCTGGCATATCCGTTTTTCACGTTCACCACATCGCCAATCTGCCCTAAATGTTCGATATTTTGTCTTAAAATTACTTGCATTTTTAATTCCTCATTTCAAAGATTATAAGTTTAACAAATTAATTACCTGCTTCTGGGGCAGCTACTTCTTCTTTAGCAGTTTCTACTGCTTTAGTTTTTTCGCCGGCGCCTTCAGCCGAATCGTTATTTGATACTTTCTCTGTAGCTTCAGCATTTTTCAGCTTTTGTGCTTCAGGGTTAATTGCGCTGTATGCTACGCCTTCTTCGAGAGCGCGTTTCGCTCTGTAATCATACAATTTCTTTGGCAATACCAAAGATAAGTGGCGCAGAACAGAATCTTCGAGTACGAGGAATCGTTCTAGGACTGGAATTGTGCTTGGGGCGGTATCAAACACAAGATGGATGTAGTAACCATTGTATTTTTTGTTAATTGGGTAAGCTAATCTGCGACGGCCCCATTTATTTGTTTCAATGATAGTGCCACCGTGATTTTCTACAATCCCGATTACCTTATTGATTAATGCATCAATATCCGAATCTTCGAGTGCTGCATTTACTATTATAGTCGTTTCGTACATACGACGTAAACTCATACCAAGCTCCTATACGATATAAACCGCATTTAATTTAGTAAAATAAATAATGTTATTAATTAGAACAGCAAAATTACGGTATTTTTTTGAGAAAAAAAAATTATTTTAAATATTTTTTTTAGAAATTGCTGTATTTCTTGAAAATAATTCTATTCTTCGCCTTCAATTATGTCTTTTAATTCCCAATTGCTTCCCTCGCAGGGCAGGTAGTCCTTGGTGATATGCTCGTCATAAATCTTGCAAAGCTGGCTGGTGGGGTCGAAGTGTCGGCACGATCCGCACATTGTTTCCTCTGTGAGGACGGCTAAGTGCTTGTAGTATTCTTGGAATTGCTGAAATCCCGGGTAGATAGCAAGTAGCCAAATTAATATGGCGAAAACTAACGAGACCTTCCCGCCGTCGCCCGAGCTGATGATTATTATGGATATTATGATTATTACCAATGTCCTGAGCATTATGCCCCAAGTAATTGAGCCGGAGGTATAAATAGGCGTGCCGTCGGCTTCATCTTCTAAATGAAGTTTGAACATAAACACGTCTGCTATGGAGAGTAATATTTTTTTGAAATCCATTATTGCTGTTATTATGTGTTATTATGAATGTAGATATTGATGATTTAAGCAAAGAGGCTGACCCCTTCGGAATGAGGACAGCCTCGTTTATTAAGTTTGTTTTTGCTATTTTTATATTTATAAATTAACTTATTTCTTTGCTTTTCTTGCGATTTCCATTGTGATTTTCTCTAATGGATTGTCGCGTCCGTCGCGTGGGCTATTGACGATTTTATCTACTACTTCCATACCGCTTACTACTTCTCC
>CAZGXC010000039.1:5945-19751 GCA_964529535.1 uncultured Hyphomicrobiales bacterium | reverse complement strand
AAAGTTAATAATTGTTACATAAGGGGTAGGTTTCGCGGGAATCATCAAAGTAGCTTTATAGTTTCCTGCGGGTATTTTTTTCTTGTTGTTATCCATTCCATTCCAAGGGTAACGGTAAGTATATGTTTCGCCGATGTTTTCAGGTAGGACTGTTTGAATAGCTTGGAAATAGCTCATATTATTATCGCTATTGTAAAGAATCTTTCCGCCACTATTACTCACAATTACTCTCATTTTCTCGGAGTCTGGCAAATATTCATCTACTATCTTTTGGCGCGTAGCTTGGATGGCAAACTCAATTATTCCGTCTGATAGAATAGTGAATGAAGGCTGCAATTTCAAGGCTTCATTATTCGCTAATTTATCATAAATGCTGTAATCTGGATGAATTACTTTAGTATATTTTTTAGATTTACTATTAAGTTCTACTCGGAAAGATACATCTTTTAGGGTTTGCGCTTTGCTCAACTCAAATCGATAATGTTGGCTAATATTATATTGAAATTTCGGTTCGGAATCAGAGGAGTATTGCGTCTTTACTTTCTTGGGAACAAAGAGCATACTATCAATTATTCTCTCGTTCTCTATCGCATAAAAGACAATGGATTCCACGCTATCAATAAATGAATTAGATGTTGTTTTGCTATGATTTTCGCTAAGAATAAGGGCAATGCTAATATCATCAGGCATTGGCATCACGTTGATTTCCGTTTGCGATGAAATATCTGCCCAATTTCCAAGTGTTAGCATTTTATTGCTTGCGCAAGAACTTGCGAAAGTAATTGCAATTATTGCGAAACCTATTATTGATAGTATCTTTTTCATTTATATTAAGCTGTATTAATTTGCTTTTTTGATTGCTTCTTTAGCGAGATTTACAATGTATTCGGATTGCTGAATCAGGTTCATTTCAGAAGTATCGACTTCAATAGCGTCGCTTGCTTTGGTTAATGGGCTTGCCTCGCGAGTGCTATCGTATTTATCGCGAGCTTCAATTTCCTTTTCGATAACTGCAATATCTACATCTTGTCCCTTGGCAATTAATTCTTTATATCTTCTTTCGGCGCGAGTTTTAATATTCGCAATGAGGAAGATCTTGAGTTGGGCATTTGGGAATACGACCGTTCCTATATCTCTTCCATCCATCACAATACCACCGAGTTCGCCCATTTTTCTTTGCATATCTACTAACTTTTCTCTTACTTCTGCTATCGCACTTACGGGGGATACTAACTTTGTAACTTCGGTGCTTCTGATAGCATCGCTTACATCTTCTCCATTCAAAAAGGTTCTTTGCCCGATTGGGGAAGTTTTTAGGGTGATATCAATCTCATCGCAGAGCTTTATAACGCTATCTTCATTGTATTCTTTGTTTTGCTGAATCCACGCTAAAGTTACTGCGCGATACATAGCTCCTGTATCAATATAAGTATAATTTAGGGCTTCGGCAATCAGCTTTGCAGAGCTTGATTTGCCCGACCCAGCGGGACCATCTATAGCTATTATTATTTGTTTTTCCATTGTATTCTTTATATTTTGCTTATTTTAATTGTTAAACTTTGCTTCCAAAATCAATTCAATTTTGCTCTGATGATTTGAGAAATCTTCGAATATTATATCTGGTTTATGTATTGATAACTCTTCATTAGTATGGAAGCCAGTGCAAACCGCAACGGAGAAAATATCATTATGCTTGGCACAAATTATGTCGCTCGGGGCATCGCCAAGAATAATAGTATTCTCTGAATTAAAAACAACATTATCCAATCCGCCACCCCAATACTCGTTGGCTCTTGCGATAGCCAGAGGGGGTAGCATATTTCTATCGGCATATTCACAACCAAAAGAGCCAATCGGGAAATAATTATGTAAATTATAAGCCGATAGCTTCAAATAGGCATTTTGCTTAAAATTACCTGTTACTAATCCCAAATAGTAATCATCGTGAGAATCAATATAGCTTAGCATTTCATCAATTTCTGGGAGTAATATCATATTTGAAATAACGCTATCTTGCTGAAACTCACCAATCAATTTCTCCCAAAGGGATTCCGTATTTTGCAATACCATCTTTTCATCGCAATTTGCCGTCTTACAAATATCGGCAATAATTTGTAAATCTGTCATCCCGGAGAAATTTGGCATTAAATCTTCCGCTACGTCTATTTCAAAAAGCTCATTGAAGCATTTGCGAAATATAGACTTAGAGCGATATTGCTTAAGTTTGATTATCGTGCCATCTATATCATAGAGGAATAAGATTTTTTGCCGACTGCTTTTATTGGTCATATCTATTTCTTATTAATCAAATTTATTATTAATAAATGGATAACTTGTAATGCTCTTAATGCGCTCGGATAATCCCTTCTCATATTCATCTAATTCTTGCTTATTCCATATAAAGGTATAAGTCCACTTATCAATATTATTAGCTAAGGAAGGGTTAGTAAGAAGTTGACGGACAAACACTAATTTTGATTTAAATTCTGTTTGATCTGGATATAATTTATACAAGAAATAAGCATATAATTGCATTTGATCTTTGTAAGATTCAGCAATTTCTTCTAAATTATCATTAATTCTATTTGTCTTCCAGTCCCAAATTTCATAGTTCCCATTATTATCTTGGATAAGGAAATCAATAATACCTTGAATAAAGTCATCATTTGTTGGATAATATAGATTGACTTCGCTTCGGCTATCTGGTAAGTTATTAGAATATGATTTGAAAATCCCAGATTTAGCCACTCTTTGGGCGATATTATTTATATCCTCGCGAGCTTTGTTGGTATCGCTTATTGATAGCATCCTAACGGCAACATTTAGCACTTTTTCTAAGGCATCTTGGTTAATATCTCCATTTTTGAACCAATCATTTAGCTTTTCAAAAACATAATGCGTGGCAATACCAAATTCAAGTGGAGAAAGGAAATCTGTATTATTTTCTGTAAATTCTTGGCTAATTTCATCATCTTCAGAAAAATCCATTAACTTTTCTGGAAAACCAAGTATAAAACGGCGAGTGTAGGCTTTTTCATCATTGGCAAACTTCATCATCCGCGTAGCTGAGACAAATTCACCTGAAATGCTACTTTTTAATACCTGGCTATAAGCGTTAATATTATTAATAGTGTTATTTTGATTTGATTTGTCATTGATTAGCTTCAAGTCATCGGAATAATGAACACTTGGGATATAAGTAGTTGTTTTAAAGGTTAATGCATAATCTTTTTCTACTATCTCGAACGCCTGATTCCTTTCTACAAGCAGTTTTACTGGTTTGCTCTCGCTTTCAGTAAAATATGCAGAACGTTGGCTTGAATCAGTGTAATACTTATAATCAAATGCCATTGAAATGTAACTTGCCAATGAGTTATTAGTTACAGAATATCCGTCCTCTGATTTGCTACTTTTGGGAACGCATAGGATTACCAAGTTCTCAATTGCGCGAGTCATCGCTACATACATTACGCGCTTTTCTTCCTCTTTGCTTTTTAACTTTGCAAAATCCCTGCTCATCAAGAAGAATGAAGATTTAGCTCCATAGATAACAGACCCTTCGGTTTCGGGATGATTAAAAGTGAAATTAATGCCAAATTCTTCATCAATGTATAATGATTCTCTACCTGCTTTTTGCAATGTTTCTGCTGCACCGAGGATGATAACATTCTTAAATTCCAATCCCTTAGAAGCATGAATAGTCATTAAGTTTACTTGGTCAATATCTGAAATTACTGCAGCCTCTGGCTCTCCGACTTCATTTTTGCTCTGGAAATCTATTTCCTGCACAAAATCATAAATATTTTTGAAGCCCTGGCGCACATATTCGCGGGACATTTGCAATAGTTTTTCTGTGTTTGCCTTTATTCTTGGGGCGTAAGGACTATTTTTTATTACATGATACCAATTAAACATCTCGAATGCTTTAGTTAGCATAATTGCTGGATTAAGATCCATCTTATTGCTTATCAACTCATTCAATATCTCGTAAACGTGTTGATATTTTTCAATTCTTATTGCAAAATCTTTTTGATTATATATTCGTTCAAGTTGATCAGTGAAGAGATTGATATTCTTTGCATTTGGATCAATTTGCCCCAACATAGAGTTAATGTTGTTTGGTATTGAATTAGAAGCATATTTTTCAATAACTGTTTGTAGCTTATTGAAATACGATGCGCCTTCTTGCTGGGAAAGAATATATAGATCGGTGTTATCAAATCCGCAGAAACTGGATTTCAGGACAGTAAGAAAAGCAATATCTTCATCGGGAGATGTGATGAATTTCAAGAGTGAAATGATATCCAAGATTTCTGGTATATTGAAGAAACCACCGCCACTGTGGCTAACAAATGGTATTTTCCGCTCGATTAGCTTAATTCCTAAATCTCCAAGCGGTGCCGTAGTTCGCGATAGAACAGCAAATTCTCCGAATTTATGCCCTTCGTCGCGCACCTTTTTCATGATGTAATCAGCTACTAAATCAAGCTCTGAGTATTTTTTCTCATTTTCGGATATCTCTGAATCGGCGCGCGGATCCTTCCTTGTTTTATAATAAATAAGAAGCTCTACGTTGCCTTTGATTTTGGCAAAATCATCTTCGCTAATCTTCTCATCTGTATCGATATTATTGTCCAAGTAGTCGCAGAAGTCCTTTGCATTTTTTGCCGGTATTAAATCATCGTAATCCACTGCAAAATTATTTTCCTGATCATCATAACTGTCA
Organism: uncultured Hyphomicrobiales bacterium; assembly: GCA_964529535.1. GTDB lineage: Bacteria > Bacteroidota > Ignavibacteria > Kapaibacteriales > UBA2268 > CALLXS01. The sequence goes on along the minus strand of CAZGXC010000039.1, from coordinate 15,025 downwards.
TCTTCATTCTTACGATTATTATTTCCGAAAGAATAATTGCACACTTTGTTTACAAAGAAAGCAATATCCGGCATTGTTCTAAAAGTCGCTGGCAAGGTAATATTTCCGAATATTTGATTATTATCAGAGCTTTGAATTACTTCATTTACGCATTGAAAATTATTGCTAATTTCACTGTTATCATAACGACTTTTATTAGAATAATAAATATCTTTTTTAGCTGTTCCGAATACGCTTACATCTGCCCCGCGGAATCCATAAATACTTTGCTTTGGATCGCCAACGATAAAGATATTATTATCATACATTGCCGTGTCATCATCTAAATCCTTTACTAATTTCTTAATAATATCATATTGCAAGCTGTCTGTATCTTGAAATTCATCGACCATCAAGAACTTAATTTTGCTGCGGAGAGAATCAAGAATTTTAGGATTATCACTATATAGCAACTCCTTCGTTTTTATCATCAAATCATCAAAATCTAAGCATTCGTTTGCTGCTTTCTCATCGGCATAGTATTGAATCGCCTTTTGCCCGATTGATATTAAAGTTTTTGAGTAATATAATTGTGAATCATTAAGAGACAAGGCATCGACTTTGCTCTTGGTTTCATTTAATTCTTTCAGTGCATAGTTAATTTCGCTTACTATTCCTGGGTCAGCAACGATTCTTTCCATTGCTTTGGTAAGCTCATATTTCGAAGTTATATATAATTTACGAAGCAGCGCATCTAATTCTCGAAATTTTTCAGTTAAGAAAGTTTGCAATCCTGATTCAGAGCAGGTTTTTAGACTATTAAGAATCTCATCAATCCTTTCTAATGTGTCTAATACTGAGTGAGGACTGTGTTTTTTCTGACCTACAAAAACTCCATTCTGGCTTATTCTCAAAAATTCTATTCTAATAGTCCGCAAATTCAAAATAACTATTTCTTTTAACTTTTGATTTGTATTTTCAAGGTATTCATCTGTATCTTTTTGATAAAAGTCGATGATTTTATCAAAAATAATTCTACGGTTAAGTATTGTCATCAGGTATTCTTCGAGCTGATTAATACTTCCCAAAGCGAAAATCAGTTTTTTTAGATCATCTTGATTAGGATTTGCATTGCTTCCTGGCGTTGGCAGTCCGAAAATATTATCTTCAATTGCCTGAGAGATTGCTTGCCTTTGCATTATTAATTGATCGGCTCCTGTTAGCTCTTTGAAATTTGGGGAGATCCCCGCTTCAATTGGGAACTCCCTCAATATTCTAGCACAAAAGCTATGGATAGTCAAGATCTTTGCACCTGATAACTGAGAGCGAATCTTCGTTAGCTCCATCATTTCGTTCTCGGTTTCGGATTCTGTAATTTTCTCATTCAGCTTCTTTACGACCCGCTCCATCATCTCCGAAGCAGCCAATTTCGTAAATGTAATTGCTGAAATATCGCGTGGGCTGACGGGTGTGCGCCCATTGCTTTTATCAGTAATTAACCTTAAATATCTATCAACTAATACAGTGGTTTTCCCAGACCCCGCATTAGCTGTGATAGCAATATGCCTATCTATGCTTTTTGCTATCTTTTGTTCAGTCGTTTGTAAGAACTTTTTCTTTCCCATATTTACTCCATTTTAATGTCATATTTTTATTATCTTTAATTACCATTTCAGGCTATTTGCTGCCTCCAAGGCATAGCTTTGGGTATCGCTAACAGTGTCTCCCAGAACAGTTATGTGTCCCATTTTCCTACCGACTCTGCAGCTCTTTTTATTATACAAATGAAGCTTTGCATTCTTAAATTTTAGGGTGTTAATCACATCAGAAGGCACGCCAATTCCATCTCTTCCGCCAAGTAGATTTACCATTACTGCTACTGGTTTTATCATTTCAGTAGATCCAAGCGGCAAACCAAGAACAGCACGAATACAATTCTCGAATTGAGAAGTATGGCAAGCTTCGATAGTGTAATGTCCTGAATTATGTGGGCGTGGAGCAATTTCATTTACCAAAAGATTATCATTTTCATCTAAAAATAGCTCAATGCCAAAAATTCCAATACCGTCGATAGATTCCACGCACTTTTGAGCAATTTCTTGAGCTTCTTTTTGGATTTTGCTATCAATTTCAGCTGGTGCGATTACAATATGGCAGATATGATTCTCCTGAATAGTTTCTACGCATGGGTAAGAAGCGGTCTCGCCAGTTTTGCTACGGACAGCCATCACAGCGAGTTCTTTCTGGAATTTTACGAATTTCTCCGCCATTAATTTACGTTCGCCAAATTTAGCAAATGCGCCAGAAATATCATCTTGATTATTTATAAGATAGTTGCCATATCCATCATAGCCAAGAGTGCGAGTTTTGATAATAAAAGGATAGCCATGCTCATCGCCAAAAGCTTGAGCATTTGCTGGAGTATTGATTTCAGCAAAAATTGGGACTGGTAGCCCAGCATTCTTGAAATTGGTCTTTTGTATGAGTTTATCCTGTATTTTCTTCATTGTAGCAGAACTTGGGAACACCGGAACACTCTTTTCAATTTCCTCCAAAATTAGGGGAGAAATGAACTCGTTTTCGAGAGTAACCACGTCAGAAACCTCGATAAACTCTGCCAAGTCATCAGTATTATCCCAACCTTCCACAAATTCAAGTTGAGTCATATCTCCGGCGGGAGTTGCTTCGCCTTTATCGATGGTAGCGATATTAATCCCCATTTTGTATGCTTCATTTGCGAGCATTTTGGCGAGTTGTCCCGCCCCAAGAATGCCCAACACGAGTGGAGCATCTATTTTATTTGATTTTAGCATATTTTGCCTATTTATGTTATATTTTTAAATAATTTCAGAACGCAAAAATAAGTTATTTATTGAAAATTATAATTAACTTATTAATCTTAAAACTATAATCCTTGGAACATCCTCTTCCCCATATTTCCAAGAGAATTATTATCATTTTGAACAGAAGTAAATAGATTATCAACATATAACCCCAAACGGGAAAATCCGTGTGGGGTTAAAATTAATTTTTCTATATTATTGTCTAATACAAGATTGAAAATAATTATTTTGAAAGATAAATCTTTATTCTCATTGTTTTTGTAGTTAACTCACCAGATTTAGGGTATTGGTTCGTAACAGTCCCAGAGATAAAAGTCTCGTGTTCTACAGTATCTACTTCTGCTATAAACAATCCAGATTCATTTGCTAAAGCTTGCGCTTCGTGATACGATAGTCCAACTAAGTTCGGCATATAAACCTGCTGGTCAGAGCCACGACTAACTACAAGAGTAATGTTCTGCCCATAAACCACATCTTGATTGGCATTAATACTTTGAACTATGACAGTATCTTTGCCATACATATCGCTGGCTGAATAAGAAATATCACCGACGACGAGCCCAGCTGTCTGGAGCGTCCTTCGGGCAGTCCAAACCGACTGCCCGATCAAGAACGGCATTTTTACTGTTTCCTTACCTTTCGAGACCGTGAGGTAAACATTCCTCCCCTCTTTGACAAACAAGCCCGCTTTTGGCACTTGATTCATCACTACTCCCTTAGGTATTATTTCGCTATACTGTTCGCTAATTTTTTCAATATCTAAATTGGCATTATTCAGCATATTCGTAGCATTTTCTATTTTCATTCCCACAATATTCGGCACCGAAACGGAGCCACCACTATGGATAAAAAATGGTAGTAGCCATCTATTCATGATGAAGCCGACCACTAATAAAATAGCAAAGAAAGATGCTGCTATAATTATATATGCCTTATATTTATTATATGTATTTTTAATGTCTATTGCCATTGGCTTACTTATAGATTATTGTGTTAATTATTTGAACAGCGTTAGCTGAAACAGTTATTATTGAATAGATTGATTATAAATAATTATTATAAATCAATCATTATGCGATAGTTACATCATCGCAAAGATATACATCTTGGATTGCATTCAGGAGTTGGACGCCTTCTGCCATCGGCTTTTGGAATGCTTTTCTTCCAGAGATTAAACCCATTCCGCCAGCTCTCTTATTAATAACTGCTGTTTCAGTAGCTTCGCTTAAATCATTTTTGCCACTTGCTCCGCCGGAATTAATTAATCCTGCTCTACCCATGTAGCAGTTCGCAGCTTGGTAGCGGCAAAGGTCTATTGGGTGGTCAGAATTTAGCTCTGTATATATTCTTTCGTCAAATTTTCCATAAGATGAATTGCCCATATTTAGCGATTTAAATCCATAGTTGTTTTCTGGAAGTTTTTGTTTAATAATATCAGCCTCGATAGTAACTCCAATTAGATCGCTTGCTACGTGGTAATCTTTATCAGTTTTGAATGCGTCATTACGCAAATAGCACCAAAGGATAGTAGCCATACCCAATTCATGAGCGATTGAAAATGCTTGAGAGATCTCCATAATTTGGCGGCGCGAGTTGTCGCTTCCGAAATAAATAGTTGCTCCCACAGCTGCAGCACCCATATTGTATGCTTGCTCAATAGTGCCGAATAAAATTTGGTCATAAGTGTTCGGATATGTCATTAATTCATTATGATTGATTTTCACAATAAAAGGAATTTTATGAGCATATTTTCTGGATAGCATTCCCAATACTCCATAAGTTGAAGCAACGGCATTGCATCCACCCTCGATAGCTAATTTAATAATATTTTCGGGATCGAAGTATGCTGGATTTTTTGCGAAGCTCGCTCCTGCTGAATGCTCTATTCCCTGATCTACTGGTAGAATTGATAGATAGCCTGTGTTGGCTAATCTGCCGTGATTAAACATCCATTGTAGGCTGCCAAGCGTGCGGTTATTCCTATCAGAATGAGAGAAAACATCATCTACAAAAGTAGGAGATGGTAGAGATAAACTTGATTTTGGGATTTTTGGCGAATTGAAATTAAGCAGAAATTCTGCCTTATCCCCTAATGATTCTTGAATTTTTGAGAACATTTTACTAATCCTGAAATAGTTACATAAATAATAAGCATCAAAATTAGTAAAGAATTTCCTAAATATCAAATGTTTGTTGAAAAAAATAGTAAATTTATAATTATTTGTAACGCAATTTCGTCTCTTTACGTATATTCATTATATAAAGTAATGTCCAATTAATATTCAGGTTAAAATAATATGAATAAAATTCTTATACTGTTATTCGCACTTTTGGGTTCTTGCAATCTATTATTTGCGGAGATTAGTATGTCCGGCAATGTCAAGAATACAGATGGCACTATCAGTTTTCAAATTAACAATCCAGATTTCAAGGGAAATGGTAATAGCGTTGTGAAAATAATCACTTATTCCTATAATTTACAAAATGATCACCCAAAGATCTCCGAATGGACTAAGTTTTTCTCTAATGGCTCGCCCATCACCATCGAGAACGCTCCCGAATGCGAGTTTATTATTCTTCAAGCATTTCCCGAAAAGAGAAGCTCTATCAATGCCATGGAAGTAATGCCAATTATAGTCCATAATTCAGCAAATACACCCATCAGAAATTCATATTATTTGAAATCTCTATTTGAAATTAATGCGCTTAGCGATTTCAACAACCCAAATCTGAACTATCCCCAATCGCTTGGCGATATTCAAAAAGAACTTCAAAACTATCCGAATAATATTATTGCTAAGTTAAGCGAAATATCTATGAATAAGCAGGGAAGCATTGACTTACAAAAAGTAAAAAATCTTTGCCCAAATCCCGAAAACCTATCTGAAAAGGAATTGATCTTACTCAATAGTATTTACAATTCAGAAAATCAGAAAACTTCAGCAGAAGAAATTTCAAAAATAATATTAAGAAAATATCCTCTCGGTACTTTTTCTGAGCAAAATTTCTACACCTCGCTCAGCAAAAAAAAGAATAATGATTATATTGAAATGGCAATGCTATTTATTCAGCAATATCCGAACTCCTCAAAGAAATCAGAAATCGTTGATAAAATTGCTCAAATATATATAGAAAACAATGATTTAAATGCTGCTAAAAGCATTTTGGAACGACACAATTACATTCCGCCATACCAATCCTTGCGTTTGGCTTTCGCTTTCTTAGAAAAGCGCAATAATAAAAAAGAGGCTGAAAATATGTTCGGAGCTATTATCACTCGACTAAAAAACAAAGATAATATCACTCCAAGCAATTTCATATCTGACTATCAATGGAATAATGATATTAACAATTATTTAGCTGAGACTTACCGCGCCTTCGGAGAATATTATTTACAAGTGCGCGAACCTCAAAAAGCTCTTGATTACTTCCTCCTCGCTATTTCCACGTTCGAGGTTGCTCCGGCGAAGCTTTATGAAAACTTAGCTATCGCATATTATAACAATAGATTAGATAGAGATGCCCTGCAAGCCACTGAACAGGCGTTTATGAAGGGACACGACACGAAGGTGATACGCGATATAAATGAAAGAGTATATAATACGCTTTATCGTAACCGCGAATATAATAAATATTCAGATTCCCTAAATTATGCTGCGAAAATTGAAAGACAGAACCAGTTAGAGAACAAACTAATAAATGCTGATATTAAGTTGCCAATCCTAAGAAATATCGATAATATTATGATTGATATATCATTGCTTAAGCGGGATATCTTGGTAATAGAGCTATTTGCCAGCTGGTGCAAGCCATGCGAGAGTTCTTTGCTATCATTCGCCGAGATTAACAAATCATTAAAAAAAGATGCAAATATCGCAATGATTACAGTAAATACATTTGAAAATGATAAGTTAGACCAAAAGATATTCAAGATTGATGATTTAAGTGGCTTACAAATCTACTTTGACGACAGCGGAGATTTCGCTCGCTCTCTTGGTGTTTCGGGATTGCCTGTCCGCCTATTTTTTGACAAATATGGCAAATGTCGCTACATACAAAGTGGAGCAATCGGCAAAGCAGAGGATATTCGCGAAACCAAAGACGTGATGGAATTAATAAATTCTATGCAGTAAATAATATTCTTTATTGAAACAAAAAAAAAAATGAGCTGTCCTCTTTATTGGGACAGCTCATTTTGTAAGTTAGCTATTTATCGTTCACTAAATATTTTCACAATAAACTATTGATTTTTCTTCTTAAACTTCATAAATGGCTTTTCTACAAAGTAGAAATATGCCGCCGAGAATATCAACACAATCGGAAGAGAAACAAGACTAAGCAAGACTGTATTCAAAATCAAACTATCAGTAACTATCAATTTATGGCTAAAGACTCTTACTACTGATAACATTGCTGTATGCGTCAAATAAATGGAATAGCACATCCCACCAATAATGGAAATTACTTTTATTGAAAAGATTCTCTTCCAAAAATCATAGTTTAAGGTAAGGTGATATAGCACAAAGATTGCTAACATATATGCAAAATAATGAATCATATCGTAAGTATGATTGAGATACAAAATAGTAAGCAATGCAATTATTCCGAGAGATACTTCTATGTAAATATTCTTGAACAACCTAATATTATCTAAATATAAATCTACTAATAAGAACCCTACTAAAAAGAAGCTGATATATTGATAAAGAGTTACGACATGCATCGGATAATAAAAATTTATTACCGTAAAAAAAGAAAGTAAAGCTAAGATGCTAATACGGCGAATATTTTTGCTTAATTTAAAGATTGCGGCGAGGAATGGAGCTAATAGATAAAACTGGACTTCTATCTCCAAAGACCAAGCAACTGAGACAATATAATTCACATTTCCATATGTCACATTGTGTAAATAAAAGATAGATGCGGCGTAATGCTTGAACCACATCATTGCCTCGCCATTAGTCGTAATTAATTTCACTAAGAAATAAAAGGTCATGATAATAATATATGGCGGTTCCAATCGGAATAATCTTCTCTTATAATATTGCAGCAAAGCAGGTTTATTCGCTCCATATATATAATGTTTTGCAAAAGGCAACCCTAAAATAAAACCACTTATTACAAAGAACAGCTCAACCCCCTGCCAACCATTACTATAAATTGGCAACAGAATAGACTCTATTAATGAATGCGAAGCTACTAAGCTGATCTCAGGATTAAGACGGATTACGCTTTGAGAATGAAATATTACTACGAGTAATATAGCTAAGAATCTTAATCCATCTATTTCGGGAATTAAATTTACAGAATTTGTAGTTCTTCTAAATTTTTCAATAAAGCTCATTAATTTTTTTCCTATCTCCAAAGGAGAAATAATAATTGCGCTGGCTCTGTGTTGTTGAGATATTTACCGCGACGCAAATCTGTCTCGTCAGCAAAAAGATTTAAATATTCACTGCATACTCCTTTTGCGAAAAGAGGCACAAGAGAATTTGTATGATTGTCGGAATTCCACTGGATATTTGGCAAAGTGCCTTTTGGGCTTTTCTCTAATTGTTCCCAACGCTTACCCTCTTCCCCCTTGTAAGGTGCTGTGATATAACCCGTTTCGTGATCAGCAGTTACGATTAGCAAGGTTTCATCCCAAGAGCTATTAGTTTCTATCCATTCAATTACGCGATTTACGGCATTGTTGAAGTATATTTCTTCAGCTATCATTCGAGCAGTTAAATTACTGTGAGCTGCCCAATCAATAGCTCCTCCCTCAATCATTAGGAAAAATCCATTCGGATTTTGATTCAAGACATTGAGCGCGCCCTTTGCCATATCTTCTAAATCGGGAACATTTTTATTTCTATTTGCTATTAATTCGTTCGGATCCTCAGTCTTCCCCTTGCTAACTGGCTTCCAATCAGTTTGATTAATATCGCGTCCCTCTTGCAAAGTGGATTCAATCATTGCTGTTCCCACTATTCTGAGTGGCAGATTTTTGCCTTCAGCAAGGGCTTGGAAATCATTCACATTTTGAATATGCTTCCAAGCATCAGGACGACCATCTCTATTAATATCTTGGACTTGCTTGCCACCAAGAGTGATGGAATTCTGTTTATTTAGGTCAGACCAAGTAATTGAATCGCCGACGTATTTAAAAGTTTTAGCATTTGCTAACTTATTCCCATTATTATCATAATATGGATTTCCGCAACCCATAATTACGCTTAGTTTTGATTCTGTTAGCATTTCTTTGGCTATTTCAGA
>CAZGXC010000039.1:0-5935 GCA_964529535.1 uncultured Hyphomicrobiales bacterium | reverse complement strand
GAGCAACGAATCCTGCAGGAGTTGCATGAGACCAAGGAACTGAAGTTACTACTCCAGCAGACTTTTGTTTTTCGATAGCTAATTCGCTTAGGTTCTTGAGAGGTTTCCTATCTAATCCCATTCCGATTGTGCCATTATATGTTTTTACTCCCGTAGCCATTGCAGTGGCTGCAGCACCGGAGCAAGTGGCATCGCGCATCACATAGCGGAAATCATTCCACGCATCAACTGATGAATAAGAGCGAGCGGGAACTAATGCTTTTCCTGCTTCTGTCATAGCTGGATAAGTAGACATAAAGAGCTTCACAGGGAACTTCTCGTAGCTTTGGGATTCAAATTCCCCATGCTGATAAAGATTCGTCGCTTGGATGTGATTATAGCCACAACCATCGCTAATCATTATTATTACATTTTTTGGTGCTTTCGCATTATTTAGATTTACTGGCTGCGCCACGCCAAAAGACATGCAGGCGAGAAACGCCAAAGCATAGGCATATATTTTCATTATATATCTTTCAAATATTAAAAAAACACAAAAATACGAAAATATTATTAATTATTGATGAAACTTTGATATTCTTTATCATTCATTTTCCACAGATAATGATTGAGTAAATTTCGAATATTATTCAAAATCTAATTAGAAGATAATCGTTTATTAAAGCACAAACTAAGAATATATTATTTGACAGAAACAATGAATATAGATATAAATAAAATTAGAAAAGATTTCCCAATATTAAATACAAAAATACACGGGAAACCATTGATATACTTTGATAATGCAGCTACGACACAAAAGCCAAGCTGCGTCATCGATAAAATAAAAGAATATTATGAAGCTACGAATAGCAATGTCCATCGCGGTGTTCATTCCCTAAGTTATAAAGCCAGCACAGAGTATGATAATACTCGCGAATTGGTAAAGAATCATATTAATGCCAAAAAAAGTTCCGAGATAATATTCACAAAAGGCACTACTGATGCTATTAACTTAGTGGCATATTCTTTTACAAAAAAATATATGAAGCCGGGCGATGAAGTTATCATCTCGATGATGGAACATCACGCAAATATCGTTCCTTGGCAAATTCAAGCCGAAGACAGAGGCATTGTCCTAAAAGTAGCTCCAGTAAATGATAATGGAGATATTGATCTGGCGGAATTTGAGCGTTTAATTACTCCCAAGACGAAATTAGTATCCATCGTTCATATTTCAAATGCTATCGGAACCGTCAATCCAGCGAAGCAAATAATTGAAATAGCTCACCAGCATGGAGTCCCTGTGCTACTCGATGCCGCTCAATCTATCCAGCACCAAAAGATCGATGCGCAGGAATTAGATTGCGATTTCCTCGCTTTTTCCGGTCATAAAATGTATGCTCCAACTGGCGTCGGCGTTTTATACGGCAAGGAAAAATACCTAAAAGAAATGCCCCCATACCAAAGCGGCGGCGATATGATTTTGAGTGTATCCTTTGATAATACAGAATACAATGAGCTACCTTATAAATTCGAGGCAGGCACTCCGCATATTGCTGGTGTGATCGGTTTAGGCGAAGCAATTAAATACATTAATTCTATAGGACTTGACAATATTCATGCTTATGAATCCGAGTTGCTTGAATATGCAGAATCCCAGCTATCAAAGATCCCAGGAATATATTTAGTGGGAAGAGCAAAAGAAAGATGTTCTTTAGTGTCCTTCGATATTGATGGCATACATCCTCACGATATAGGCACTTTATTGGACAATGATGGGATAGCTGTTCGGACGGGTCAGCACTGCGCCGAGCCAATAATCTGTAAATATGGACTGTCAGCAACTACGCGAGCTTCTTTCTCTTTTTATAATACTAAAGAGGAAATTGATACGTTTATCAATTCTATAAAAAAGATAATTACTAAATTTTTGTAAATAAGATAAATAATTTTTTATAAATTTTTTTGGAGATTTTAGTATGAAAAAATTTTTGATTTTATTTCTAGCTCTTGCGTTCTCTACTCAAGTGTTCGCACAAGACGAAGAAAACATCAAAATCAGACCCGCAATCGGGTTATACGGTGGGCTAAATTTCAATATGCACAGCCCAGATGTGCCGTTTTTTTATTACACTCAGTCAGCAACAGGAATAAATGCTTTCAATTCATCATATAATGAAAGTGCTAATTCATTTGGTTTTAACGTCGGGTTAATTGGCTTAATTCCAATAAATGACTATGTAGTAATTGCTCCACGAGTTGGATACAATACAATGAATGGTTTATTGAAAAAAGATTTCAGCTTCCCTGTCAATGGTGTTGAAGTTCAGACAAAAAATGAGCTAACCACTAAATTAGCTTATTTGGAAATTACTCCAGCCGTTCAGTTCCATAATTTACTTCCTATCAAGCCTTTGTATTTTATGCTTGGATTTGAAGTAGGTTTGCCAATGGTAAGCTCTTGGTCTAATGCTAATGATCATAATTTACAAAAGCAAATGACCACAACTATGCCAGATACTTCTATCGCAGCCGATATTAAGACCAGAATGGCTCTTGCTTTGGGTGTGGGATATACTTTTGAATTATCAGATTATGTTAAATTAAGTGCGGAGGTTTCTTACCGCTTACCTTTTAGCGATGTAACATCATTCAGCGAAAAATTAATCTTTCCTCAAGGAGGAGCGTGGAAAGTTAATCAATTGCGCGCAGGAATCAACTTAACATTTGATATTGGCGGAAGAACAGAGCCAACTCCAGTTCCACCACCAGCAGTAGATGGAGCTACTTTGGATATGCAAATGGGTAGCATCAATGCCGTAACAAGAGATGGACAACGCACTGCAATGCGTTCAATTAGAGTAGAAGATCAGCAATACACAGAGTTGTTCCCATTCGTTTCATACGTTTTCTTTGATGAAAATTCTACAAACGTAGCAGGCGGATATGAGCAATTAACTCGTGGCAATGAAGCAGGCGGAACATTTACAATCAGCACACTTCCAGCAGATGCAATTAAAATCAACTCAAACACCCTAAACATCGTTGGAACAAGAATGCAGGAATATCCAAATGCTACAGTTACTATTACTGGAACACTTGATAACAAAAAAGAAAGAAACAAGTCTTTATCTGGAAATAGAGCTGCAGTGGCAAAGGATTACTTAGTTAATCAATATAATATTTCTGAAAATAGAATTAAAACAGTTAGCGCTGGATTACCAAACAGACCATCAAGCCAAATTAACCCAGATGGAATTGCTGAAAACAGAAGATTAGAGATTACTTCTGACGATCCAAGAGTTACAGAGCCAATTTTAATCACTGGCGACAATATCAGAATCGCTACTCCAGACGTAATTGAGTTTTCTCCAGTTATTTCTGCTAGCAATGCTACAATTTCTTCATTCAAATTAGATCTATTCCAGAGCGGAAAAAATATCAGAACTATTCGCGGAGATTACGAACCAACTACTATCCAATGGGCTATAGCTCCAAATGATTTAGCAAATAGAGATATGCCCGTAGAGTATTCTCTTGTAGTTCGTAGCGAAGAAGCTAACATTGAAAAAGAAGTAAAAGGCTCAATCCCAGTAGAATATTTATCAATTACTAAGAAAAAACAAGAAGAATTAGCCGATAAAATTGTATCGAGATATAGCTTAACTTTATTCGATTTCGATAAAGCAGAAGTATCATCAGAGGATATGGCAATTATTGAAAAATATATCGTGCCAGCAATCAAATATAATTCTACTGTAGATGTATATGGATATACTGATAGAATTGGTGATGAAAATTACAATATGAAATTATCCCAAAGACGCGCCGACGCAGTGAAGAAAATCCTTTCTTCTAAAGTGCCAGATGCTAAATTCATCTCTCACGGAGTTGGCGAAAGTGTATCAATATTCGATAATGATACTCCAGTTGGTCGCCACTTATCAAGAACAGTGCAAATTTATATCACTACTCCAAGATAAGTAAGTAAAGATAACGCAAATATGCTAATATAAAAAGCAAGCTACTCCGAAATGGGTAGCTTGCTTTATTTTTCATTCAAATGAATATTCATTTTCTCAAAAGAATATTCATTTTTTTTGCTCTGGGAAATACTTCCCAAGCCAACAAAAGAGATTTAAGGAACGATTCTATAAATCATTCTTGGGAATGGAATTGTCTCGCGAATATGAGCAGCGCCAGTGATCCATTTCACTACGCGTTCCACGCCAAGACCAAATCCTGAGTGTGGCACACCGCCAAATTTGCGTAAATCCAAATACCATTGATAGGCTTCTTCCGGCAAGAAATGCTGTCTAATTCTATCTAATAGCACATCATAGTCTTCCTCTCTCTGCGAGCCACCGATGATTTCGCCAGCTTTTTCAGGTCCGAGCATATCCATAGCTAACACTACTTTGTCATTCTCTGGGTCGCGCTTCATATAAAAGGCTTTTACGTCTGTAGGGTATCTATGAATAATCAGAGGCTTATCAAATTGCTCCATAATTGCTTCTTCTTGCACGGTGCCGAAATCCTCTCCCCAAGGGAATGGAGTAATATCCACGTCCTTGCCGTCAATTTTCTTGCGTAGAGGAATATTATTCTTAACGAGCCAATCAACAGCATCAGAATAGCTCATTCTATAGAATGGGCGTTTAATTTTCTCTAATTTTGTAGTGTCTCTCTCTAAAGTTTTTAGTTCTACTTGATTTACTTTCAGGACGTATTGCACGATGTATTCGACCAAATCTTCAGCCAAATCCATATCGTCATTTAAGTCGAAATATGCCATTTCTGGCTCGACCATCCAAAATTCAGTCAAGTGCTTGCGAGTTTTGGAGCGTTCCGCTCTGAATGCCGGACCAAAAGTGTAAATCTTGCCCATTGCCATCGCAGAAGCCTCTCCATAAAGCTGACCAGATTGAGATAGATAAGCATTACCTAAATCAAAATATTTAGTTTCAAATAATGTAGAAGTGCCCTCGCAGGCATTTGGAGTAAGCATTGGGGAATCCATTAGCTTGAATCCATTGCCATCAAAGAAGTCTCTAATAGCCTTCATCACGGACGCTCTAATGCGCATAATTGCGTGCTGGCGCGAAGAACGCAACCACAAATGCCTATGCTCTATCAGGAAAGCGTCGCCGTGTTCTTTTGGCGTAATTGGATAATCCTTAGCAATTTGGAAAATCTGCACCTTATTCACGTCGATTTCAAAACCGCCCGGAGCTCTTTCTTCTTTTTTTACTATACCAGTAATTTTTACTGAAGATTCTTGGGTGAGGGTTTTAATTTCCTCGAATTGAGCTTCCTCAAAATTTGGTTTAAATACAACGCATTGGCAGATACCAGTGCCATCGCGTAGGATAATGAACTGCAACTTGCCTTTGCCAGTCTTGTTCAATACCCAGCCTTGAAGAGTTACTTCCTCTCCAATGTATTTCTCTAAATCTTCGATATACTTATACGATTTATATCTTGATTCCATATTATTATTCACCTAAATTATATTAATTACTTAAAGACTACAAATATAAGGAATTTTAAAATAATATAAGAATTTTTAATAAAAATATTGTTTTTTTCTGATTATTTGGCAATATTCTTTCCCGCGCCCTGAAGGACGGGCTTGATAGTTTTATTTTCAACCCACTGCTTTAGCTGTGGGAGAAAATCAATACTTTGCACAAATTACGTAGTTTTACCAAAAAAAACTGCACAAAATACCTAGTGATTTTCAGTAATTTTACGTATTGACTTGCGTTATAATATTTCGTATATTTGCAGTTGGTAAAAAAAACAACTAATTATAAATTATTTCAAGGAATAATCACAATGAAAAATTTTGTCAGACTCCTAACAATAGCGATGATACTATTGTTAAACTATACGCCAGGAGATGCTACTGTCCGCTACGTAAGGGCAAATGGAACTCCTGCTTCTGCAGCTG
>CAZGXC010000038.1:0-19887 GCA_964529535.1 uncultured Hyphomicrobiales bacterium | reverse complement strand
ATGATTTTACCATATTATTATATAATTTAATTAAGACTACAAATTTACGAAAAATTAGCGATATTCAATAGCTTTTCTCTGTGTTCCTTTGATTGCTAATTACATTATTTCTTCTTTTTACTAAAAAAACAAAAAAACTTGTCATCTAATGAAATAATTAGCAAGCTAATACTTCAATATTATTAATAGAAATATTATAAATATGGTTTGAACAAAAAATGAATATATTAGTCTTAAACACAGGTAGTTCATCGCTGAAATTCCAAATCATTGAAACGGACAGCGAGAAAATTTTGGCACATACTGATAAAGTGCTTGCCAAAGGTATTATTGAGCGAATTGGTAGCGAAGCTGCAATTTCTTTCGAAGCCCCTGGTCATCCCAAGAAAAAATATAATAAATTCCTCGAAGGGCACACAGAATCTGTCCAAGAAATAATTAATTGGATTACTTCAGAAGATGGAAATATCGACGGCATAAAATCCTTAAAGGATATCCACGCCGTTGGGCATCGCACTGTGCATGGAGCCGAAGAATTTAACAGCTCAGTTAAAGTAACTCCGCAGATGATTGCGAAAATCGAAGAATGCACGGAGCTTGCTCCATTGCATAACCCTGCTAATTTAAAGGGGATTAGAGCGATTAACGAAACATTCGGAGAGGACTTCCCACAGGCTGCCGTATTCGATACTGCTTTCCATACTACTATGCCACCAGAAGCATATATGTATGCTATCCCTTATTCATACTACGAGAATTATAGAATCCGTAGATATGGTTTCCACGGCACTTCGCATAGATATATACACGAACGCTATTGCGCTCTGACTGGATCTGTGCCAGAAAATACGGATATTATTTCCGCGCACTTGGGCAATGGTTGCTCCATCGCTGCTATTAAGGGCGGTCGCTCTATCGATACTTCGATGGGTATGACTCCGCTTGAAGGGCTGGTTATGGGAACTCGAAGCGGTGATATTGATCCTTCGCTTATCGAATATATTTCTCATAAAGAGAAAAAAACTATCGAAGAGGTGTTTGAAGTATTGAATAAGCAATCTGGCGTAAAGGGTCTTTCCGGAATCAGCAATGACATGAGAGATATCGAAGATGCTATTCACAAAGGCGACAAGCACGCAGAATTAGCAATGAATGTATTTTCTTATAGAATCAAGAAATATATTGGCTCTTATTTAGCAGCTCTAAACGGGGCAAAAGCCATCGTATTTACTGGTGGAATTGGCGAAAATGGACCAATCCCACGCAGCATAATTCTAGAAAATATGTCCTTCTTCGGAATAGAATTAGACAAAGAATTAAATACAACAACTTGGAGAGGCAAAGAAGGCAAAATAAGCACTCCAAATAGCAAAATAGAAGTTTGGGTTATCCCAACAAACGAAGAGTTAATCATCGCAAGAGATACCTATAATATTATATCCAATGGATAGTTTATCCAATGGATAATTGATATTAGCATCCCTAAAATGATAATAACTAAAGAAAAATCAATTTTTGCATAAATATAAGAAGAGCGGGACTTGGGAAAGCCTCGCTCTTCTTTTTTATTTGTATTATTAGCTATTAATAGTTATCTATTTGAGCTCTTTGTAATTGATTTGAATAATCAATATAAACTGTTTTCCATTCAGTAAAGATATCGAATACAGTCCAGCCACCTTCGCGATGTCCATTTCCAGTGCCTTTTACTCCGCCGAATGGCATGTGAGCTTCAGCGCCGATTGTTGGGCTATTTACGTAAGTGATTCCTGCTTCGATGTCGCGAACTGCTTGGAATGCAGCATTTACATCTTTAGTGTATATTGATGAAGATAATCCATATTCGCAATGGTTCTGCAATGCGATTGCATCTTCGAGAGATTCTGCTTTTGTTACGGATAGAACTGGTCCGAATACTTCTTCATTGAAAAGTCTCATGTCTTTAGTAACGTCTGCGAAGATTGTTGGCTTCCAGAATAGACCTTTTGCGAGGTCTCCTTCAGTAGCTCTTTCTCCACCGCATACTAATCTTCCGCCATCTTCAAGGGCGATTTTGCAGTATTTCTCTACATTTTTGAGTGAATTTTCGTGAATTACTGGTCCTACTTCATTTCCTTCTACGAGCCCGTCGCCGAGTTTTAATTTATTAGCTCTTTCAGCGAGTGTAGCGATTACTTGATCGTAGCAATCTTTATGGACGATTAGTCTGGAAGTAGCTGTGCATCTTTGTCCAGTAGTTCCGAATGCGCCCCATAGCACGCCTTCGATAGCGAGTTCCATATTCGCATCTGGCATAATGATTTGAGCGTTTTTGCCACCCATTTCAAGGGATACTTTTTTGTTTAATCTTCCGCCGATTTCGCCGATTTTGCAACCGATGTCAGTGGAGCCAGTGAATCCCACAACTTTTACGTCTGGGTGTTCTACTATCATATTTCCCATGCTACCTTTGCCAAGTAGGACGTTGAACACGCCTTTAGGGAATCCTGCTTCTTCCATAATTTCAGCGAAAATAACGCCTGAATGTGGAGCATCTTTTGATGGTTTGAATACTACGGTATTTCCGGCAGCGATTGCTGGGAGGATCTTCCAAGATGGCACTGCGATTGGGAAATTAAATGCAGTAATTACACCTACTACGCCGATTGGCACTCTGAAGGATAGATTCATCTTGTTTGGCATTTCCGATGGAGCAGTGTTGCCGAAAAGGCGTCTTGTCTCGCTTGCAGCATAATATGCTGTATCGATTGCTTCTTGGACGTCGCCTTCTGTTTCAAATGTAGGCTTGCCCATTTCGCGAGTCATCACTCTTGCTAATTCTTTTTTTCTGCGAGAGAAAATATCGCCAGCTTTGCGCATAATATCTCCGCGCTTTGGTGCTGGGATGTTTTTCCATAATTTATATGCTGCAGTTGCTGCTGCTACTGCTGCGTTTACGTCTTCTTGCCCTGATAGAGGGAACTCACCGATAATATCTCCAGTGTTTGCTGGGGAAATATTGTTGAAATATTCATTAGATAATGGAGCAACCCATTCGCCATTAATGTAATTCTTGAATTTCTGCATTTAAAGAATCCTTGTTTATGTTAATAAAAAATTGTATGTTCTAAAAAAGAAATACAATTTACGAATTTTATATTATAAAATCAAGAAAAAGATAATTTCCCTTGAAAAATTGTTTTCTTTCAAAAATTTCTATTGTTTTATCATTGATAGTCGCTTTTATTTAAACGAAACTTTAACTTAATCTTAATATTAAGTTCATAGTATTGTCGTAATTTTGCTTTTCGTAAAATTCAAATACTTTTCGTAAAATTTAATTAAATATTATAAGTTATATGACAAATCAATTTAAAAAAATCGTAAGCGGATTGCTACTCTCAGCAGGGCTAATCAGCTTAAGCTCTTGCGGCACAGATAATCCAACTAACCAAAGCGTAAGTTACCCAACGAAAGCTACATTGAATAAGCAAACAGTAATGAGCACCGTCGGAGACGTAAAAGTCTATAATGGCGGATTTGGTTCTGCTGCTTCCGCTTCCGGAGATGGATATTTCTATATTATGACTGATAGAGGTCCAAATATAGACGGAAGCGAAGATGATGTAAAGGTATTCTCTAATCCAGAATTTACTCCGCAAATCGGTAAATTTAAGCTTCAAGGCGACTCCCTCGTTCTCGTAAATGTTATAGATATTAAAAATTCAGCAGGACAGAAAATCACTGGTTTACCAAATCCAGCTGGAGTAGGTGGCACTGGTGAAACTCCAAAGGATACCAAGGGCAATGTCTTGAACACAGATGTTAATGGCTTGGATCCCGAAGGTCTCGTCGCAATGAAAGATGGCTCTTTCTGGCTTTCAGATGAATACGGTCCGCACTTAGTCCATTTAAATTCTAATGGTCAGGAAATAGAGAGGGTGAATCCATTCAATACTGCTCGCAAAATGCCACCAGTATTCGCAAAGCGTCGCGCAAATAGAGGTATGGAAGGTCTTGCAATCACTCCGAATGGCAAGTATTTAGTGGGAATGATGCAATCTCCATTATATAACCCAGATAAAAGCGTGAAAAAGAAAGGGACTGTATGCCGAATATTATTCTTCGAGCTTGCTACTGGAAAGAGCAAAGAATATCTATATGTATTGGATAGCCCTGATATGGCAAATAGCGAGATAACAGCAATTACAGATAATACATTTTTGGTGTTAGAGAGAGATGGCAAAATGCCCGGCAAAGATGCTTCTTGCTCGAAAAAGGTATATAAAATAGATATTTCCAAAGCTACTGATGTTAGCTCTGATCTGCCAAGCGGAAAGATGATTGGCACAAAAACTATCGAGCAATGCACAGCGGAGGATCTTGCAGCAGCAGGAATAGTCGTAGCGACTAAGGAATTAGCTTTTGATATCATGTCTATTCCGAATTATCCTCACGATAAACCAGAGGGAATAGTAATAATTAATGATAATCTAATCGCTATTGTAAATGATGATGATTTCGGTATAAACGGCACTGGGACTTACGAAGCGAAAATTGCTCCGCTGCTAAATAATACAGTGGATAAAAATGTAATGTATTTCGTGAAGCCACTTAAATCACTTAAGTAAGATAATTACTAAAGCAAAAAAATACTGAAGCAAAATAAAATAATTCTTCGACATTAAATATATAATTCAAGCTGCCTGATTGCCTCTGGCAGCTTTTCTTTTTTTGTATTGAATATTATATTATATTGATGGAGAAATTATTTCTGGGTAATTCTACTTTTGAATCAATCCATTCTTATAGGCAAAACTTATTAATTCTACAGTATTTTTGACGTTGAGCTTCTCCATAATTTTCCTCTTATGGGTCTCCACAGTTCTGTGGCTCAGGCATAATTTATCGGCAATATCTTTGGAGGTCATTCCGATGCTTAGCATCGAAATTATTTCTTTTTCCTTGCTGCTGATTTGCAATTCATCTTGAATCGAGTTTTTAACCATGGTGCTGAATTGCTTGAAAATAATGCTTGTCATATTTTTTCCAAAATATGGATCACCATTTTGAATTTCTTCGAGCGCCTGCAGCAGTTCGCTGCCAGATGAATCTTTATTCAAATAGCCCAATGCTCCCGCCTGTATAGATTCCGTCAGAATTTCTTCGCTATAATTCGAACTTAGGACTAATACTTTAAGACTTGGATAGTTGATCATTAGGCTTGGGATAAGATCTAATCCGTATGCGTCTGGTAAGTTAATATCCAAAAGCAAAATTTCGGGTATATTATCTTCAGTCATTAACTCTTTTAACTCTTTGGCAGAGCCTGCCTCGATAATTATACGGTAATTATCATTCCCGAAAATAATCGCTTTTAATCCATCTCGGACAATTTTATGGTCGTCTAATATTGCAACTTTTATCTTATTCATTCGGACTTTCCTTGAATTTTGGAATAACTATGCTAAAAGTAGTATTTTCTGGGCTTGCTGAATCGACTTGGATCAGCCCACCGTTAAGTTTCATCATCTCATTGGATATTATTAATCCCATACCACTGCCTTTGGCATGGTGGCTTCCAATCTTTATTGGATTAACGTCTAATCTAAATAGCATTTGGACTTCTTCGGGTGTCATTCCCGGTCCTTGATTCGACACGGATAGCTTCCAATTGTCATAATCTTCAGCTATTTTAATTTTTAGCACCGATTCTGGGTCGGCAAATTTTATCGCATTGCTGATAATATTTCGCATCGCAGTTGTGATCATCTGTTCATCTGCAAATACTTTCGCGTCGCAGTTCAAGTCCTTTTCAATTTTTAGGTTGGTTCTGGCAGCATCTTTCTCTATCATTTCAAGAATAGTTGGGCAGATGGAGTTTAGCTGGAAGACGCTTTTATTTGGGACTGTCTTTCCGGTTTGCGTCATAGCCCAATCGAGTAAGTTTTTAAGGAAAACGTTCAGCTGAATAGCCGTTTCGTTCATTTCCTTAATCATTGATTGCAAAGTATCTTTATCGAATTTTTCAAAATACGCATTTAGCGAGTTGGTAATCATCTGGAAAGATGAAATTGGCGAGCGCAAATCGTGAGAAATAATAGAGAAGAATCTATTTTTTGCCTATTGATTTCTTCCAACTCTAAGTTTTTGCTTTCCAGCTCTCTATTTGTAATTTTTTTATAATAGAACTTCATATACAATAGACCCGCGATGAGAGCCAAGATAATCAACAGAGCAATATAAAGGATTCTCTGCTGGGATAGCTGGCTTAATTTGTAATTTGTTAGCTCATTATCTTTTGTCAGTAGTGCTATTGAATTTTCTTTCTTCTCGGTCTCGTATTTTTCTCTAAATTCAGCAATTGTTTTTTGGCTATTTGCGTTAAAAGTAGAATCTTTAATATTTGAATATCGCTTATAAAAATCGTATGCTAATTTATGATTTCCTTGCTTAGCATAAACATCTGAAAGCTCTTGGGCGTTTTTCATCATATACATATGATACTTTACCTTTGTAGCAATTTCATAGCTTTCATACAAGTATTTCAGAGCTTGTGCTGGTTTATTCAGAATATCATTAATTTTGCCTAAATGGTTAAGAATAATACAACGGGAAACCGTGTGTTTGCCTTCTGTTGGCAAATCTTTATCCGCAATATCTAACTGGGCTAATGATTCACTATAAAACAGCTCTGCCTTTTCGAATTCCTCTTTGGCTTGGTATATTTCTCTGAGCTGATCTAATCGCACAGCCACTTTGTATTTATTATCCAATTTATTTTCAATTGACAATGCTTCTTTCTGATATTTCAGGGCTTGGTCGTAATCACCTTTTAATCTATATGCCGAGGCAATTCCGGCGAGTCTCGTAGCTATCTTGCTTTGTTTATTGAGTTTCCTATCAATTTCTAATGCTTCTTTATATACTTTTATTGCGTCATCATATCTATGCCAAAACTTATATATCTTGCCAATTGAATTGAGAGTTGTGGAAATACCATCTAAGTTGTTGTTTTTTCTATTGTGTTCAAGTGAGGATTGCAGTGATGCCATTGCTTCATCATAATTTCCTAAGTATATTAAAGCAATGCCTTTATCTCCATATAGCGAAGCAATGGTTTGTGTGATATTATGCTTTTTTGCCATTATAATTACCGTGTCAGATATTTTCACAGCCTTCTCATATTCTTCCTTCATAATATAGTTTTGGCAAATAATGCTATAAGCCTTGACAACACTCGAATAATCTTTTACCTTAGTTTTAATGAATATAGCATTTCTAGCAAGAGTAATAGACTCGCTATACTTTCCCTCAGAAAGGAGGGTGTCAGCTCGATTAACTGGGTCATTAGCATTAGAAGAAGCAGAGGTCTGAGCAGATAATCTTCCTGCACAAATGACGACAACTAAAAAGATTTGAATAACAAATTTCATAATTTTGATTTCATTATATTATTCGCACAACAAACAGTTTACAAAAATACAAAATTATCTATTAATACAAGGCATCGACACAAATTTAATTAGAAAAAAATCTATGTGTTTAACTTTGGAAGTTGCTCCAAAATAATGAGATAGTAAAATTGATTAATGATTTGTGCAAAAACTCACTACGTATTTTGTGCAAAATTACGATGATATTATTCCCTACACAAGAGTAAAAATACTGAATTTTCACTACGTATTTTTACCGAAAAAAGTGAAAATACTGCAGTAATTAAATGCGTAATTAAATAGATACACATTTAAATAGTATAATAACAAATAATTACAAGGTGATAGCTTATGAAATTAAATTATGTATTACTCGCAGGTGGTCTAAGTACCATCGTTAGTTTATTTCTCCCAGCTATTGAAATAATGGGAATTAAGGCTAATTTGTTTGATGGAGGGTCTGGTGTAGGTATTTTCTATATCATCCTCGGAGTGGTCGCAATAATTGCTTCATTAGTAGGCAAAAAGTGGCTAAATGCAATCTCTATGATTTTGGGATTAATAGTGCTTGCCCTGGCTATTGTATATTTAGGCGATGCGCAAGACGCTGGTATCAGCCCAGGAATTGGAATTTGGATGCTCCTAATCGGTGGAGCGCTCACGATAATTGGAAATGTAGTTGGAATGATTATGAAAAAAGGAGCCACGAGCGATAATGTACAAGAAGCACAATCATTGCACAGGTAGTATTGCTCGTAATTTTTAAAACTCTATCAAAGATAAGTTTTAAAAAAAAGAAGCTGTTCCGCTGGGACAGCTTCTTTTTTATATATAATCAAAAAAAGTGTAATAATATATTATTTTATTTCCCAATAAACAGCTAATTTTGCATTCTTAAATTAATAGGATTATTATATATAAATTAGTATATAAGATTTATAAATGTATAAATTAAAATTACCAAATTTCGAGGGTCCATTCGACCTCCTGCTATATTTCATTAAAAGAGATGAGCTGAATATTTATGATATTCCCATTGCGAAAATCACTGCGGAGTTCCTAAAATATATACGCTTAATGCAGCAGTTCGATTTGGAGTTGGCTGGGGAGTTCCTCGTAATGGCAGCATCGCTCATGTATATCAAAACCCAGATGCTGCTCCCGCGAGACGAGGACGAAGAAGGCAACCCAATCGAAGACCCGCGCAATCAGTTAGTCCAGAAACTGCTCGAATACAAGAGATACAAAGAAGCATCTATGAATTTGAGAGAAATGGAGGAAAACCAGAGGTATATATATTATCGCAAGATATTCGACGAAGACCGCAAAAGCGCAGAAGAAGCACAAAAGAATAGCTATACAAATGCCGGATTATTTGATTTAATGCGGGCATTCAGCAAAATATTAGATAGAAAAAATGTCCCAGCCGAAGACGATCACGTAGTGCATTTATTCCCCGTTACAGTGGAGGAAAAGGCATTGGAGATTATGAATATACTGCAGAAAAAGCGCAGAGTAATATTCTCAAAGTATATTCAAGATATGAATAAGCCAACGATAATAGTTACTTTCCTGGCATTATTAGAACTGTTCAGAAAAAAGCAAATAACTATTCTGCAAGATGACTCATTCGAAGACATAGTCATAAGCATTGAATTGGATAATGAGACTGAAGCAGCATAAATTATATAAGAATAAAAAGAACAATCAAGACAAATACAATCAAAGATATAGAAATGGATAATTGGAAGAATAACGAATTTCTAAAACTCGAAAGAAGCGAGCAAAAAGCATTGGTCGAAGTGGTGATTTTTGCCTCCGACGAAGCAACCAATATTGAAATGCTTAACAAAATCTTCAACTTAATTGGTGATAAAATAGAGAGCAGTGAAGCAGAAGCCCAAGAAGAAAATAATTTAGACGAAAATAATACAGATAGAGAAGATAATTTAGACGAGAAAAATAGCGAAGAGCAAAGCGGATATATAAACAATAGCAAGCAAAATGATTCCATCTTCGTTGAAATCATCGATGAAATTAATCAGGACTTAGAGAAGTCCGGAAGACCATTCAGAATAATAAAGAACGCCGGCGCCTTCCTATATGCCTCGAATCCAGAATACGGAGAATTGCTACAAAGAATCTCTAAATATAAAGTAAAAAAACGATTCTCTCAAGCAGCACTCGAAACATTAGCAATAATAGCATATCGCCAACCAATATCCAAGCCAGAGATTGAGCAAATCCGAGGAGTAAACTCAAATGAAATAGTAAACTCCTTGAACGAAAAAGGAATGATAGAAATTACCGGCAGAAGAGATATGATCGGCAAGCCATTACTCTATGGGACTACCACGAACTTCCTGAAAGCATTCGGAATTAACTCAATAGATGAATTACCAAGACTAAGGGAAATCGATGAGATAATGGATAAGCAGGATAAAGACAGCAACCAGGGAATATTACTCAATATCGTAAATAACGAGATGTCGCCCGATAGAACTTTCGAAATCCCTGAATACACAGAAGCAATAGAAAAAGAAATAACAGACGAGCAATAAAAGCAAATCTGATACAATCACATAAAGCACTATTTACAATAAGACTAAGCAAACAATCAATTATTAAATTGTCATGACTAAGCAAGATAAGCAACAAGCTACCTTCTACACATTAAATATCATTTTATCGATATTTGGCTTCTTTTCCTTCATAATGTTGATAATGATGACAGGATTCGTCCTAAGCGATAATGTCATCGATATCCT
The DNA here is from genome assembly GCA_964529535.1 of uncultured Hyphomicrobiales bacterium. Taxonomy (GTDB): domain Bacteria; phylum Bacteroidota; class Ignavibacteria; order Kapaibacteriales; family UBA2268; genus CALLXS01. The sequence goes on along the minus strand of CAZGXC010000038.1, from coordinate 9,704 downwards.
CACAATCTTTATTAAAATCCAAATCGGATTCTTTATCTCGCAAGAGATTTATAGGATAATTATTGTCGAAGAGAAAACGGCTTTTATCAAAAAGCGTTACGTCGAGATAATACTTGCCCTTCTATTCCTTGTATATCTATTATTACCAGAGCAGGTAACGAATATCTTTAAAATGATAGTGCCAAGCCTTCGGGAAAATGACCTCGGCATCATCTATTTAATTGTAGCCCAGCTCCCATTTCTATTGGTAATCATTAAGAAATTACTGAAATATTCCCAGAGATTAGGCAGAATACAGCTTCATTCGGGCGCAATATTTACTATCAGTTTCGCCTTGATAATACTATTCGGTTCATTCCTCTTGGTATTGCCTAAATCCGTCCCGACTGGGCACGAGCAAATGAAGTATGTCGATGCACTCTTTACCTCTACCAGTGCCGTATGCGTTACGGGATTAGTAGTGGTAGACACAGCAAAAGACTTCTCCACCCAGGGGCAAATATTTATCGTCTCGCTTATTCAAGTGGGGGGACTCGGCGTGCTAACCCTGACGGCACTATTTGCTATGTTTGCAAATGGAGGAATCAGCTTCCAGATACGCGTAATAATGGGCGATGTCCTAAGCGACGATAACCTCAGCGACGTAACGCAGATGATCAAGCGAATTATCTTATATACAGCATTTATAGAGCTGTTTTGTGCCATGGTGATGTATTTCTCCCTTGGTGGCTCGATACTTCAGCCAGACGGGGTCTTGATTTACACCTCGATGTTCCATTCCGTCTCTGCCTTCTGTAATGCCGGCTTTTCAACATTTGAGGGGAATTTAATGAACCCAATCGTCCAGAATAATTACTTATTCGTATCATTTATTATGATACTCATAGTCTTGGGTGGTATTGGTTTCCCCGTAATGCAAAACATAGTGCATCTAAAGCCATTCCAAAGACATCAAAAGCGCATAAGATACCAGTTGACGATTACTACTAAATTAGCCCTTATTACCACGGGAATATTAATCTTTTTGCCGGCTATAGTTATCTATTTTGTCGAGCAAATGCCGTATTTACCGGGGGCATCAGAATTTAACAAATTCTTCCACGCTTTGTTTATATCGGTAACGACGAGAACTGCCGGATTCAATACCACTCCAATTGAAATGATGAAGGGACCAGCCGTCTTGATTACCCTAATCCTGATGGCAATCGGTGCATCTCCTGCATCTACTGGTGGCGGTGTGAAAACCACAACATTCGCGATTGTATTTATGCAATTCATTCGATTGCTGAAGGGGCAGGAGAGATTGATAATATTCAACAGAGAAATTCATAGAGAAATCGTGCGTAAAGCATTATTAATAATGTTTACTTATGCAATGTGCGCCTTCGCCGGCACGCTAATAATATCAGTGCTTGACCCACAATTTTCAATCGTAGATATTAGCTACGACGTAGTTTCGGCATTATCGACAGTAGGATTGTCCAGAAACTTAACTCCATTATTGTCCGATGCCTCTAAAATAGTGCTAATATTATGCATGTTCATTGGTAGAATAAGTGTTTTAACTTTCTTTATGGCATTCCATAGACCAAAATTAGAACCGAATTTCAAATTACCAAAGACCAACGTAATGATTGGCTAAGAGAAGAGACTTCGCAATTAATTTCAATAAAAGAAAACAAGATACGTTAATAAGAGTAACACAATTAATAAAACAATAATTTGGAATAAAATAATGGAAAACAACAATAGACCAATAGAAGAATTGGTAGATGAAATAATAGAACAAGATATCCGCCCATTTATCGAAGCAGATGGCGGGATAATCGAGCTCGTGAGCGTCGATCCAGATGGAACCGTTTACGTAGCTCTCGCAGGTGCTTGCGCCGGATGCGCAGGTGCTTCTATGACCCTAAAAGGTGGCGTAGAAAGAATATTAAAATCAAAATTAAGTGAAGTAAAAGAAGTAAAATTAGCATATTAATTAGCTTCAATTTTTCACCAGAGAATAATAATAGTCCGAATATCCCAGATGTTCGGACTATTTTTTATATTATTTACTTGTAGATGAATTATTAACTTATACCTAATGAATTGTGTTGAATTATCGCAATTTCTTGGTAAATACTATATTTTTGCGTATTTTTATATTTCTAATTGATAGCACATATTTTGATAAAAAATGTATAATCGCATCATAATAATTTTACTAATGATCTTCTCATTCATAATCCCAAGCAAAGCGGATTATTGGCAAAAGATCAAAAACCTGCCATCTGGGTATGAAAACAACTATTACTTAGATGTTTATTTCCTGCCGACCAACCCAAATTACGGCTGGATATGCGGATTTAATAGTAAAATTTTGCGAACAAGCAACGGCGGAGAAACTTGGCAAGGTGCTACAATTTCAAATAATGCTTATCACTTAGAAAGCATACATTTTGTAAATCAAAATGTTGGATTTTGCTCTGGTGTGCAGGGGATATTCAAAAGCAGCGATGGCGGGGCTACTTGGAGCGATATTTCAGATCTTCGGATGGGAAATCTTTGGGGCTGCTATTTCGTAAACGCAAATGTCGGTATTGTTGTCGGCGAGGGCTGTATTGATAATATTCAGAGGTTTTGGCGAACAGAGGACGGCGGATATTCTTGGACCTTATTTACTACAAATGAAGCTAACTCTGGAATGACGGACTTAATCCTTTATGATCCAAATGGTTTGGGATATGCCACGGGAAGCGGTAAGCTATACGTTACTTATGATGGTGGCAGGTCTTGGGCTAAATATAGAGATACGGAAATAGATGATAGATACAATCATTGGCAAGAAGAAATTACACGCTACCGTGCTTCATTCCTATTGCCTTTGTCTGGCTCCAGTGAGTTCGGAGGCAACGCTTGCCAAGGTGGTTATTATGGTGGAGGTCTTTATTTCTCGATTGATAGTGGCAAAGCGTGGAATAAAGTCCGAACTTCTGCACCAATGTATGGGACTTTCCTGCTCGATACAATTAGAGGATGGGCTTGCGGATACAGAGGTTTTGTCTGCGAGACAGAAGATGCCGGGCTAAATTGGGAGATGCGTAATTGCGGAGTATTCAATAATGATTTAGATGACATTTTCTTTATAAATGAATACAATGCTTGGGTCGTGGGCAGAGGCGTTTGGAAGCTATCCCGCGATTCTTGTTCTTTTACTCCTGACCATTTGTTTTTCCGTGGGGCATGCTTTCCCGATGAAAAAATAGACACGCTCTACTTCTGGAATCAATCATTTAGGGGGGCATCGGTTCGATTTGATCTGATTAACAATGAATCCAATAGCTTCTCTATCGTTCAACCGCCAATAGATAATCCGATTATACTGCCTTCTTGCGGAACAATTAGGCTAATTGTCAAATTCTCTCCGGATAGCTTTGGGCATAAGGCGGCTACTCTGCGAGCCACTGTGAATAATACTCTCAAGATTGACGCTACTTTGCAAGGATTTTCATCAAGTTCAACGATGAAACCCGAAAGCAAGATATTAGATTTCGATACAGTTTATGCAAATACTATCCATACTAAGACCCTGAAATTTTCAGCGGAGAATCCTGGGGAATATATTTCCTCCATAATCCCCGATAAAGCAAATGAAGCTATCACAACTGATTTCTCTGGGTATACGCAAGGGAATGGAGATCCATACAAAGTAAACTTTATTCTTCATTCAAGAGATACGGGGAAAATAGAGATAAATTATAAAGTATCAATGCAGCCATGCAATAAGGATACTATCATCAAGCTGAAAGCATACGTGCGCTCGGGAATCATCAATGCGAATGATACCACTATCAATCTGAATTGCCTGCCGAGCAGCCAGAAATTCCTGAATATCCCGATTACTAACACTGGTAATGCTGTGCTGAATATCGATAGAGTGGAGCTTTCTAATCCGAAGGCTGTGTTTGTTGGGTTTGCCTCGGATAAAGCTATGCCGGCGAAGCTCAAAATCAATGAAACTGATTATTTACAAATAGCATTGCCGAAATTGCCTACTGCTCCGATAGATACTCTATATATCAAAATAAATAATAATGACTCTACATTATATTATAGCTATTCTCCTCCGCCAATGGCAGATAGCATTAATGTATTAGGTAAAAATCCTTATACAATCCGCGTTATAATTGAGAATAATTACTCTTTGATAAATACTCAGCGGAATGATAAGCAAGATTTCAAATTATGCTATGGGGATTCAGCTATCACCACTTTTCTTGTCAAAAATTTATCATTTGCAGCAGGGAACTATCGTTTTACCTTCAATACGGTAAATTGTAATTTCAAGACTATATACAAGATAGATAATGCTTATTCAATTAACCCTGGCGAAGTAATTACATACACAGTATTTATTTATCCTAAAAAGCCCGGGAAATTCTCCCTAAAATTAGCTTTCAAATCTGCCACTTGCGATGATAGCGATTCACTATTCTTTCAAGGCGAAGCAGAAGATGTTCAGATTATCCCCAATCCGAGCGAAATTAACATAACAAAGCTCACGAAGAAAGCAGATAGTTTATATATTAATATTGCCTCCCGCGGATATGGAACGCTAACGCTTGATTCCGTTCGTAGCGTGCTTAAACATCAGAATTGTAATATTAAATATGATTTTGATAAGAAAATCAGCTTCATTGATTCTACTTCATATAATTTAGAAATCGTCATCAATACAAGCAAAGATGGAATTTATCACGATACTTTATTGCTCTATTTTAGCGGTATTTGCCCAAAAATAGTTAAAATACCGGTGATAATTCGGAGTATCAGCTCGGAACTTACTTTCAATAATCTAATTAAGTTCAATGATGTTTTTTGTAAGTCGACGACGCAATTAAGTAAACTAGAATTAAAGAACATTGGCGAGCAAGGTGAGATAATTGATAGCATTATTATCATAAATCCTGCTTTTAAATTAGGCGACTATTCATTTCCGCTTACCATTGAAGGAGGGAAAACTCTGCAGTTTGATATTTCTTTCACGCCTATTGATACGGGCACGACCATTGGCGAAGCGAGGATCTATTCGCGAAATTTAATCGATGGCTATCTGCAAATTGACCTTAGAGGATATTTCGGTGTTGCGAAGCCGATATTGCTTAAGAATTTCTCGAACTTCGATAGTTTGGAATATTGCGACCCAATAGTCTATGATACAATTTATATCAGGAATGACGGGAATATTTCAAGCGAAATTTCCGTAGATTTAGGCAAGCTCGATGGTTTGGATATCGACAATGATAGACTTAGCATTCCTGCATTTTCTACTAAATATTTAGTGATAAGCATAGATCCATCGAAATTATCAAAAATCGGAGAGATAAAGCATTTGATTAAGCTAAATAGCCATCCTTGTCCGGCAGTCTTCGATTATAATATCAGCTTATTTAAAATTAATAAAGGACTTGAGCTTAAGCCATCGCAAATTACATTCAGCAATTTGTGGGCTGGGCTTGTCTTTATAGATTCAGCCAATCTGCAGAATCAATCCAATGTGCCATTAAAGATTAAGAGCGTTCAATTGCGTGGTGAAGCCAGTGAATACATTACATTTAACGGCATTGCTCCTGGCGATATACTTAATATCGACGAGCAACGCAAGGTAAGAATCACTTTGAGCAATCCGCCGGAATTTACGCGCATTAATTCAGTGCTGGAGATTACATATTTCTCGCATTGCGAAAATCTTAATAAGATTGATATTAAAGGCGAAGTGCCGGAAGAGAAATATACAATCAAGATATTTTCGGAGAAATACCGACAAATGCCAAATGATTCCTTCAATATCAAAATAATTTGTTCGGATACCCTGCCGAGCTACGTCCCTATCGATAGCATTAGTTTCGATTTGCGATATGACAGGAGTTTGGCAAGCCTACAAGAGATAAAATACAATTCGCGGATTGTTGATTTTGAGAAATATAGCGATGGCTTATCATTTACTTTGCGCGGAAATGAAGCAGCAAATTTCATAAAATCACCCACTCAGAGCATTAGCATTTCGTCTATTGCTATGCTTAGCTTGCCCGATACGACTTCCTTGCGGATAGTTGGTTCGCGGATCTTCTCTCCAAAGAGGGTGAATGCTATTTACGAAAATGGATTTTTGACTTTGTATAATTATTGTCCGCCAATAGCAGAGCATAGCAAATTTGAGTTAATCACAGCCAAAGCGAAAATCTCTACTCTCGAGAATACGATTTTGATTGATTACTCTTCATCGAAAGATGTCTTGCTCAAATATCAAATATACGACGAATTGGGCAAAGTCATCGAAGCTGGCTTCCTGCCTGCGGATATGAATGGACGGAAAGTAATTCACAATAATTTGATTAGCGGATTATACTTGATTCGGATTTCGCATTGGGACAGCATCACGGCGCAGAAATTAATAATAATCACGAAATAGTATAAATAAAATAATACAACTAAAGAATTATCATTAAACGAGATAATCAATAACAATTAATAACAAGCAATTTACTAAAAACATACTAATTTAAAGAGATACTCATGAATAAACTTCTCAAAATGATACTCATAGCCTTGGTGATTTCTTCATCGATTTCATCAGGCTCGATTTTCGCAAACAATCCCTCGTCGCCACTAAAATATGTAAAGCAGCCATGGGACGTGCAGGCATATAATATTGATATTACGTGCAAGCCAACAGAAAAAACTATTAATGGGACTTGCCTTATTAATGTTCGGCAGGATACAATCTCCGCAGATAATTATTTTTACTTCCAGCTTAATGGTTTGCGCGTTAATAAAGTATTTCTCAATGATAAGGAAACACAATACACAGTATCTAATGAAACTTCTGATATGCAGAATTATGCCGTTAAATTATCAGACGCAAAGGATAGCAATTTCACTTTAAAGGTGGAATATAGTGGCACGCCTATCATCGAAGCTGGCAAAGGCAAATGGGGCGGTGTGCATTTCAAAAACGACCTGATGTTCAATATGGGAGTAGGATTTTACAATCCTAATATTTCTGCCGGTAGCTATTGGTTCCCGTGCTATGATCACCCATCTGATAAGGCAAAATATACAATTAACATAAAAGTAGCCGATAGCTTAACCGTTGCGGCAAGCGGCAAGCTAATTAGCGAGAAGAAAATTGATGGTGGATTAAAGGAATTTTTATGGCAAGGCGACGTCCCTGCGGCTACCTACATGCTTAGCTTCGCAATAGGTAAATTAGAAACTATCTCTATCGCCGGCACGAGCGTTCCAAATCTTATTTATGCCAAATCTAATTCCGTAGAAAAGGCGAAATCTGGGCTGAAACTACTCCCGAAAATGATAGATTGCTTCACGAAAAATTATGGTGAATATCCATTCGAGAAAGTCGGCTACGTGCTGACTCCTATTGGCTCAATGGAGCATCAAACAATGATAGCAATTGACGAGAACGTCCTTACTCCATCTGACCCATCTTCTAAAATCGCAGCACACGAATTGGCTCACTCTTGGTTCGGCGGCTCGGTTACTCCATTGGATTTCCGCGATGCTTGGCTTAATGAAGGTTTTGCTACATTCAGCGAGGCTCTTTGGCTTGAGTATTTAGCATCGGAGACTCCCGAAGAAGCAAGTTTGAAATTCAAGGGTAAAATTTTGCAGAATGCTTATTCATTTACTGGTAGCAGTAGTTCAAATGCCAAAAATTCTCCATTGTATAATTTCTCTCATAGCGATCTATCAAATTACCCCGAATTGATTTATGATAAAGGGGCGGTCGTCGTGGCAATGCTGCGCGAAGAATTGGGCGACTCTCTATTTTTCGGTGGCATTAAGCATTATTTGAAAAAGAACAAATTAAGCAATATAAACACAGCAATATTAAAGAAAGATTTAGAGGAATTTGCTGGACGCGACATAACACAGTTTTTCGAGCAATGGATTTACGGAGCTTGCTTCCCACAGGTAGAACTCACAGTGAATAAGAATAATTATCCCGATAATAAATTCTGCAAAGTAGATGTTTTATCAAAGCAAGTTCAAAGTTCACCTTGCCCAATGTTTAAGAATTATTACATTGATATTAGTTTCTTAGATGGCAATAAATACGTTTATGATAAAAAACTCGTTTTCAACTCGCCCGAAGGAATAGTCAGCATCGATTCTGTTCCAAATTATGAGAAAGCTCGTTTCAATGTTGGCAGGGCTTCCGTCTCTCTATTTACGATTAAGAAAATAACTTCAGATGTCGAGGATAGCTTCGCTAATTCTTCTGCTCCGCATAGAATTTTCCCCGAAGCATCTCGCGATTTAATAAATATTGGTGGTGCTCCAATTGATGCTCCAATTGTGATTTATAATGTATTGGGTCAGAAAATCCGTATATTAGATTATACAAATAGAATTGATATTTCCGACCTTGATAATTCATTATACGTGTTACAAATAGGGAATAATTTCTATAAGTTTATCAAATTGTAGAAAATATTACTTAGATGAAATTTCAAAGAATTAATCCAAAAATATTTTACATTCTGCCGCTTCTTGCGGCGGGATGTATATTTTTTGCTTCGTCTATTCCGCAGGATAACGTTCCTGATATGCCTTTTGAATTTGGCGACAAAGTCGTGCATTTCATCGCATATTTTATTTTAGGTTGCGCTATTTTATTTGCGCTGATCCCCAATATCAATGGGAAGCCCAAAAAATATATTGCCATTCTTACTGTTATTATCGGGGCGATTTATGCAGCAAGCGATGAGTTCCATCAATCTTTCGTCCCCGGCAGATCCGTAGAGCTTTTCGATTGGTTAGCAGATGTGGCTGGATTAATGGCTTCGCTACTTACTTTTAGTATCTTCGAAAGAATTTCGAGATACCTTAATTCAAAAAATAATCAAATATAATAAAATGAATCAAAACTTCTTTACATTAGAAAAAACAGATACAAAATCAAAGGCTCGAGTGGGAACAATCAGGACTGATCATAGCGAGATCCCCACTCCAATATTTATGCCCGTAGGCACGCAGGGAACGGTAAAAGCAATCTATCCGCGCACCCTCGAAGAGCTTGATACTCGTATTATCTTAGGGAATACATACCACTTATACTTACGCCCCGGGACTGATATTATTAATGATTTTGGCGGTTTGCATAAGTTTATGAATTGGAAGGCGAGCATCCTGACCGATAGTGGTGGCTATCAGGTTTTCTCGCTTAAAGATTTGCGTAAATTAACAGAGGAAGGGGCGCACTTTGCTTCATATTTAGATGGATCAAAGCATTTGTTCTCCCCAGAAAAGGTTGTTGAAATTCAGCGACAGCTCGGCTCCGATATAATGATGGTTCTTGATGAGTGCACCGAATATCCCTGCGATATTCAGCCTGCGCTTAAGTCAATGCAATTATCAGAGAAATGGGCAATCCGTAGCAGGAAAGCCTTCCTCGAAAGCGAGCCATTATATAATTATAGGCAATTTCAATTCGGTATCGGGCAGGGCTCAATGTATCCAGAATTGCGCCGCACCTATGCTCAGCAACTCGTAGATATTGGTTTCGAGGGCTATGCTATTGGCGGATTATCCGTTGGAGAGCCGGCAGAGCTTATGTATGATATGATAGACGTTACTAACGAGATATTACCAATCGAGAAGCCACGCTACTTGATGGGCGTTGGCACTCCGGAGAA
>CAZGXC010000037.1:15944-20226 GCA_964529535.1 uncultured Hyphomicrobiales bacterium | reverse complement strand
CGTGCATTAGATTAAGTGCTGCGTCGGAACTTGGTCTATCACTGGAGCGTTGCGAGCCAACCATAATAATCGGAACAGGAGAGTTCTGCACCATGAATGATAGCACTGCAGCTGTGTGATGTAGAGTGTCAGTGCCGTGTCCCACGACTATACCTTTTACTCCTTTCTCAATTTCATTTCCAATTGCTTTTGCTAAACCTATCCATTGTTCGGCTCCCATATTTTCGGAGAATACTCCATAAAGCTTATCCGTTTCGAGGTTGCAATAATCAGCTAACTCAGGCACAGATCCGTATAGTTCGCCCGGAGAGAATGCTGGAATCACCGCGCCAGTTCTGTAATCTAATCGGCTGGCGATTGTCCCGCCAGTTCCCAATAGCTTTACTTTTGGCTTCTTCGGGTCGAAAGGGAAGGCTTTTTCCGGAACTTTATAGATAGCTTCATTTCTTCCTTCAGATTTAATTTCAGTAACTTTCTTGGCAGCTATTCCTATATTATATCCAGTATTTAGCTTTATGACGATATGCCTATCATCGGCAGTTATCGAACGGGGCAGTATTCGTCCCTTATAAAAAACTCCATCGTTAGTTTTGATTTCAGCTTCGCTCCATACTTGAGCATTATATTTTTGTAAGACTTCGAGTGCTGGACCGCGATAGCCTTTGTATTTATCTTCGCTCATTATTCATCTCCTTTCGATAGAAGTTCATTAAAATACTTTTTGGCATCGGCGCCATTAATTCTGCCTCTTAGCTCACACATTATCATTCCGAAGAAATAATCATCTTTCTTCTCTGGATTGTAGTATTTTATTAACCTTGCCTTTTCGCTAACTTTATTGAATACAATGGCAAATTCTTCTTTGGTCGCTATTTTTGGTAATAGAATTTCATCAAACATTCCATTTTTAGCAGTCAGTTCCATAATATAGATAATGGCATCTTTTACTAACCTGCCACCTTTGTAAGCACACATAATATTTTTAATGTCCATGTTGCTTAATTTACTCAGGTCAATTTTTCGTTTGCGTAATTTCTTTTTGTATTGGAGCAAGACAATAGCTGCAAATTTCGGCTGTATGCCCAAATCATTAACAAGCTCATCAAAGAGGGCTGTATCCTTGGATAGAGCGAGCTCGCTGGCATCTATAGCAGGGATATTAAAGTTTATATACTTATTTTCTATTTCCCAATACTTTTCTGGTAACTGCTTGCGAATAGCATCTAATCTTGCTTCCGTGATTTCTATCGGTGGCAAATCTGTGTCTGGATACATTCTCTCTGGTCCTGGCAAAATTCTCTCGAATCCAGTAGTATTATCTTTTAGAGCTTGTCGAGTTTCAGACGGTATACCAATAGTAGCTTCTTTAGCTCTAATTGCGATTTCGCTTGCCGCGAGTTCAGCATCTTGCGGATCGCCCCAAACCAAGACTATCGTATCCTTTTCTTTTGCTCCAGTTGCTTTTCTTATCTTTTGTCCTTCTGCAGAAGTAAGTGAGAGTTCTCCGCTATCAGAATAGCATATATTCGGTAGTGATGAAATGCAGGCAATTACCCTAACTCTGTCGCTAATTTCGCGTGCAAACACAGTATCGGTTTGGGTTTGCATATTTAATATCCCCTTGAAATTTTTCAGGATAATACTCTTTACAATTTTCCCCTCAGCAATAGCATTAAATATTGGCTCATATCGGGTTTTTCGCAGTATATTTGTTACTTCATCGATTTTTGATTCGAAAGTATCCGGGGTAACTCCGCGATTTTTCAATTCTTCTCTAATCTTCAGTAAGTTCCATTGCCTCATCGCTTCATTGTATGTTAGCATTGGAATGCGCTTGATGCTTGGAACTCCCTTGATCTCAATTCTCGTGCCTCCAGTTACGGAAACATTTACATCTTGGCGGGAAGCTCCTACGCCAGTGCGAACTTTCCTCGTTGTGCGGACTATTTTTCGGAGTATGTTATTTACTTCTGCCACTTCTTGTGGAGTAAGCATTTCTGGAGCGGTAACAGTCTCTATTAGTGGCATTCCGAGTCTATCAGCCAAATATACTCTTCTATGCCCAATATCGCTTACTTCGCGGCAAGAATCCTCTTCCAATGACATTTGAATAATGTTAATTCTACGGTCTTTGTATGGAATACTTCCGCCAACAGAAGTGATTGCAGTTCTTTGGAAGCCAGTTGGGATACTACCATCTAAATATTGCTTTCTTGCTATATGAACTTCATCAACAATATTTGCACCATAGAGCATACCGACTTCAAAAGCAATATCAATAGCTTTGTCATTACAATGGAATGGGGGAGTATCATCCATTTCATAAGTGCAAACAGTTTTTCTATTTATCCTATAAATGATATTTTTTTTCGTTTTAAATTCCATTAATGCAGTTCCATCATATTCGCCCAGCTCCGAGAGAGTAGGTCTCATGTGGCGCAATATTTCGGCGTGATATTCATCAGAATACAGCCCGGCAGGACATCTGCAAAATAGTTTTTCTTCAGTGTATAATTGCTGATGAACTTCTAATCCCGATTTAAATCCGATTTTGGCATAATCCTCGGGTGTCATTTCATCAAAAGGCTTGAACTGAAAATCTTCCATATAATTGTTACCTTATAAATGTATATTTTTATTATTATTGATTTCGCTTATAGCTACAAAATTAAGCTACAAATATACAAAAAATACTTAAAAAATTGTGGATATAAAATAATAATAATAGATAAAAATAGATAATAATTATTTTTTTACACATTTTAAATAATAAACTTGATAATTAAAGATATTTTTCATAATTTTGTTTTTTTGAAGAGAGATAAAAAAGCTTCAAATAGAATTAATAATTCCAATAGTAAGGTTAATATGAGTGTAACTGTTATTGTCGGCTCTCAGTGGGGCGACGAAGGCAAAGGCAAAGTTGTGGATTTGCTCGGCAAAGATGCAAAATATGTAGCTCGTTATCAGGGCGGTGCAAATGCTGGGCATACAATAGTAATTGATGGAGTCCAATACATCCTCCATTTAATACCGTCGGGGATTCTATCACCGAATATTAAGTGCGTAATTGGCAATGGAGTGGTAATCGATCCCGTTGCTTTAATGGAAGAAATCAAAATGCTTAAGCAAAGCGGTATAGACGTTGTGGGCAGGCTGTTCATCAGCGAGAAAGCTCACTTAATTATGCCATATCATAAGCTAATCGATCAAGCTTCGGAAAAAAAGAAATCCGGAAAGGAAGCTATCGGCACTACTGGTCGAGGTATCGGACCTGCTTATTATGACAAATATAACAGATGCGGAATAAGAATTATTGACCTAATGAATAAAGCTGTTTTTGAAGAAAAACTAAGAACAAATATTGAAGAAAAAAATGCTATTCTCGGTAGCTTATATAACTCTCCGCAACTTGATATTAATCATATCTTAGAGGAATATTCCAAATTCGATGATCTTATTCGCCCATTTACTGCGGATACAACTTTGATGCTGAATAAAGCAATTAAAGCTGGCGAAGAAGTCATTATCGAGGGAGCTCAAGGAGCTTTACTCGATGTCGATCACGGAACTTATCCATTTGTTACAAGTTCTAATCCTACTATCGGTGGGGCTTGCACAGGCTTAGGAGTGCCTCCGACTAAGATAAATAAAGTTATTGGAATTACTAAAGCATACACTACTCGAGTTGGCAATGGTCCTTTCCCAACTGAATTATTTGATGAAACTGGAACTAAGCTACGCAATGATGGACACGAATTTGGCGCTACAACTGGTAGGGCTCGTCGCTGCGGATGGTTGGATTTAGTCGCTCTCAATTACTCAATAATGATTAATGGAATTACTGATATTGCGCTCACTAAGCTCGATGTATTAAATGATTTCGATGAAATTAGCGTATGCACAGCTTATGATTTAGATGGTCAGGAAATCGACTTCTTCCCAAGTGATATTGAGAGACTTGATAAAGTAAAGCCAATATTAAAGACCTTAAAAGGTTGGAAGAAAAGCTTAGCAGGAATCTTAGATTATGATAAACTTCCAATTGAAGCAAAGGAATATATTACGTTTATTGAAAAATTCACAGACACAAAAGTATCTATTATTTCCATAAGCCCAGATAGAAACGATACGATCATCAGATAATATTAAAAGATATTACTAATAAGAAATAAGCCGATGCAAGTTTTGTTAACTGCATCGGCTTATTTGTCTTAAAAACATAAGAGTTACGATTGTTAAATTCCAAGTGTTAGATTACTTGAAAGTATTCGCTTACAGA
>CAZGXC010000037.1:0-15934 GCA_964529535.1 uncultured Hyphomicrobiales bacterium | reverse complement strand
GCCAGAACCTTTTACTTTATCTCCATCTTTTTGAAATCTGGAAATACCATAGTTAGAAGAATTAGAAAATGTGTTTTTATTTAGAGTTACGACGGCATCTTCGTGTATATACAAATTGCCTTCATTGTCGTCGGCACCGCCACCATCAATAATGCAATTCTCTAAAATATTGTCCCATCTTGTATTGATTTTAATACCTTTCCACGCACCAGCTTTATTTTTTGTTGATACAAAAGAAATAGGCTTATCAGCAGTTCCTTTTGCCACGATAGCGCCTTTATCGCTTATAACCAATGATCTGTCAATATCAAATATCAGCTTAGCACCAGCTTGAATTGTAAATACGTTTTCAACAAAATATCCGCTCTCAAATTGCCAAGGTATTCCGATATTATTTAGCGTAGATTCAGTCTTGTTTCCGTGTGAATTTTCGACAATGATTATGTTTTGTTTGTTTGATTCGAATTTGTTGCTTCCATCAATGGCAATTACTCCCAAAAGGTAGCCTGAAATGATTGGAGCTTTGTCGCAATTTTTAATGATGTTGTTTTTGAATTCTGAAATAACACCATCATTACAACGCACGCCGTAGCTAAGCGAACCATCAATCAAGCAATTGCTCATCTTTAATTTTGCTTCGTAAGCTATTTTGAGTACTCCATCATCTGAATCAGAGCCAGCGTTAATAATATCCACAAATTCCATTACATTATCACTACGATTTGAGCGTATCTCGATGCCGCTGAATGAGCCTTTGGTGTTATTGTTTAGTGGTCCTCTGAAAGTGATGTGTTTATCAGGAGTGCCTTTGGCAATAAGCCCAGCATTATCACCAATAATTATTCTGGAATGACTTGATGCAAACATGATAGTAACGCCTGGTTCTATCTTAAATTGTGCATTTCCATCTATCCAAAGGATACCTTCTACTACATAATCGACGGGCAATCCCAAGTCTTTTAATGTGGTATTCTCTGAAATATTATCGGGTAAAGTAGTGGCTGTGCCTGAATTTACTGTTACTGTGTATTTGGCAGTAGAACCGTCTTCTGCTGTAACAGTATAAACCACCGGAGCTGTGAAGTCCTGAGCTAAACCACTGGATGGGCTGATGCTCGCCTTGTCAGAAACTGAGATAGTTGGCACTAAGTTTTTCAAATCTGTGCCGGCTAATACAATGACGCTAATTGTCTTAGTTTCTTCATTGATTGTTCCTGTCGCTGCAGGGGATAGAGTATTAATTACAAAGCTCTTGATTTTTTTCTCTGAGCTTTTGCTTCCTACGGGATCATCTTTTCCACAAGAAAATAATCCCATAGTAATACAGATTGAGATTAAGATAATACCTAATCTGCGAGGGGTTGAAAAAGTTCTCATCATTTCATTATGTTTTGTTATACAAACGGTAATACAAAAATACAAAAAAAATGATAATATTTCTTTGTTTTTTTTTATGTTAAGTGCAATTTATTTTTTTACATCAATTTAAAAAAATAATTAAAGTATCGGTGAAGAAATGCCGATATTATGAGAGATAATATAGGTAATTAATTAACATACATATAAAATGAAAGTAGAACCAAGAAATATTAATCTTTTGCAGTATCAAAAGCCAAGTGCTCAAAATACGCAGAATACTCAAAGCGAAGCTGATAAGATGAAAATTATCGAGGAAAGGAAGAAAAATCCCGAACTCGACAAGATGATGTATGACAAAGAACTCGCCGAGATTCAGCAAAATCATAGAAGAACCGAGCAATTAGCGAAAAAAATAGCAACTGGTAAAGAAATCACTCCAGAGGAAAGGGAATTTCTGGAAAAGAACAATCCTGAAATGATTAAGCGCGCCGAAGATGCCAAACGACAAGCAGAGCAATTGAAGGAGAAATTAAAAAATGCATCTTCAAAACAAGAAGCACAGGCATTAATAATGAATTCGATGGATAGAATATCAAAAATTGCTAAATACGAAGAAGTAACAGCGGATATTTTCCGCTCAGCTTTTAGCGAGGTTGTTAAAGATTATAATTCTGGAAAATTAGACGAAGAGAAGAAAAAAGAGAAAATCGCTTAATTCTCTTATAAAGTATTTAATAAAAAGAAGCTACTCCAAATTTTGGGGTAGCTTCTTTGATTTTATCAATCTTGATTATTTGAATCGATATTTATCGTAATTTCGTTAAATATTCTTAGTTTAAGATATATTTCTGAATATCACTATCCACAGTATCTATTGCCGCAATGCCAAAATTCTCAACTAAGAACTTAGCAATATTTGGAGATAAAAATGCTGGAAGAGTTGGGCCCAAGTGGATATTTTTTACGCCAAGATATAATAATGCTAATAATACTATAACTGCTTTTTGCTCATACCAAGCAATATTATAGAATATTGGCAGATCATTAATATCCTCTAATCCAAATACTTCCTTCAATTTTAAAGCAATTAGAGCAAGTGAATATGAATCATTGCATTGTCCGGCATCGAGGACACGCGGAATACCACCGATATCCCCCAAAAGAAGTTTATTATATCTGTATTTTGCACAGCCTGCCGTGAGAATCACTGTATCATTTGGTAATTCATTAGCAAATTCAGTATAATATTCTCTGGATTTCATTCTTCCATCGCATCCAGCCATTACTACGAATTTCTTTATAGCACCTGATTTAACTGCTTCAACAACTTTATCAGCTAAACTCAATACTTGATTATGAGCAAATCCACCGATGATTTCTCCTGTTTCAATTTCGCTTGGAGCAGAACATTTTTTGGCATGTTCAATGATTTCAGAGAAATCTTTATTTCCATTGGCATCTGCTTGAATATTCTTAAATCCTGGATAACCCACAACTCCAGTGGTATAAATCCTATCTGAATACGTTGCGGATTTCTTTGGCGGAACCAAGCAATTTGTAGTGAATAACACAGGACCATTAAAAGTCTCGAAATCCTCTGTTTGGTGCCACCATGATGAGCCATAGTTACCAACTAAGTTATCATATTCCTTAAGCTTTGGATAATAATGAGCCGGTAGCATTTCGCTATGAGTATAGACATCAACACCAGTGCCACGAGTTTGCTCGAGGAGCATTTCTATATCTTTTAAGTCGTGTCCAGTTATTAAAATTGCTGGATTATTTCTTACTCCAAGTTTTACTTTTGTAATTTCTGGATTACCATAGCTTTCAGTATTAGCTTTGTCTAATAGTGCCATCGCATCTACGCCAAACTTACCTGTTTCCATCACTAATGCTACTAATTCATCGACGCTAATATCTTCGCGGAGCGTCTCAGCAAGTGCTTTTGAAAAGAAGGTGTTGAGTTCATCGTTGTTATATTTTAGATTGGTAGAATGTTCAGTATAGGCTGCCATTCCTTTTAGCCCATAAATAACTAATTCTTTTAGCGAGCGAATATCTTCATTTTCAGTTGATAACACTCCAATTTGCATAGCTTTTTCATTGAACGAATCATCGCTCTCTGGTGTCCATATTACGCAATCAGGAAGATTCGACAATACTATCGCTTTATCTTGTATTTGCTTATAGAGTGCGTTTCTCTTTTTTATTGCTTTATTTATTGTTTCGATAAAGAAAGTTGGATCGAAATTTACATTTGTGATTGTAGAGAATAGGGCGGAGACGATGACTTCATCATATTCTCTGGTATTTATTCCATTCTCTTTTGCTATTGTATTTAAATATGCTACTCCCTTGATTACGAAAATTAGTAAATCTTGGAGATTAGCCACTTCTTCATTTTTTCCGCAAAATCCTACTTTTGCAAAGCAGCCTTTGCCGCTTATTGTTTCTTGGCATTGAAAGCAAAACATAAAAATCCTTTTGTAATAATTTATATAAGATTAATTAGTCCGATTATCGTAATACAAAAATACAAAATATTTTATAATCAGACAAATAAATCTTATTTAATTATAAAATTATTTTGAAACAAATGATAGGCTCGCTTCGTAATAGTTGAATATTGCAACAGTTGAAAAAATATGTTTTATTTAAAATACGAATAAAATGCAAACGTTAACAAGTGCAACTATTGACAACATTAACTAAAAAGGTATAAAAATTGGATAGACAATTAATTAAAAGGCTTGGCTTTTTGGTAAATCACATTTATCGCTTTATCAAAGCGCTGGTAATTAGCAATTTAGCTGAGAAGGGCATAGATTTAACTTACGAGCAAAGCGGGTTAATCATAGCTATGTGGCACCACGAAGGGTCTAATCAGCAGGGGATAGCAGATCATTTGCTTAAAGAGAAATCATCTACTTTGCGTTTGCTTGATTCCCTCGAAGAAAAAGGGATAGTTCGCAGAGAAAAAGATCCACATGATAGAAGGAATAAACTAATATTCCTAACAGATAGCGGTAAGGAAATTCTGGACAAATTACTTGAATTAAACGATGAGAATATTCAAAAAATATTTTTCGGATTGGATAACAGTAATTTAGAGGAACTTGAAAAAATTATGGGTATGATGTATAATAACATCAAGCCAGAGCATAGCACAAATTACGAATCAATAAATTTTATGAGGTTATATAATGAATGTATTTCTTAGGAGACTGAGCATCGCGATACTACTCTTTGCCTTTAGCGAAGTTCAGTCTCAAGAACTTGTAAGAATCAGCGCGGACGAAGCTGTTCGCATAGGATTAGAAAAGAACAAGAATATCTTAATCAACGAATCAAAAATCAGGGCTGCCGATTCAAAGATTGAGGAAAGCAAAGCGCAACTTCTCCCATCGCTAAAATTAGGTGCTTCATACACCCGATTAAGCGACGTAGAGCCATTTAAGATACCGGGAATGAATATCTCAATATTCCCTACAATCTTAAATATGTATAATACGAAACTTACTGTAGCGCAGCCAGTATTTACAGGATTTAGGCTCAATTCTGCCGTATCAATGAATGAAGCATTGGCTAATGCTACAAAATATGACTTAGAGACCACTAAAATCGGATTAATTTCTGATATTAAGACAATGTATTGGACATATTTTAAGCTACAAAAGACCAAGCAATCTCTTCAAGATAATATCAAACAACTTGATGCGCACATCAAAGATATTGAGAATATGATAGCTGCCGGCTTGACCATCGAAAACGATTTGCTAAAAGTAAAAGTCCAAAAGTCAAATCTGGAGTTATCAATCGTAGAAATTGAAAACAACATCGATATGGCAGGAATCACGCTCGCAACTCTTATGGGCATCGATGCCAACACAAAATTTGAAATAACAGACAATCCAGAAAACATCAACAGTGAATTAATGGAGCTGCAACTTTCTCGCGATACTGCAATTTCAAAGCGTCCGGAGCTAAAAGCTATCGAAGAGCGTATCAATGCTTCAAAATATGGTATTGATATGGTGAAATCCGGATATTATCCTCAAGTTTTCTTATCTGCGAATTATAATTATAGTAATCCCAATCAAAGATATATGCCGCAAAAGGAAGAATTTAGAGGAACTTGGGACATCTCGCTTGGCTTAAGTATGAACCTATGGGATTGGAATACCACCAGCCTTCAAGCACAGCAGGCACAAGAGCAATTACTACAAGCCGAGCTAAGCAAAAGTATGATAGTAGATGGATTAACCCAAGAAGTATCGCAAGCTGTGATGACTTATAATAGATCTTTTGATAAGATGAATGCTACAAAAGTGCTATTACAACAGGCAAAAGAAAACCTACGCGTAACTCAAGAAAAGTATAAAGCCGGCGCAGCGATTAGCTCGGAATTACTTGATGCTGAGACCTCGCTATTAATGGCAGAAATCAATATGATAACTTCCCAAACTGATTATCAAATGTCATTGATTAAATACATTAAAGCAACAGGATTTAAAAATTATTAAAATTTAAAATAGAATTATCAACAAATAAAATTATTAATATGCAAAAGAAAAAAATTGGATTAGTAGCCATAATTATTGTGGTATTAGTAGGGATAACTCTCTTGTTATTCTCAAACAAAAGCAAAATGGAACATAAAAAACAACAGCAAGTAGTCCTAAGCGATTACCCCGTGCAAATCTATAAAGCGAACTTGAAAGAGCTGGATGAAGTCTTAACGCTTTCTGGTAATGCAATACAAAATGCTGAAGTTAATTACGTATCCGAAACTCAAGGCAGAGTAACTGCTGTTAATTTTGACATCGGTAGCAGAGTCGGTTCAGGAACTGTATTGGCAAAAGTCGATGACGAAATGAAACAAGCAAACTTTATGACAGCGGAAGCAAGTTATGAAAAAGCAAAAAAAGAATACGAAAGATTTAAGACTTTATTCGAGCAGAAGTCAGTAAATGAAGCAACTCTCGACCAGTATAAATTTGCTTTGAAAGCTTCAGAAGCTCAGTTAATCATTGCACGCAGATCTTTAAAAGATACGAAAATCACTTCGCCAATCGCAGGTATCGTAACTGCGAAATATGTAGAACGCGGAGCCTTTTTAAATATCGGAACACCAATTGCAAATATCATCGATATTAGCACAATCAAAATAAGAGTGCAGATAAGCGAAAGCAATTTACCAAAGATTAGCATCGGCGATAAAATTCGATTAAAATCTGATTTATTCCCAGATAGAGATTTCACCGGCACGATAAAATTCATTAATCCAAAAGCAGATGAATCGCATACTTATGCCGTTGATATATCAATGAGTAATCCAAAGGGAGAAATTAAGCCAGGAATGTTTTTCAATGCGTATTTTGATAGAATAGTATCCGGCAAAGCCTTGATTATCCCGAGAAGCGCCCTTGTGGGAAGTGCGAAAGAGCCTCAGGTGTATATCATCCAAGATGGCAAAGCATACCTAAAGGATATTCAGATCTATCGCATAATTGGCGATGAAATCAGCATAAAATCAGGTATAAACAACGGCGACGAAGTAGTTTATACAGGACAAATCAATTTGAAAAACGGCGTAAAAGTAAAAATAGTAAAATAACGAAAGAAATAGAATAATGACAATAACCGAATTATCGATAAAAAGACCCATTTTAGTAATAGTATTTTTTACTTTTATCGGCGTGCTGGGTATTTTCGGATTTACTCAATTGAAATACGAATTAATGCCGGATATGGCATTCCCAGTGGTCGTGATTTCAACTGTATATCCGGGAGCATCGCCAAATGAAGTGGAAAACACAGTTACTAAAACAATTGAAGATGCGATTACCGGAATAGATAAAGTAAAGACTGTTAGCTCTTCTTCATTCGAGAGTAGATCTTTAGTAATCATAGAATTAGAGCAAAATGCAAATATTGATTTTGCCTTGCAAGACGCTCAAAGAAAAGTAAACCAAGCCTCAATGAAGATGCCCAAAGATGCTAAAACTCCAGTCTTGAGTAAGATCTCGATGGATGAGGCGCCGATTCTAAGAATGGGAGTGAGTGCCGGAATGAACTCCAAAGACCTCTATCAATTTATGATTGATAAAGTCCAACCGAGATTATCTAAACTCGAGGGCGTGGGAGCCGTGAATATTTATGGTGGCGAGCAACGCGAAATCAGAGTTAATATTGATGCTGAGAAGATAAAAGCATACGGAATATCATTAGCAGGCGTAACAACTGCCATCAAAATGGCAAACATGGATTTCCCAACTGGTAAAATGTACACAGAAGAGAATCAATATGTAGTGAGAGTTGCGGCTAAGTTTAATTCCCTCGATCAATTAAGAGAGCTTATTATCGGAAAATCTCGCACAGGGAACTTAATCAAATTATCAGAAGTTGCTGATATTTATGATGGCACTAAAGATATTACCAATATTTATAGAATTAACGGTGATAACTCAATAGGTTTAGTTATCCAAAAGCAAAAGGAAGCAAATACCGTAGAAACAGCCAATAAAGTAAAGAAAGAAATAGATAAGCTAACGGAAGAATATGCGAAACAAGCATTAAGATTTGATATTGCGCAAGACGGCTCCGTAGATATTATGAATTCCGCCAATGCGGTAAAAGAAGATTTACTATTAGCTGTAATAATAGTAGCTTTGATAATGTTAGTATTCCTGCATAGCTTACGAGATTCATTGATAATATTAGTAGCTATTCCATCATCGCTTATTGCTACTTTGTTCATAATGTATGTTACTGGTATGACATTGAATATGATGACTTTATTAGCTATGTCATTGGTAATTGGTATCTTAGTAGATGACTCGATAGTGGTGCTTGAGAATATTCACAAGCATTTAGAAAAAGGAGAGAATCAAGCAACGGCTGCCCTGCGAGGCAGAAATGAAATAGGTTTTGCGGCCCTTTCTATTACGATGGTGGACGTGGTGGTATTCCTACCATTAGCCTTGATTACTGGTGTGATAGGTAACTTGCTGAGAGAATATGCCCTTGTGGTAGTTACTTCAACATTGATGAGCTTAGTTGTCTCTTTTACAGTTACTCCGATGTTAGCTTCTCGATTCTCTAAATTAGAGAATAAGAATAAAGATACTTTCTTCTCAAGAATAGGAAAATATTTCGAGAACTTTATCAGCAAACTAACTCATCTATACACTGAAATTCTTGAATGGGCATTGAATAATGGTGGCAAAATAGTTGCTGGAATTACCTTAATTTTAATTTCAACAGTATTGCTTTTCAAATTCGGAATGATAGGAACGGAATTTTCACCAAAAGCAGATAATGGCGAGCTCTCAATTCAAATAGAAGCAAACCCAGGATCGACTGTTGAAACTACAAATGAACTCGTCCGCCAAGTGGAAAAAAGATTAAGCGGAATAAAAGATGTTACTAAAATAGTAACGAACGTCGGATCAGCAACATCTGGAATGATGTCCATGAGCCAAAGCAATGCTGCCGAAATTATGATAAAACTCGTTGATAAAAACAGCAGAGATATTTCTACTGAATTATATGGACAGAAGATAAAATCATTGCTAAGTGATATTCCAGTAAGAGTAAAAGTATCGCAACCAAGCATGGGCGGAAGCAATGTGCAAGCGCCTTTACAGTTACTCATTACGGGAACTACTCTCGATGACGTGATGACTTCAGCCAACAGAGTAAAAAAGATTATTGAAAATACTCAAGGCACATTTGATGTTCGCCTCTCTACCGAAGAAAGTAATCCAGAAATTAAAGTTGATATAGATAGAGAGAAACTAGCGGCTTACGGGCTAAGCATCGCAGAAGTGGGGCAGACCCTACAAATCGCTTTAAGTGGAAATGACGATTCAAAATATCGCGAAGGCACAGATGAATATGATATTCGAATTATGCTCGACAAATTCGATAGAAATAATATCGAGAACGTCCGAAATATAACATTTATGAATCAAAGAGGACAGAATATTTATCTAAATCAATTTGCACAAATTGAGCAAACCGTTGGACCTACTAAACTCGAAAGACGCGATAGAATTAGAGCAGTTACGGTTTCATCAAACGTCTTTGGAAGCACTGCGGGAACCATAGCTTCGCAGATCACTAAACAGTTACAGCAAACATCTCTTCCCGATGGCGTAAATTGGAAGTTTATTGGCGAGCAAGAAAACATGGCAACCTCAATGCAGAGCTTATTGTTAGCAATTGCAGCTGGAATCCTATTCGTATATATGATTATGGTTGCGCTTTATAATTCATTCTTGTATCCATTTGTTGTGTTATTCTCGATTCCATTGGCTGTTATTGGAGCGTTCTTGGGCTTGGCACTGACTATGAAGTCAATCAGTATCTTCTCAATGCTTGGAATGATTATGCTCATTGGATTAGTAGCGAAAAATGCGATTCTATTGGTGGATAGAACAAATGAAGCAAAAGCCGAGGGGCTTTCTCTCCGAGAAGCACTTATGGATGCCGGAAAGAATAGGTTAAGACCGATTCTCATGACAACTCTTGCGATGGTTTTTGCGATGCTACCAATAGCACTTTCAACTGCGCTAAACAGTGAAGGCAAATCGGGATTAGCCGTTGTGTTAATCGGCGGTCTCACAAGCTCGCTAATATTTACACTTGTATTAGTGCCAGTAGTTTATCAGAAATTTGACAAAATGAAAGATAAAAGGACTGCTAAAAAACAAGCGAGAAAACAGGCAAAGTTAGCACATAATACTGAAACGAATGAATTAACTGCGTAAGCAATAAATACATTTAGCAAGTGAAAAGCACATAATTTTGCTAATACAATAGAAATAGCCACTCTCCGATTTACTTGGGGAGTGGCTATTTCCTTTACTATACACTTTAATAAAATAATTATTTACGCTAAATAGCAAATAAATGCACAAGTGCTTCGTTTATTCGTTTGCATATCTTTTTAGGTTACTTGTATTATTACATGAAGCATCTAAATTTGATATATATGTATAATAATCGCAAATAATAATATAATATAAATATGATATACGATCCGGAATTTTTATCTGATCACAATAAAATCGCAGCTGTCCTCGGTGAAAATTCTATTACTTATAGAGAATTAATTGATAAGTCTTCTGATTTTATTGATTCATTCCTCAGCTCCCAACCCATCAGTAGAGTTGCTATTTATTCGGAGAATCGCTTTGAGTGGGTATATGCTCTTTATTCTGCTTGGGCAATGGGTTGCACAGTAGTTACTTTAGATCATATTTCGACTCCTGAAGAATTAGCGTATATGCTAAACGATTCAAAACCAGAGTTGATTTTTATTTCTGATGACAGTGCTCAAAGATTTACTGAAGCATATAATGATCTTGAATATTCTCCAATTGTGAAGAATTTCGATAAAGATTTTGCGAATGTTCGCTCTAATTACTCAGAGAATATGAAGAAAATTTCTCTGATAGGCAAAGATTTGGAAAAATGTGCATGGATAATCTATACCTCCGGCACGACTGGCTCGCCGAAGGGAGTAATGCTATCATTTAAGAATTTACTTGCAAATATTTATGCAGTAACGGATTATGCTCAAATCTTTCAAAAAGAAGATAATGTCCTCTTGTTTTTACCGCTTCATCATACTTTCCCACTTTTGGGCGCATTGGTTGTTTCTTTGTATCGTGGATCCACAGTAATATTTACGGCATCATTTGCTCCAAAAGAAGTGTTAGAGGCGATTTCAAAAAATAAAGTCTCCATCATAATCGGTGTACCTAAATTTTATGAACTGGTTCGCAATGGCATATTGGAGAAAATCAACAAAAGATTTATCACCAGACAGCTAATGACTCTTTCAAGAAAGGTAAATTCGCTTAAGTTCTCAAGATTAATTTTTAAATCTGTTCAGAACAAAATGGGTGGGAAATTGAAATATTTAGTGGCTGGTGGTGCTGCCCTAAATACATCTGTTGGCCATGATATGAGGCATTTAGGCTTTGAAGTATTAGAAGGATACGGAATGACCGAAGCAAGCCCGATGATTACTTTTACTCGTCCTGGGAATGTATTAGTTGGTTCTCCTGGTCCGCTTATTCCGGGTTGCGAAGTAAAGATAATTGATGATGAAATAGTAGCTCGCGGCACAAATATTATGATGGGATATTTCAATAGACCAGAGGAAACAGCTGAAGTCCTTCGAGATGGTTGGCTATATACGGGCGACAAAGGCTATTTTAATGAAGATGGAATGCTCTTCGTTACGGGTAGAACTAAGGAGATCATTGTTCTATCAAATGGCAAGAATATTAATCCTACGGAAATTGAAGTTCAGATCTCGAATATTGCTGGCACGGCAATTCAAGAATTGGCTGTTTTTGAATATCAAGATTCATTAGCATTGTTTGTATATCCAAGTGCTACACTCGTAGCTGATAAAACTCCAAGAGAACTTGAAGACTTCATAAAGCAAAACTATGTAGCTAAATATAATGAAGAAGCCATACCTTACAAGAGAATAACAGCTCTATTCATCAGCAAAGCGGATCTTCCAAAAACCCGTCTCTCGAAAATTAAACGCTTCTTACTGCCTGAATTAGCAGATTCAATCATTAAGGAAGAAGTGTTAATGCCGGAGCCAGACTCAATAGAGTATCAGATTCTCAAAGATTATATTCGGGAAAATAAGGGCAGAGCAATCCGCATGGATTCGCACTTAGAGATGGATCTTGGCTTAGATTCCTTAGATAAAATCAGTATGTTAGTCTTTATTCGGAATACTTTTGGAATTGAAATTGACGAGAATTTATTCTCAAAAATTCAAACTCTTGATCAATTGTTAGAATACATTCAAAATAACAAAACCAAACTAGAAACCGAAGTCGAGGCAGTTAATTGGAGTGATATTTTAAAGCAAACAATGAATATTAATTTGCCAAAAACATGGATAACACGAATTATTATTAATCATTTTGCGCGCGTATTCTTAAGTGTATTCTTTAGATTCCGTGCTAAAGGATTAGAAAATTTACCGAAAGAACCATTTATTATTGCTCCGAATCATCAGAGTTTCCTCGATGGTTTATTTGTTACTTCGTTTATGAAAAACTCAACTGTTAGCAAAACATATTTTTATGCGAAACAGAAGCATATAAAGAATTTCTTCCTCCGCTTTTTAGC
Organism: uncultured Hyphomicrobiales bacterium; assembly: GCA_964529535.1. Classification (GTDB taxonomy): domain Bacteria; phylum Bacteroidota; class Ignavibacteria; order Kapaibacteriales; family UBA2268; genus CALLXS01. The sequence goes on along the minus strand of CAZGXC010000037.1, from coordinate 3,400 downwards.
CAATACAAATAACGTCATCGTAATGGATATTAACAAAGATTTAAAAAGCTCATTACAAAAAATGGCAGTAGTGCTTCAAAAAGGTAAGAACTTAATTATTTTCCCGGAAGGAACACGCTCGAAAGATGGGAAATTGGGAGATTTCAAGAAAACTTTCGCTATACTTAGCCGAGAGTTGAACGTCCCGATTGTCCCAGTAGCTATCGATGGAGCTTATAAAGCCATGCCAAATGGTTCCATTATTCCAATACCTTTCAAGAAAGTATCAGTTGAATATTTGAGTCCCGTTTATCCAGAGCAAAGAAGTAGCGACACTATCAAAGAATCTATTCGCAGTATGATAGAATCACGTATCGGTAAATCATCTATCTAACTCTCTGCTATATTAATCATTAACAAACGAAGACAGAACAATGTTTTACTTTGAGAATTCAATTATTCATAAGCTGATTTTGCATCAGGTTGGGAACAAGCAAAATGATGAAGACTTAGTGCTTTCTTATAGTGCTTTAACTCTTTCCGAGAACCTTAAATCTTTATTACTCAAATACTTCCTTAATCCATTTAAGACTGAAGAGTATTGGCAATTATATCACGATACAGCAATTTCATTAAATGAAGTATATTCTTATGTGTCGGCAATATTTGCTAATCCAAATACACTTTATGACCAGTCAGTAAACCTTGCCAAACATCTTTATGAGAAGACTAATCACCCGAAAATCAAAGGGGGAGAGTTCTATACGGTTTTCATTAAAGATTGTATTTTAGAGGGCGAATTTGTAGATGCCATTGGATTATTTAAGTCGGAGAATAAAGACACATTTCTTAAAGTAATCAATTCTCATGATGGATTCGCTCTTCAAACCGAAAAAGGTATTAACATCAATAAACTTGATAAAGGTTGCCTCATTTTCAATACTGAACGAGATAATGGCTACGTGGTGGCTGTTGTAGATAATACAAATAATAACTCCGAAGCTCAATATTGGATAAATGATTTTCTGCACCTGCGTCAGCGACAAAATGAATACTACAATACGGACAACGTGCTTTCCATGTGCAAGACATTCGTAACTAATGAATTGCCACAGCATTTTGAGGTAAGCAAAGCAGACCAAGTAGATTTGCTGAATAAATCAGTCCAATTTTTTAAAGATAACGAAAACTTCTATATTGATGATTTTACTGAAGCCGTTATTCAGCAACCCGATATAATTGATAGCTTTAAGGATTATCGTTCTCGCTACCAAGGCGAGCGCGAGATCGAGCTACCAGATTCTTTTGATATTTCTGAATCCGCAGTAAAGAAACAGGCTCGAGCATTTAAAAGCGTGATAAAACTCGATAAAAATTTCCATATTTATATTCACGGAGATAGCAAGCTAATCGAGCAAGGCGAAGATGAGAAAGGTAAGTTCTATAAAATGTATTTTCAGGAAGAAATGTAATTATTAATTCATTTCTCTCTATGTTTTCATTAGGAGAATAAGTATTAAGTAAAGCCCCTTACTAATCTTATTAATAAGGGGCTTATGGTTTGTGTTTTTATGAAAAACTAATTTGTCTAATATTAATTATTTCCTGGCACAGAAACGTTAATTTGAGATTCTTTGATCTGTCCATACACTTGTAGTGAAACTTCTTTCATTTCTGGGTCGCTTGTTTTGAATTTCACTATTCCATTTAGTAAGCCAGATTTAATTGGTTTAAGTGTGGCAGTTAATTCAAATTTCTCACCTGGAGCTAATATCTTTTTTCCCATCACATTTAAAGAAATAACCTCTGGTTGAACTACGAAATCAGACAAGGTCAATGAATTTGGGGAATTATTTATGACAGTAAGCTTTGCTTGCTTTTCTTTGCCTACTTCGCACTCATTGAAAGCAAAATATTGATAAGGCTCAATAATTACTGGATAATATACTTTTGCTTTTAGGAATACGTATTTTGGATTAGCGAGAGAGTCATTGCTACCTAATTTAATTGATTTGATTACATCTCTTGAGCCACCAAAGTTCAAAGTTACTGCAATGCTGGCTGTATCTCCAGGATTAATTTCTGTTTTAGTGATTGGAGAGCTCGTGCAGCTACATCCTGGGCGAACTTCGTCGATTTTAAGGACTTTGTTGCCAGAGTTCTTAATCACAATAGTAGCTTTAAGTGGGTTGTCAGTTGGTTTGACAGTTCCCCAATCGTAAGTGTCTCCGCCAATTACTTCTATTTTTGGCTGAGCGAAGGCTGCACTTGTGCTAAGTGCGGCAATTATTAAAATTGTTTTTAATAAGTTCTTCATTTTAATTATTTCCAATATAAAATATTTGTGAATTATGCTTTATTATGTAAAACGATGTACTAAAGACGTAATTAATTACAAAATGTTTCAAATAATATCATTTTTTTTAGTAATTCGATTCATCTCGCCAAGAGAGTATCTTCCAATCGTCTTCAGTTGATTTTCTGCGCAATCGAAAGACTGCACGCCCGTAAACGTTTATAATATCGGCAGGATTAATCTCTAACTTTAATGAAAAAGATCGAGATACGTCCAATAGCAATGAATCGCCTATCTGTTGCGACGAAGCATTCCATATTAATTCAGCACTAATAATATTTCGGAACATATTATTAGCTACATACATTTCTTCTTGTCTGCCCCAGGATTTGTCCATTCCGCTATTATAATCCCGATAAATAAAAGAGAAATTATCATCAAGCAATTTCCCATACACCAATGTATCCTTATATTGATAAGCATAAGAGAAATTTTGGAATACTCCCTCAACGGTTTTTTGATTGCCTAAATTAGAGATTAACAGATTATTACTGCTTAATTTTGGAGCAAATGGATTTTTGCAAGCTACTATCGCAATCATCATTGTGATTGAAGTAATTATCCAAAATATGTAGCGTTTTGCATTCATTTGCTTGTAATATCGTTATTTTTTCGAGTGTTTCATTAATCCGAGGACTATCCAATTTGCTATTGCTTGTCTGTTATTGGGATCGATGAAACGTATTTGGTCACTTGGGTTTTGGATATTCCCCAACTCAATATATACGGTATTTGCTCTTGTGCGTCGCATTTCCAATAAATCTCTGGAGCTTATCGTGCCGTAATATCCGCGTCCTGGTTGATTTGCCTCATACTTATCCTTTATTGTTTTGTATAAAGTTTTGGCAATTTCTTTTCCTTCGGTATCATCTTGCCTATGATAGTAGAAAATATCAATTCTTTTATCTTGATAGCGCGAATCCACGTGGATAATCAGAGCTGTTTGGGATTTTGCATTTTTTTTATGCTTATCGTATAGCTTATTCATTATGTCAGCTCTTTTGTTTAGCCTTGTTGCTTGGCTCGTAGAAATGGAATCATTGCCGTAGAAATACTCATCATTAT
>CAZGXC010000036.1:0-20702 GCA_964529535.1 uncultured Hyphomicrobiales bacterium | reverse complement strand
ATTAGCAATCGCAACTGGAACTCCTGTTGGCATGGTTTGATCTGCTGCCAATGCATTATGAATTATTGAATACTCCACCCCGTCAGGCTGTCGCCTGCCACACCTCAATGAGGGGAATGGAAGAAGTTGATTGTTATTTCTCTTCTTAATTATGAATTATGCATTATCAAACCACTTCTACTTCGCTTGTGGCTATCCAGCCTTGGCGACCATCGGTTAATTTGATGTGGTAGTAGTTGTCTTTAAATTCGAGGATTTGGACTTTTGTCCCTTCGTGAATAGAGAATGCAGTTTCTGCTGCGGGGTCGAGGCTTGTTTTTAGCTCGACTGTCGGTATCATTACTATTGCTTCGTCGCGCGCTGTCTCTGCTTTCAGGCGGAAGATTCCGATGGCGATGTTCGCTACTCCTATTATCAAGATTGAAGTGGCGAATATTCCGAGGGCTTTGTGTTTCCTGCTGTTTTTCGGGACGAAAATCCTAAAGATGGCTGCTACAGAAGCGATAAATAATGATATTATGAAGATTGTTGCCCAAGCGTCGGAGGAGAAAATATCGCGGACATTGGCAAGCCATTTATAAAGGAAAAACGGCTCTATACTTGGGATTTTGTCAATGATTTTACCATTTGCTAATGCGAGGTTGAAGTTGATTTCCGCATCGGCAGGGGCGAGTTTCTTTGCCCTTTCGTATGCGAGTATTGCTTTTGGATAGTTTCCTGTTTTGTAATATGCATTCCCGAGGTTGTAGAATAGCTCTGGGGAGTCGTATCCTGAGTTTAATATTCCATTATATCTCTCTATCGCAGCATCGTATACGCCTGATTTATAATAATTATTGGCTTCGCCGAAACTTTGATCGATATTTGCTTTAGGGAATGCGTCGATTGTAGCGATAAGCAAGGCAATTGTGATTATCCAATATCTTTTCATTTTCTTTTTTGCTCCATTTCAGTTATTAATTCTTCGCTTAAAATTAATATTTCATTTGCGCTTATTTGTCCGCCATCTGGCGTATATCTTGCGATTTCGCACATTTCGAGTATCTTATGTGATTTCTCTGCTGCTACATTATTTCCCATGTCAATAATGAGGGCTTGGATTGTTGCTTTATTTAATTCTGAAGCTGGGAGCTTGAATCGATTTGCGAAATATTCCAGCAATGAGCGGTGGATTTCCGCATAAAATTCGTGGATTTCGTTTGTTTGGAGTAATTTCCGAGCAACGGCAAAGCGTTTTTTCGCATATTTTGCTGCATTTTTAATATTGATTTCAGCGATGTTCTCCCTGTCATCATCTTTTTTCTTCTTGTATAATAGGAAGAAAATTAATGCCAGAATAGGCAAAGCTGTAAATAAATAAAACCAAGGAGAATTGGCAAAAGTGCTACCGCGCCGAGCAAGGGAAGTGTTATCCTTGATGAATTTAATATCTTTGTTTAGATTCGCATAATCTGAATTATAGTCTTGGAAAGTCCCCTTTTCGACCTCGACGTTAAATTCCTCAGTATTAATGGTGAAGTAACGCTTTTGCTGATAATCGAAAAATACGAAGGAGACGGCAGGAATGGTAAACTTACCAGGGGCGCGAGGGATAATAATGAACTCGAAGGTCTTATCTCCGAGCATTCCCGACGGCGAGTAATTAATATTCTCTGTGAATTTTGGCTCAAATTGCTCCAAATCTTGAGGAAGAGTAAGCATCGGTGCTTGCACTAACTTAAGGTTGCCACCGCCCTCCACTCTATATTTTAGAGTAAATGGCTCGTTAGTTTTGACTTTGTTTTTATCAATCGAAGCGGTGAATTTATAAGAGCCAACTCCATTGGAGAAATATTGAGGTATCGGCTCGGGCAATGGTAGGATATTTACCTTCCCCGAAGCGGATTTGCACACATATTTAAAATCTCTATAGCTGGCACCGCCGAAGAAGGGATCATCGAAGAAGTCATCAAAGCCCCAAGGGTCGCGAGACCGCTGCTTTTGTTGGCTCTGCACGCGCAAACGCACGACAAATTCCATCTCGAATGGGTCTATTGAAAGATTGCCGGATTGCTGTGGTATTAATAGCACTTTCGCAATATCGGCATAGCGATAGTTGATTCCGTTAATAGTCTCCGAGCCACTATACTGAATTTGCTCAATCTTGAAATCTTGAGACCAGAAACCATTGAACATTGGTTGCTTTGGGGCTGCAGCACTTAATACATTTAGTTCGGGGTTGATGTATAGCCTGTATGTGGCATAAATTGGCTCGCCCTTATAGGCAGTGTTTTTATTTACATTTAATCGCACAAAGAGATGCTTCGCAATTAGTTCATTTGCCTCTTTGCTCAGGGTTTTTTCATCTTTCTGTTGTTGTTGCTGTTGCTGTTGTGATTGGCTCTGCGAGCTTTGTTGCTGATTTTGATTCCTTTGCCCTTGCACAACGGTAATTTTCACGGGATTTGATTTCAGAGTCTCCCCGTCAACGGTGATTGATGCTGCGCCAATCTCGTAAGAGCCCGGGGCTTCCGCCCTTAATACATAAGAATAAGAGAATGATTGAGATACATTTCCGTTAATAATCTGCGTATAGCTTGATTGGCTGGGACCCATCAAAATGCTAAACCCCTTGAAAGTAGGCGGCTTGAAACCACTAACTCTGTTTTTATCAATCTTAAATGTGATCTGCACTTGCTCGCCAACGGCTACGCTATTTGATGATAGCGATGCGGAAAAATTAGCAGACAACAAATGTAAAGTATTTAAAACAAAGATGATTACGCTAAAATATAACAATCTTGAGCTGCTATTAAATTTCATAGAATTTACTATTTCTTATAGAAAAACAATCTTATTATTACTATTTCCAAATGTAAGAGACGAAAAATATATACAAAAATTATAAGGAAAAACTTTGAATTACTGAACATTATTTATTAATTTTGCGTTACGCATAATATAGAAAAACGAACTATCAACCCACTGCTTTAGCTGTGGGTGATGATGTGCCATTCACCGCAATGTCTCGCTTTTATCCCCACGCCCTAAAGGACGTGGTTGACAGTTATGTTTCTTTAATTTTGCAGGATCAAATGGAGAAAAAGAACACTATTGGGTAGTTCGCGATATGGCTCCAAATGCACTACAAAAAAACAATGTTGATTGTTGATATTACTTAGTGAGAGTAAATACTTATTTTAATAATATATTTCAAGGAACAAGTTAGATGAACAGAATGACACGATTTATTATCGCATTAGCAATATTGCTAATTTCCTCAAATGCTTACGCCGTCGATAGATGGTCGCAAGCTCCACAGATTCAAGTATCTGAATGGCTAACATCTGCGCCGCCGACGCATAAACCAATTCTTTTGATATTCTGGAGCGGTGCTTCGGATCCAAGCGGTGCGGGCGCGGAACGCATCAACAGATTGTATAAAGAATTTTATTATGACATTACTTTCGTAATAGTATCAAATGATACTAAACAAAAACTATCCACTGCTATGCAAAGAAATTCTCTTAATGTCTATGCCGGTTTGGACTACAAAGGCACTACTACAAAAGGATATGATGTAGGGAAATACCCATACTACGTCATGCTGAATCTCGATGCTACGATAGAGAATTTAGGAGATCTTTCTTATGTTACAGATGGAGATCTAAGCAACCTTGTGGAGCATAATTCTGGCAGAAACAGTAAGTTGCGCTCTCTATTCAATACTATTAAGTCCGGTGGCAAGTCGAGCGAGAAAGATTACTTTATTTCCGTAAAGAAATCAAACAACTCGGAATACGGCGGCACTTTAGAGGAGACAAGCGATGGATTAAAATTCAACAATATGACAATCGCAGAGATCTTAGAAGCTGTCCTAAATACATCAAAATCAAGAATTGATGTGCCAAGCAAATTAAAAGATCAAAAATATACGATTATATACGGGCACGAGACAGCAGTATCTTATACAAAATATAGAGAGCTATTGGCAGAACGCATTTGCGATGAGCTGAAACTCAATATCAAAGAAGTAGAAACAAAAGCCAACGTCTATAAAATCCGCTGCAAACAATGCGAAATATTGGATAGACAATACGGAGATTTAATGCGGAGCAACCGCGATATAGAAACCGATTATATCGAGAACAATGGCATTATGAACCTCAAAGATGTGAATATGGTGTCTCTTATCGGTTATCTCGAAGCAGTGCATGAGAAATCATTTATAGATGAAACTGGTTTAGACGGATATTATTCCTTCAAAATTTCGCACACAAATTTGGATCAAGCAATTAAAGACTTTGAGAAATTCGGGTTACGAATAGTAGCAGAAAATTCAGTAGTCATTAATTATAAAGTAACAGCGAAATAGTTCAATTCATAATTCATAATGCATAATGCATAATTAGGAAAAATCAACCACGCTCTTTCGGGTGTGGTTGATTTTTTATTTCTTCTCAACCCACGGCTTTAGCTGTGGGTGTTCTGTGCTATTCCTCGAGCTGTCCCGCCCAATTTAGTATTAATTGGAAAATTGATGAGGTTTGCCCAAAAAAAATCGAGGATATTTTGAAAATTTCTAATAAAAACTTTGGAAATTTCTGATAAAAACCTTAATTTTGTAGTTCTTTAAATTTGACTATAGTAAATAGTAGGTTTTGGATACGATGTTTAAGATTCTTATCCGCGGTCTCAAAGACGGCGATTACGAAATAGAAATGAATGGCAAAGGCGAGACAATCGAGTTTATTTGCCCAGAATTTCAGTCAAGCGAAATAAATATTAGCGGGAATATGAAAGTTCTCGGAAATAAATATACTATTTCGGCGACGCTTTCGTCTATTGCTTACCTAACTTGCGACATTTCTTTAGAAGAATATAAAGAAGAGGTGGAAGTTCCTTTTGTTCTCTCTTATATAGCAGATGATGAATTGTTTGCCCTCAATGAAGGGGACGGCAATTTAGACGAGAGAATTATTAAAAGCGACCAAAAGGAAATTGACATTACAGATGAAGTCCGAGAGCTCTTATGTATTAATTTACCGATGAAGCGGGTAGCTCCGCAATATCGCGGCAAAGAATTTTCGGAAATTCACCCAGAATTAAGTAGCGATGCTTCTCTTCCTCAAATTGATGATAGATGGGCAAAGCTAAAAGATATAAAATTGAATTAAGTTAAATTAAATATATAATATATAACATAGGATTACGACAATGCCAAATCCAAAGCGCAGACACTCGAAACAACGTAGAGACAAAAGAAGAACACATTATGTAGGCACAGCTCCAACAACTGGCGGATGCCCAAATTGCGGTTCTATTAAACTGCCACATAGAGTATGCCCAGAATGCGGATACTACAACGGTAGACAAATAATTAAAACTGCAGAAGCTGTTTAAGTGGTATAAGCAGTATCTCATATAATTATATATGAATTACTGCTTGTATTCTTTTCCTTCTAATTCTTATTAATGTCTCGATATTTAACACTATTCGACAATAATTATTGATGGAAATCAAAAACAATAAGCCTTTGAAAATTGCTATAGATGCAATGGGAGGTGACTTCGCTCCAGAAAATGAAATTCTTGGAGCTATTGAGGTATTTGGAGAATCCAATCTGCCAAAAAACCTCGAAATCGTCATCTTAGGCGACGAAAATAAAATAAAAAGCGTCTTAGCCGCACATAATACCTCGAAAATGAGATACTCTATTGTGCCGACTACAGACGTTATTACTATGCACGACGACCCGACGGAGTCCATTAAAACAAAGAAAAACTCAAGCCTCTACCGAGGTGCGGAAATGGCAGCCAAAGGGGAAGTCGATGCATTCGTTTCGGCTGGAAATACCGGAGCTATGCTCTCTATCTCTACTGTGCTTATGCACAGAATAAAGGGAGTGAGCAGACCCACCATCGCTACTTTTATGCCAAATGACAATATTCATCCTGTCTTGCTAATCGATGCAGGAGCTAACGTGGATTGCAAGCCACGCTTCTTGTATGAATTTGCAATAATGGGAAGCGTTTATACAAGGCAAATTCTCGGAATAGAAAAGCCAAGAGTAGGATTACTTAGCATAGGCGAAGAAGATAAAAAAGGCAACGAAGCCGTCCGAGAGGCTCACAAATTAATACAGGCAGACAAAAGAATTAATTTCATCGGGAATATCGAAGGCAAAGACATTATGTCCGGAGCATGCGACGTAGTTGTGTGCGATGGATTCACTGGTAACGTAGTCCTGAAATTAGCTGAAAGTTTCCCGACATTAGTCAAAAAAAGAATTAAACAATTTTCCGAAACCGGAATAAAAAATAAGGCACTAACCATGGCAGCACTACCTGCTATTAAATCTGTGTTCAGTAGCTTTAATTATGAAAATTATGGCGGAGTCCCCATCCTCGGTGTGAACGGAGTGTCAATCGTGGGGCATGGTAAATCAACTCCTAAGGCTATAAAAAATATGTTACTTAAAGCTATAGAGACAGTGCAAAAGCAAGTAAATGCGAAAATTGAAGTGGCACTGGGGGAAATCGCTAATCAAAGCGAGTAATAAAGCCACAGAAAAGCCATAGCAAAGCTAATTATTGTCTCTAATATATTTAAATAGTCGGAAGAAGATTCCATTCTAATACAATAAAATAATTATTATTTCGCTTAATCATTGCTAATTGAAATAGATAATATTGATTTAAACAACTGATATTGATTGAAATAGATAATTATGTAAGTAATTAATTAAGAAAAAAATTATATATAATATATATGCCAGCAACTATAACTTCTATTGCGCACTTTGTGCCACCAGATATTTACGATAACCATTATTTCGAGTCCTTCCTCGATACATCTGATGAATGGATTATGCAGAGAACGGGGATTAAAGAGCGTCGCTTCCTTAAAGAAGGAGCTACGTCGGACTTAATAGTGCCCGCTGCTAAGAGATGCTTAGAAAAGCGCGGACTAAGCCCGAATGACATCGATTGTGTTATCGTTTCTACAGTTACTCCCGATCACTTTTTCCCAATTACAGCAGCTATCGTTCAGCGCAAGCTCGGAATTGAAAAGTGCTGGGGATTTGATATGAACGCAGCTTGCTCCAGCTTCGTTTTCGCTCTCGTTAACGCATGCAAATTAGTAGAAAGTGGAGCGGTAAAGAGATTGTTATTATGCGGCGCAGACAAAATGACATCTGTCCTGAATATGAACGATAGAAATCAAGCCGTTCTATTCGGTGATGGTGGTGGAGTAGCACTAATTGAAATGTCGGACGACCCAGAATGCGGACTAAAGGACTTTATCCTTAATATTGATGGTATCGGCGAACCTCACCTAAAAATGAAAGCCGGTGGCAGTGCTCACCCAGCAACTATCGAAACAGTTACGAACCAAGAGCATTTCATCTATCAAGAAGGGCAAGCCGTATTCAAAGCAGCAGTTAAAGGTATGGCGGACGTTTCCGTAGAAATTATGGAAAAGAATAATCTAAAATCAGAAGACGTCCGTTGGCTCGTGCCACATCAAGCAAACCTACGCATCATTAAAGCAACTGCCGACAGAATGGGCATTAACGAAGATCAAGTGAAAATCAATATTGAAAAATACGGCAACACTACAAGCGGCACTATTCCAATATGCCTATCGGAGCTGTCGGAAGATAAACAACTCAAAAAGGGCGACAATATCGTAATCGCAAGCTTCGGAGCGGGATTCACTTGGGGCTCAGTATATTTAAAATGGAATTCTAACGGAATTTTGGATTAATTGAAAGGCAAGAAATGAAAACTGCATTATTAGCTACTGGACAGGGTTCGCAATACGTTGGTATGTTGAAAGATATTAATGATAAATATCCACAAGCTGCCAAAATGATTAAATCAGCAGATGAAATCCTCGAATATAAATTAAGCGAAATATTATTTGAGGGTCCTGCCGATATACTTAAAGAGACAAGATACACTCAACCAGCTTTATTCCTCCACTCAGCTGTCCTCACAGCTCTATTGAAGGAATTATTAAGCGATAAAATTCAATTCGATGCGACCGCTGGGCATTCAGTGGGAGAATACGCAGCTCTATACGCAGCAGGCGTTTTAGACTTTGAAACAGCATTGAAATTAGTAGCCTTAAGAGGCAAATTAATGTTCAACGCTGGAGAATACGAACCCGGCACTATGTTTGCCGTAATCGGTGGAAGCGACGAAAAGATAGAAGACTTATGCAAAGAGCTTACTGCAGCAGGCGAAGACAATGTCATCGTAGCAGCGAATTATAATTCACCTGGGCAACTCGTAGTTTCTGGCTCGGCAGAATATTTAAGAGCAAATGCTGACAAATTCAAGTCCGCAGGCGCAAAGATGGTCAAAGAATTAGTAGTTAGTGGAGCCTTCCACTCACCGCTAATGCTTCCTGCTAAAGCAGAGCTCGAAAAAGCAATAGCATCAGCAGAATTTAATGATGCAGATATTCCAGTATATTCAAATGTATTTGCTAAACCTATAACAAATGCAGCTGAAATACGTAATGCTCTTATAATGCAACTAACTGAACCAGTAAGATGGACTCAATCAATTCAAGAGATGGGCAATAATGGCATCGGCAGATTCGTAGAAGCTGGTCCTGGCAAAGTATTGCAGGGATTAGTGAAGAGAATCCTACCAGATGTGGAAATCTTTGGATTCGACAAAGCAGAAGATATCGAAAATTTTTAGTATTTTCGCATTTTATTAATTAAAAATAAAGAAGATATGAAACATTTAGAAGGAAAAACAGCAGTAGTAACAGGCGGCTGCAGAGGAATTGGCAAAGCAATAGTAGAGCGATTCCTTCGCGAGGGAGCGACAGTATATGCTCTTGATTACGTCCTACCTGAAAATGGTTGCGAATACATAGAAGATAAAGACTTGCAGAAAAACGTCCGTTGCGTGCAGGTCGATGTAACTGACTTCGACTCAGTTACTAAAGCTATGGATCAAGTAGTCGCAGAAAGCGGCAGACTTGATATTCTAATCAATAACGCAGGCATCACTCGCGATACATTAGTATTAAGAATGTCTGTAGATCAATGGGATTCTGTGATTGATACAAATCTAAAGGGCGCATTCCTATGCTCAAAAGCAGCAATCAAGCAAATGATGCAGCAACGTTGGGGCAGAATCGTAAATATGGGTTCCGTTGTAGGATTAATGGGTAATGCTGGACAGGCTAACTACTCCGCTTCAAAAGCTGGATTAGTGGGATTAACTAAATCATTCGCTAAGGAATTTGGCGGACGCAACGTATTAGTTAATTTAATAGCTCCTGGCTATGTAATTACTCCAATGACAGAGCAATTAACTGAAGAACAAAAAGCTAAATATACTGACAACATTCCGCTAAAACGCGGAGCTAAACCAGAGGACATCGCAAATGCCGCATATTTCTTCTGCTCTCCTGATGCAGATTATATTACAGGGCAAGTGCTACAAGTAGATGGTGGATTATTAATGTAATCAGATTAATGTAATAAGTTAATCAATTAGAAAAGTTTTAAATTGTAAATTAAATTAGAAATAAGTAAATAATATTTTATAACAATATAATATAAGGTGCAATAATGGCAGACTTAAAACAAAGAGTAACAGACGTAATCGTAAAAAAACTTGGTGTAGAAGAATCCCAAGTAACAGATTCAGCAAACTTCACTAAAGACTTAGGTGCTGACTCTCTCGATACAGTAGAACTGATCATGGAATTAGAGAACGAATTCGGTATCTCTATTGACGAATCAGAAGCTGGAAACATCCAGACAGTTGCAGACGTAATTAAATACGTAGAAGCAAAACAAAAATAATTTAACAAAATAATATTTTCGCTCCGCAGAGGAAGCGAGAGATCGAACTCTCTGCGGAGGCTTAATATTTTAATAATGGAGCTAATATATCCGAAATTTACTATAATATGCCAAAATTTAAAGATCACAAAATAGTTGTTACCGGTATGGGAGCAGTAACCCCCATCGGTAACACACTGGAAGAATATTGGGAAGGATTAATATCCGGAAAAAATGGTTGCGATCTACTAACAGGTTTCGACACTACTAACTTTGCTACAAAATTCGGTTTTGAAGTAAAAAATTACGATCCACTCTTACACATTCACAGAAAAGAAGTGCAGAGAATGGATAAATTTACTCAATTAGCAATGAGCGCCGCCGAAATGTGCGTTGCAGATTCGGGCATAGACTTTGAAAAAACAAATAAAGAAAGATGCGGCGTAATCGTCGGCTCTGGAATCGGCGGAATGGAAACTTATGAAAAGCAACACAAAGGCTTGATTGAGCGCGCTGGAGACCCCAGCCGTATTTCTCCATTCTTTATTCCTATGCTAATCTTAGACATTGTGCCGGGACACATTGCTATACGCTTCGGATTAAAGGGCGTTAATTATGCAACTGTATCCGCATGCTCCACTTCTACTCACGCAATCTCTAATGCACTTATTCATTTGCAAAGAGGCGATGCTGATGTTATGTTAGCAGGAGGCACAGAAGCCGTCCTAACTCCGATGGGCGTTGGTGGATTCAATGCTCTAAAAGCATTATCAACTCGAAATGATGACCCTAAAACTGCAAGCAGACCATTCGACAAAGACAGAGATGGATTCGTAATGGGAGAGGGCGCGGGAGTGTTAATGCTTGAGACGGAAGAACACGCAAAGGCACGCGGAGCTAAAATCTACGCAGAAATAGCAGGATGTGGATTAACTGATGATGCATTCCACATTACTCAACCTGCCGAAGGCGGAGAAGGTGCCGTCCGATGTATGAAAATTGCCATTGAAGATGCCGGGCTACAGCTCGAAGATATCCAGTATATTAATGCTCATGGCACATCTACATACTATAATGATAAAAATGAAACCTTAGCTATTAAGACATTATTTGGCGATTTAGCTAAAGACATCAACATTAGTTCTACTAAATCAATGACTGGGCACTTGCTCGGAGCAGCTGGAGCAATAGAAGCAATAGCTTGCTGCAAGTCGATAGAAACAGGAATTATTCCGCCAACTATCAACTACCAAAACCCAGACCCTGAATGCGACCTTAATTACACTCCTAACGTAGCTGTAAAAAGAGAGGTAACTGCCGCATTAAGCAATTCATTCGGATTTGGTGGGCATAATGCTTCACTATGCTTTAAACAATACAAATAATATACGGTAAATATTTTGAAAGAATTTTTAGAAAATATTTACATTGGATTGAAACAATACACGGGGCTGAAGAATATCAGCCCCCTTAAAAAGCACACCAAGCTAAAACCAAGCAAAAATGGGGCTTTCCCAAGGGTTGGATTCCTTACCCCTGAAATGAAGACCAGATTAGAAGAAGTGATCAATATCAAAATTCACGACGTCGAGTATTTTGAGCAGGCACTTACTCACAGATCCTACCTACAAGTCCAAGCAGGCAAAAAAATATATTCTAACGAAAGATTAGAGTTCCTCGGCGATGCCGTCCTCGGTATGATTATCGCAGAATACTTATTTACTATTTATACGGATATTCCCGAAGGCGACCTCACTAAATTGCGCGCCCGACTCGTCAATAAAAACATTTTAGCAGCAGCCGCAAAGCAATTAAGGATAGACTACTTCCTTCAAATGAGCTATGGAGCAGCACGCTCATTGATTAACGGGAGTGATTCAATGCTTGCAGATGCTGTAGAATCCATAATCGCAGCAATTTACATCGATTCAGGTATTGAAGTAGCAAGAGATTTTATCATCGATACTCTTATGCCAATACTAATGAATTTCGAGAAAAAAGAAGACGAAAACTACAAGAGCATCCTGCTCGAAATCGTCCAAGCAAAAGGTGCCGAACACCCAAAATATCAGCTAATGAGCGAAGAAGGTCCAGACCACAACAAGGAGTTCCAAGTGGCAGTATCCGTAAATGGAAAAGTCCTCGCAGTAGGACGCGGCAAAAGCAAGAAAGCAGCCGAACAAAATGCCGCCAAAACTGCCCTCCCCAAAGCTAAAATAATGTATAGTTAATCAGATTTTCATTCTCCCTTCATCTTAAAACATTGGAATAATATTCACAAACAATATTATTTCAATTAATGCTTCTATTGATCAATAATTGAGTAGGTAACTTAAGTTTTTTGATTGATTACCGATAATAATACTGTTTATTTTTAATTTAAAGGGCGAACAATGAAGATAGGACAAAGGTTGACATTTGGATTTACAGCAATTGGGATAATTTTTGCAATCTCTATGGCTGTATTTCTCTATAATATGTCTGATATGAATGATAAATCAGAAGATATTATAAATGTTAAATTTAGCAAAAACTCTACCGCAAACTATTTAATCGACAGATTGAATGATATGCGTATCATGGCGAGAAACGCACTATTATTCAATACTCCAGAACAAATCCAAGCAGAATTTGACGAAATACCAGGAGTGATGGTTAAAATTGATTCGGCTCTTACAGCTTTTGAAAAAGTTGCTGAAAACGATACCGAGAGAAAGTTCGTTGCAGATCTGCGAGATACTCGAATGAGATACGAAAAAACCTTAGCTAATGGAATTAAAATCGCCAAGACTGATAAGAATTTAGCTTCGGAAACGCTAACGCGAACATTAAATCCTATAGGAAAACAATTTAACGATCTATCATTGGGGGCATTAGATCATTCCAAAACTGAAATAGATAAAGCGGCAGAGAAATCAGCACACGCCTATTCTTCTGCTAAATTCATTCTATTCTCTCTGTTTGGGGTCGCTATTTTAATCATTGTTATATTGACGTATTTCATCACAAGAAGTATTACTAAGCCTATAGATCAAGCAGTGGAAACAGCTAATCATATTGCTGATGGAAGATTCGACCAAAACATCAATATCACAAGCAAAGATGAAACTGCCGTATTGCTTAATTCTCTTATAATAATGAGAGATAATATTAAAGGTATTATCGAAGATATTAACCATATGTCTCACGAGCACGATTTGGGAGATATTGACGTAGTTATTGATATTAACAAGTATAAAAATGAATATAAAGAGCTCTCTGATGGTATCAACAAAATGGTTAACGGACACCTTATCGTAAAGAAAAAGGCGATGGCTTGTATCAAAGAATTTGGAGAAGGAAACTTCGACGCACCGCTCGAAAAATTCCCAGGAAAGAAAGTATTCATTAATGATACAATAGAGCAAGTTCGAGCAAATCTAAAAGATTTAATTTCGGAAGTTGGCAAGCTAATCGTGGCAAGTGAAAATGGAAATATGCAGCTTCGTGCTGATACTTCAAAGCACAAGGGCGATTTCTTGAAAATCACAAAAGGCTTCAATGATACCCTCGAATTGATAAATGCACCTCTGGTAGAAACTCTAACTGTATTAAATGACTTAGCACATGGTAAACTCGATTCAAGAATGGTAAAAGAATACAAAGGAGACTTTTTAGCGTTAAAGACAAACCTAAACAAGACTATTGATTCATTGCCTTTGAGCGAAATAATGAAGGTAATGGCAGCTATGTCGAAAGGCGATTTAACTGTAAATATTACCGGCGAATACCAAGGCGACAACCAAAGAATTAAAAATGCGGTAAATGATACATTGGTATCTCTAAACGAAATTCTAAATAATGTAAAAACAACTGTCGATGAAGTTACCAGAGCAGCAATGCAAGTATCTGATACAAGCATGGCACTTTCCCAAGGGGCAACCCAACAAGCTGCTTCTTTGGAAGAGATCACATCTTCGATGGGGGAAATTGGCTCGCAAACACGACAGAATGCCGACAATGCAAATATTGCGAATACATTAGCTAACAACGCTAGAAATGTTGCCGAAAAAGGCAACTCAGAGATGGGGCAATTAACAAACGCAATGACTGAGATTAACAAGTCATCTACAAATATTTCCCGGATTATCCGAGTGATTGATGATATTGCCTTCCAGACTAACTTACTTGCTCTTAATGCCGCTGTGGAAGCAGCCAGAGCCGGAAGACATGGCAAAGGTTTCGCCGTAGTGGCAGAAGAAGTAAGAAGTTTGGCTTCTCGCAGTGCAAAAGCTGCCCAAGAAACATCAGAGATGATTGAATTAAGTATTAAGACAGTTGACAAAGGAAGCGACTTAGTCCAGCAAACAGGCGAAGCTCTCAGCGAAATTCAGAGCGAAGCAGTAAAGGTTGCCGATATTATCGGGGAAATCAACACTTCATCAAACGAGCAAGCTTTGGGAATATCCCAAATCAATGAAGGACTTAACCAAATTGACAAAGTAACACAGACAAACACGGCAAGCGCAGAAGAGTCCGCAAGTGCCGCAGAAGAACTATCAAGCCAAGCTGGGCAGTTGAGAATATTAGTAGACAACTTTAAACTTACTCGGAACACAAATATTCAATACGAAGATTATGCTCCGACGAGAAGAAATATTACATCCAGCAATAGATCTCTCCCATCAAGCCACAGCGCTACACCTGTGCGAGAAGAAGATTTTTATGACTTGATGGATAATCCGCCAGTTGTCGAGAAACGCAATCTAAACCCAAGTGATATAATTAGCTTAGACGAGGATGAATTTGACAGATATTAAAATAAAGGAAGAATATAGATGAAAGTATAAAGAACGTTCCAGCTAATTTTTGGCATGAATATGATAGTTGCCGTATTATTAGCTTTTGTATCATACTTGACTTTGCAAAATCAAATATCATTAAATGACAATTCGAAAGTGCGATACGATTCATTTAAAGCAGCTATGGAACTAAAGCAAAGCTCTCAAGATTTAACAAGTTATGTGCGAACTTATGTCAGCACAGCTGACCCAATCTGGGAGGAAAAATACTTTGAGGTATTGGATATCCGAAATGGGCAAAAACCCAGACCCGATGGCAAGACCATAGCCCTTAAGCAGATAATGAAGGACCTGAATTTTAGCGATGAAGAATTTGCAAAAATGGCAGAAGCTGAGAAAAACTCCAATGATTTGGTATGGATAGAAACCGTAGCAATGCGTGCAGTAAAGGGTTTGTATGCTGACGAGAATAAAGGATTCACAATCAAAGGTGCGCCAAACCTTGATATGGCTCGAGATTTAGTATTTGGCAAGCAATACCACGCTGAAGTAGAAAAAATAATGAAGCCAATCAATGAGTTTTTTAGTATGCTAGATGCTAGGACTAATGAACCAATTAAAGAAAGTATTAATAGAGTAGAAATCTTGATGATTCTCAGCTTTATTATTTTGGCATATTTATTTACTAGCACCATCGTTTCTATGATGATAGTAAACAAGAAAGTTCTTGCCTTGATAGGTGGTGAGCCAGCAGAAATAGAAAATATTGCCCAAAGGATTTCACGCGGGGACTTAAATATTGACTTCGGCAACTCTCAAAAAACTGGTATCTACGCTGCGATGGCAACAATGGCTTCTAATATTCATTCAGTAATTAATGAGAATGCTAAAATTGCTACTGAGGCAAGTAATGGTAACTTTAATTTCAGAGCAGATGCGAATAAATTCCAAGGTGAATATAAAGAAATGGTGCATGGATCTAACGAACTCGTAGATGCTTTCGCTAAACCATTTGGAATTGTAATTAATTATTTAGTGAAGATTTCTAACGGTTTAATACCAGACAGAGTGCCAAATCAAAATAGAAAAGGCGATTTTATCATAATGAGAGAATCAATGAATAAAGTAATTGATACGCTTATCGCTTTAGATGACGATGCCCAATTCTTAGCAAATGGAGCGAAAGAAGGCAAAGTAGTCGAAACCCGCGCTAACGCCGATAGACACAATGGTATTTATAAGCATATCCTAGAAGGCTTTAATGGAGCTCTTGATGCTATTTCATATTCTCTGAGCGAACTCTTGCAAGTCCTAGATAGATTAGTACAAGGCGACCTAAAAGCAAGAATGACAAAAGAATACAAAGGCGATTTTGATGTTCTAAAGCAAAACCTAAACCACACTATTGATGCCTTGCCATTAGATGAGATAATGGATGTAATGAATGCTATGGCGCATAATGATTTAACTGTCTCTATGGTCAAAGATTACAATGGCGACAACCTGAACATAAAGAATGCTGTCAATAAGACACTTGAATCGCTAAACAGCATTCTAAATAATGTAAAAACAACTGTTGATGAGGTTACTCACGCCGCTATGCAAGTATCTGATACAAGCTCTGCTCTATCTCAAGGCGCAACAGAGCAAGCATCATCATTAGAGCAGATCACTTCTTCTATGCAGCATATTGCTTCGCAGACTCGCCAGAATGCAGAAAATGCTAGCATAGCCAATACATTATCTATTGAGGCACGCGATGCCGCTGAAAATGGAAATTCAGAGATGCATGAACTAAATTCTGCTATGAACGAAATCGATGTATCATCTAATAACATTTCAAGGATTATGAAAGTAATCGATGATATAGCTTTTCAAACAAACCTACTCGCTCTAAATGCAGCAGTAGAAGCAGCCCGTGCCGGCAGACATGGCAAGGGATTCGCAGTGGTGGCAGAAGAGGTTCGTAGCTTGGCTGCCCGCAGTGCTAATGCTGCTAAGGAAACCTCTGAAATGATTGAGCATAGTATCAAAACAGCTGACAGAGGCGCATTATTAGTAAAAAAGACCGATGAAGCATTGGTTGAAATTCAAAGAGGAACAGTAAAAGTAAGCGATATTATCAGCGAAATCAATACTCTCTCTAACGAGCAAGCACAGGGTATTTCTCAAGTCAATGATGGTTTGAGCCAAATTGATAGAGTAACTCAAACTAATACTTCCAGCGCAGAGCAAACAGCCAGCGCCGCAGAGGAATTATCCAGCCAAGCAGAGAAACTTAGCGAATTGGTTAATAACTTTTCTTTAGTAAATTCTGGTTCTCACAATTATTCAATGCGATTGAATAGTGGTAGCAGAGGTAGGATGTTGGATTATTAATTCAATAATCCAGTAATTAGACATCTTCAACCCCGTCCTTCAGGGCGGGGGAAATAATAATATAAAACTGAAGCGGCGGGATAACATCCTGCCGCTTTTGTTTTATGTTATTGTTCAAGTTAATTTCTTTATCCCTTTTGAGTTAAATACACTCCTGACATTACCATTACCGCCCCAATTACGAAGGGCAAAGTAAAATTAAAACTTAGGAAAATAAAGGCTAATAATGCCGTTACTACGGGTTGCAAATTATTAAACACCGATAGCTTAGCTGCGTCCATCCTCTCGAGCATCCAATACCAAAGCGCATAACCAACCACAGAGGTGAACATTCCGAGATATAATATTTTCACCCAAGAAATCCCATCAATAAACGCAAATGAATTAGTATCGCCAACTAATGAATAGATTGGTAAATAAAGCAAATAGCCGATAATAATTGCTAAACCAGTGGAGAAAATAGAGCCGTATTTAAATATGATCTTTTTGCCGATAATCGTGTAAATAGCCCAAGATAAACTGCCGCCTATTGCTATTAAATTACCGATAAAATACTCCGAGCTAAACGTTATCCCATTCTGGATAAAAATCACCAATGCCCCCGAAAAGGCGACTAAAATACCGATTATCTTCAGGAAAGTGGCTTTTACTTTTAGGAAAATCGCTTCCATTATCAACACAAAGGCAGGCACCAAGGCATAAGCCAAGGCGACATTCGGGGCGACTGTTCGCTCCACTGCTAAGAAGTAAAAGAATTGATTCATCGGAATGCAAAGCAAACCCAAGAGAAGAAATATCCAAATATCTTTGCCGCGTGGCATTGTCAGCTTCTTCCGATTAAAAAATATCCAGATTAGGAAGACTAATGAAGCTATCCCTGCTCTAAGCAGCAGAAGGACTGTTGGGTGGATTCCGCTCGAAAGGCTTTTGCTGACGATATGCGTAGAAGCAGCAATCAGTTGCTGAATAATTAATATTGAGTAGAGAGTTGGTTTCTTCATTACTTGTTTATCTATTATACTAGATTTTATATTAGTGAGTTTTTGTTGTATTATTTATTATTCTTCATCCGACAATAGCTGCAATATCTCCGTTTCTTGTGTATCGTATGAGTATATTTTGCTTGCTATTTCGCATTCTTGTTTATACTTTTCGTTTTCAATAAGCATCTTTCCCATTACAAAAGCGAACTTGCTTGGTTCTGCGCCTACTTCTATCAGCTCTCCGATGCGGTGCTGATTGATAACCTCTCTCATTGCTGTCAGATCGCTCACAAGTGATGGTATTCTCGCCATACAATACTCAAAGAGTTTATTTGGCAGTGCCAAACGGTAAGATAAAGTAATAGGCTCGATATAAGCGATGCCTAAATCGGCAGAAGCTGTATATTCAAAGAGTTCGTCGTAACTCTTTTTGCCGAGAAAGAAAACCCTATCGCCTACGTGCAAGCTCTTTGCAATTTGATTAAAATCATCTACATGCGGTCCCCAGCCAATCAGCACAAAAACGCTATCTTCTATATATTGCAAGGCTCTAATTACTGGTATTATTCCTCGCCCTTTGATTAATAGCCCTTGGTATAAAATGATTTTTGTTTCTTTGCTAATTCCCAATTCTTCGCGAATTTTATTGCTTTCTTTGTATTCGCTATATGGTGGCAAATTCATTATTATAGAATATGGGTGATCGGTATTGAAATGATCTTTGAGATATTCGGCATCCATTGGACCGGAGACGATGATATTATCTACTCTTTGCACCAATCTCTGCTCTAATTGCGTGATAATTGCTTGCTTGAATTTATTTTCCGCAAGGGGTCCGAGAGCTGAATAGATCTCTCTGGAATCATAAAGCAATTGGGAATTTTTTCTTTTAGCGATGCGAATAGCAGCAAATAGGGAATGGAAATCATTTGCCCAAACTGCTTTCGCATTAATTTTCTTATACTTATTAATTTCAAAGTTAAATCCAAACCATTTCTTCCAATACCGCTTTTGCTTGCGTATCTTCATTGGCAGGACTTTAATTTTGTCCTTTGCATATTGCTGAACTTCGTCGCTTGTTGCTGGTGCGATGATTGCGACGCGTTTGCCGTGTTTGGCGAATGTGCGAGAAATATTCAGAGTGCGGGCATCGGCACGCAATTCCTCAAAACACACGAAGCAAATATCATAATGATCTTTCATAATAGCATTTTCTTTCTCAATAGTATTCTATTATTAATCTCTAAATTTATAATGGAATGTGCTGCGGAGAATACCGCGGGCGTTGAAACGCTCTTTGAAGTTTATTAAATTGATTGAAGGAGTCATCGGGTCTTCGGCTGTAGTATCCTGCGAAACCCCAATATCTACCCATTCATAGCCATGCTGAAGCGCCCATTTAGCGATTTCATAATTAACTAAATAAACGGGTTTTAGATGCTCATATTCATACAACAGCATTGTGTAGAAGCAAAGCACCACCTTGGGATTGCACAAGAATAGCAGAGATCCGGCAATTGGGGTGTCGTCGGCATAGCATATCAGGAGTTCTAACTTGTCGGGCATTAATTCGAGCAAGCGATGAATATCTTGAAGCGAGTGAGTAGGCGTAGCATTATGCTTTGCTTTGTTTTCTAATAATATTTTATAGAAAGTATCATAATCATTGCTCGGGCGGACGGTAATTTTCTTTTCTCTAAGTATTTTATTTATATTTTTCCGCGCAGTTTTATCGAATGTTTTTAATATCTTATCCCCGTGCTTCAAGTCGATAGCATGGGAAATATAGTGCAGTTCGAAATCAAATTTACGATAGAGCATCGCATATTCAATATGCTGGGAAATATTGAGTGAGTAAATCAGTGGCGGCGGTATCAGGAATATTTCCCGAAAGTTATTCTCGCGGAAATATTGCATCATCGCATCGACGATAGCGAGGGCTGTCTCGAACTTTATGTCTTTTGTGGCTATAGAGCCATAGCTTGCGCCGACTGGCGACCAAAAGACTTCGCCATTTTCTTTTACTCCACCGGGCAAAATTCCTATGATTTCCTTCCCATCATTTCTGAAAATCAGATGATAGAAATCAAATTTCCCCGCTGGGTGATAATCCAAGAAATCGAGAGAGTGGAACATCGTGCCACTATTGGTATGCTTAAGGAACTCTTCCCATTCTTCTCTGTTTTCTGGTTTATATTTATGAACTGTGATCTTTGACATTTCAATTACTTCAGTTAACAATCTCCAAAATTAAGAAATTATTTGATATTTTTAGGCACTTTATGAATAATATTTATCTCGCTGATTATTCCCAAAGGGTATGTTATGTGAATATCATCATCAATCTTTAGAAAATGGAAATATATCCCCAATACTCTTCATTTTTTTCTGAATAGCTTCTGTTTTTTTCTGATAGGATTCTATTTTTTCTCGGCTCTGCTACGAAGGCGTATGTTTAAATATTGGTTGCCACTATTCCATTCTGGTTCAGTTTTAGAATTAGCAAGCTCCATTATTAAATCCGCTAAAAAAGCCAGATGTTGCTTCGTCGCAGAGAAGTTAATATTAATATTTAAATCATCGCTTGGTTGGTGATATTTATTTTTGCTATAATCAATGGTGAGGGCTCTGCCGATATCTTTGTCGATGTGCTTATAATCCATTCCATCCATTATCAAAACAGATGGGATGCCCCCCATTGCGAAAGCTGCTTGATCGCTTGCTTGGAAAGATTCTTGAAACTGCATAAATTCCTCGGGTAT
>CAZGXC010000035.1:0-21340 GCA_964529535.1 uncultured Hyphomicrobiales bacterium | reverse complement strand
GAAAAATACTCCAATTATATCAATCCTAAGCCAATTCAAGTCTATTACAAGGGAATTGCAGGGGAAAGGTATATAGCAGGGATAAGCCTCAGCCCAATCAAATATGACCACGCAAGCGAAGAAATTGAAATCATTACAGAAGCGGAAATCGAAATAGTATTCGATGAAGCAAATGCTAAATATACAAACAAGAAATTTGAGGACTTCCTAATAAGTGCGCTAAATGGAGCAACTGCTCCAAATTGGTTAGCCGAAAGCAACAAAAAGGAAAGCAAAGAATCCGCAAAATACGACGATTTGCAGGCTGATGAAGCAACTCACTGGGGAATAATCAAGATAGAAAAGGAAGGCGTATATTCCCTTAGCTTTGATGATTTAAACAAGATTGGTTTTGAAGTTAATGATAACAATGCCAGGACCATCAGAATCTACGGCTTCGGCGGCGAGGAAATCAACAATGCTACAAGTATGCAAAATTATAATTCCCTGCCAGAGCAAGAGTTCTATTTAGAAAATGATGGCGCCGGCAAGCCAAACAAAATAGTATTTTACGCAGCTGGAATAAAAGGAATAACAAAGAAATTTGAAAATCAATCCTATACATTCCAGAGGTATATAAATGGATATTCCAATGCGAATTACTACACAATTAGCATCGGAGGAAAGGAAAATCCACGCATCAATTCATTGCCTGCGGAGATGCCACAAAGCAATGAAATGAAAAACTTACAGACCTATCACCACTTCATTTATGAAGAGGAAGATTTAGTAAATCCAATCTATGATGGCTCTGGGAGAGTATGGTATGGCAAGTCATTTTTCCCCGTTACAATTACGAATAAACTCTATAATTTGGACCGTAGCGGAACTATTTATTATACGGTTAGAGCAGGGCAAAATCATGATAGAAGATCCACAATGCTAATAAGCGAGAATGATAAACAAAGCGGTAAAATATACTTAGATAGCTCTGGTGGGAATATCGCTGGATCATCTGCTGAATTTAATGTCCCGGCGATTAATATCGCAAGCGATGACCGTAGCATTTTAAAAATTACTTATGATTCAGAAGGAAATAACCGAGGGCTGCCATATTTAGATTATTATACTATATCATATCCACGCAGCTTTAATGCCATTGATAATGAAATCAATATCACTATCGAAGCAAAAGATAAGGGCTTGAACCAAATTACAGCGGTGCAATTCTCCCCAGAGAAAATCTTCGGCTGGGATATTAGCAATCGTCTGTTCCCAAAAATACTTAGAAATTACAGCACTACTCCAAGTATATTCATCATTAGAACAGAAACTAAAGATTCTGTGGGCAATCAATTCTTTCTAAGCTCTAATATTAATAAAGCTCAGGTCGAAAAGCTAAATATAGCAAATCTACGAAACGATAAAGATGAAGTAGATATGATAATGATAAGCCACCCCGATCTGCAGCAATCAGCAGAAGAATATGCAAAATATAGAAACAGCAGAGGAATAAAGACAAAGGTCTACCTCACTCCAGATATTTATAATGAGTTCGGTGCTGGAATACCCGGACCGTACTCAATTCGCAACTTCATAGCATATAAATATAACAATACAGAACATAAACCAAAATTCGTATATCTATGGGGAAGCACGCATTATGATTACAGAAATATAGTAGAAAAAACAATTAACTACGTCCCAATATTCGAGGGCGGCGAGACAGAACTATCCTACGATAGCGCAACAGAAGAATATTATGCTTATGTAAGTGGGGACGATTATTTAATGGATGTCTCGGTAGGAAGAGCTACTATTTCGAACAACGAAGAAGGCAAGACAATACTAAATAAAATTAAGCATTACGAGAATAACTCCTCTACTGATGACTGGAGAAATATTTTCACTTTGTTGGCTGATGACTCTTTCGCGAAAGATGGGGTAAAAGATGTAGATGATCACGTGCGCCAATCAGAAGCAGTAGCATCGCTTTCATCTCTAAAAGATTTTCAATTAAATAAAATCTATTCTGCTCAATTCCCAATGGATCCAAATATAGCAGCCAGAAAAAAGTCGGCAGTAACTGCAGAAATGCTAAATTCTTGTAATAAAACAGGGAATTTAATACTCAATTATATTGGGCATGGCAATCCACGAGTGTGGGCGCACGAAGATATTTTAGTGAGAGAGCAAACAATCTCCAAATTCCAAAATTTAGATAAAATGTTCTTCTGCTATACGGCTACTTGCGATTTCGGTAGATATGATATGGCAAACGGAGTGAAATCCGGAGCCGAAGAAATGTTCAAGCACAAGCAGGGAGCTGCCATCGCTCTATATTCTACGCTCCGTAGCGTAACGATAAACGAGAATGGAGCCTTGGTATATAATTTTTATAAGAACTTAATGAATCGTGATGCGAATAATAATATTCGCACAATCGGAAGCATTACGGCAATTACCAGAAATTCCAGAAATTCCATTAACGGAATCTCCCATAATGATATGATGTATTGCTTAATTGGCGATCCATCACTTAAGCTTCTGATACCAGAGCAAGTAGTGAATATCGAGACGATTAACGGCGTTAAACTTGACACATCTACCCAAAATATGGAATTGAAAGGATTAGAGAAAGTCAATGTTCGAGGTAATATCCTACAACCAAACGGGGATATAAATACAGATTTCAATGGTATGGCAATAGTCAATCTATTCGATGCGAGCGAAAGAATTACCTTCACCGAACCATTTGGATTTACATATAATATTAATAAATTAGGAAATGCGCTAAGTAAAAATTCAGTAGAAGTAAAAAATGGGAAATTTGAAATTAACTTCATTATCCCAAAAGATATTAGCTTCTCTGATGGAAATGCGAACCTCGCCGTTTATGCCGTGAAATTCGACAGCTCGCAAACCGCAATGGGCAGCACGAACAAAATAAATATTAGATCAATAAGCGAATCCGGAGTAACCGAAACCAATGGACCAGAAATCAATCTATTCCTCGAGAATAGAAGATTTACAGCTGGAGATTTAGTATCGGCAAATCCATTGCTGATAGTCGATTTAAGCGATGAATCAGGAATAAATACAGCCGGAGCAGGAATCGGGCATAGAATAGAAGCATGGATAGACGACAATCCAGAAAGCATCGACCTGACAAACCTATACAAAAGCTCTTTCACCAAAGCAAATAGCGGAAGCATAGAAAAAATAATAACTGATTTGAAGCCCGGAATGCACACTGTAAAAGTGCGCGCGTGGGACGTGTATAATAACTTCTCCGTAAATTATACAGACTTCAAAATCGGAGAAAATAACGGCGCGATAATATTAAATACGTTTATGTATCCCAATCCGATACTCTCATCGGGCAATATTTCCGTAACGCATTCGGTTACTGCTGCTTATGACATCAATATTAAAATGTATGATGCCGCCGGAAAATTAGTAAATGAAATAAATAAACCCGGAACAAGCCTAAACACCATTATTACAGAATGGGACGGAAGAGATTCGCAGGGGCTATTCTTGCAAGCGGGGAACTATTTCTACACCATAGAATTAAGAACAAAAAAGGAAACTGCACGCGGATTCGGAAAATTTATGGTAGTAAAATAAAATAAAAATTGCGATAATCCTTTTATATAGTTCTATATTAGTATTATTGGTATAAAAATTGAAATAAGATAGTTAATTAAGCTAAAAATGAAAAGAAAAAATAATATAAATAATTGGAGGAACAAATGCTCTCAATAAAAAACACAAAAATAATAATAGCTGTTTTTGCATTACTTGGAATATTAAAAATTGATGCCTTTGCTGAAGCCAATGCTGGATCAGCAGTGCCATTCTTGTTAATTACTCCAGATTCCAGAGCGACCGGTATGGGCGATATTGGAACAGGTATAGCAGATGATATCAACGCTGTTTATTGGAATCCTGCTGGATTGGGATTCAAAGGATATATTAATCCAGATGCTGAATTTCAGGAAGACTTGATACCATACAGACAGGTATCTCTATCATTCACAAAATGGTTGCCACAATTCAATGCGGACCTATTCTATAATTCTGCTGCATTCGGGCATTATTTTGAAGAAATCAACGGAACAGTTGCCGTAAATTTCGTATTCATGAACATGGGTGAATTTACCCAAACTAATGACAGAGGCGACAACATAGGAAAATTCATTTCTAATGAATGGACTCTCGGATTAAGCTACGGAACTAAAATCACTGAAGATTTAGCAATCGGAGCGCAACTAAAATTCATTCAATCCAACCTCGCACCAAAAGCTGTCGGAATGTCCGATGCTGGAACTGGCACAAGCGGTGGATTTGATATAGGAATGCTATATAAACCAACGAAATTGAATCTTTTCGGATGGAATTTAAATAATAAATTCACACTCGGATTCAACTTGCAGAATGTCGGTCCAAAAGTAACTTATAAAAATCAATCCGATCCTCTGCCAACAAACCTACGATTAGGAACTTCGCTAACTCTATTCAGAGATGAATATAATGACTTAAAAATCGCTTGCGACGTCTCCAAAACTCTCGTTTATCGCGATGATAACGGTGCGAAACCTATCCCATCGAACTTTATTTGGGCTTGGAAAATACCAGGAATCGAATTCGGAGCAGGCTTGGAATATTGGTATAAGTTCAATAATACTCCTATCGTAGCATTACGCGCTGGGTATTTCAATGAACCAGAGAAGCTCGGAAAGAGAAAATACTTCACTTTCGGAGCGGGCGTGAAATACAAAGCCTTCAATTTAGATATGAGCTTTATTAATCCATTAGAAGAGAATCACCCATTAGCAAATACAATGAGATTTACCCTCCTGATAGATTGGAAATAAAAAATAGTTTTCATGTTTGTTTAGAAAAATAATTAACCCAGCAATTGCTGGGTTTTTTTTATTTAAAATATTAATAACAAGCGATTATAAGCTACCTTTTGGTGGCTTATTTTTTTTCGTATCTTAAATACACAAAAAATCCGTATTTTTGTATTTTTACAAATTTCAGAATCAAACATGATAGCAAGATATACTCGCCCCGAAATGGGCAAAATATGGGAAGAAGAGAATAAATATCAAATTTGGCTTGATATTGAGTTGCTCGCTACCGAAGCACAAGAAAAATTAGGAACAGTGCCAGTCGGCACAGCTGCTGCAGTTCGTAGCAAAGCAAAAATAAATGTGGATAGAATAAATGAAATCGAACTAACCACCAAGCACGACGTCATAGCATTCCTTACGAGCATTGAAGAATACGCAGGGGAGCCAACGCGCTTCGTCCATCTTGGAATGACTTCATCAGATGTCCTCGATACTTGCTTTGCCGTGCAATGCAAGCAAGCCGGCGAGATCATTCTATCGAATTTACTAAAGCTCGCTGATGTCCTGAAGAAACGCGCAAACGAACACAAATATACTGTTTGCGTTGGGCGTTCTCATGGTATTCACGCAGAGGCTACTACGTTTGGATTGAAATTTGCTCTTTGGTATGATGAATGCCAGAGGAATATTTATAGAATGCGCGAAGCAATCGCTGCCGTTTCCGTCGGAATGATCAGCGGAGCAGTCGGCACATTCGAGCATATTCCGCCATCAGTGGAGGAATTCGTATGCGAGAAACTTGGACTGAAGCCAGCAAATGTCTCTACTCAAGTAATCCAGCGCGATATTCATTCCCAATATATGGCGACGATAGCAATCATTGGCTCTATGCTCGAAAAAATTGCAATCGAGGTGCGACACTTGCAGCGCACGGAAGTCCTCGAGGCAGAAGAATACTTCTCCAAGGGACAGAAGGGCAGCTCTGCAATGCCACACAAGCGCAACCCAATCGCATCAGAGAATATTTGCGGGCAGGCGCGCATAATGAGAGGCAACGCAATGTCTACATTTGAAAATAATGCACTTTGGCACGAACGCGATATATCGCATTCCAGCGTCGAGCGCGTCGTCTTCCCAGATTCTACCATTTCTTTAGATTACTCATTGAACAGAATGATAGGTCTAATAGATAATTTATTGGTCTATCCGGAGAAAATGATAGAGAATTTAAATCTTACTCACGGCTTAATACACTCTCAAAAAGTCCTGCTATTCCTTGCCAAAAAAGAATTGAAACGCCAAGAGGCATACGTTTTGGTTCAGCAATCAGCGATGCGGACTTGGGCGGAGAAGATCCCATTCCTTCAATCCCTCAAAGAGAATGCTGAATTAATGAAGCATATATCAGCGGAAGAATTGGAAAATCTATTTAGCTACGAGCATATTTTCAAGAGTGTAGATTATATATTCAATAGATTAGGTATATAACATATTACTAATATAAAGGAATAAGATTAATGAAACAGATTACATTGCTATATATAGTGCTTATTGCGATGATTATGCCCATATTCGCCGAGCCATTGCAATATCCGATGCAGGCGATATTTGTGCCATCGATAAACAAGTATTTCGTAGCACAGAATAATAATAAAACGATGCTACTTGCTGAAAATTTACAAGATGCAGAACTATTCCAGACATACGACGATGTTCCAGTAATCACAACTCTCGAGGGATTCCTTTTCGCTGCGTGTAAGAATACAATTATAGCGTATCAAAATGCTAAAGCAAACAATGGAATGAGTGGGACAATTAACCTAAATGCTAATATCAAGAGCCTTGCCGCAACAAAAGCGACAAGCGGAGCAAAGATATTCGCCACATTTGATAATAATAAGTTATATTTACTTTCTCTTCCTAATCCGACGGGAATCGTGAATGCTACTGAAATAAACCTAAATCTTCCAAATGAACAACTTGTGAGCATTAATGCTATTCGCAATAACTTATATATTACCACTACAAGCGAAGCCGATAATAGCTCCAAATGTTATAAATATGATGTAGAAACAGCTACAAAGACATTAGAATACACTAAGCCCAACGATAACACCATAAGCGGTGCCACAGAGGACAAATACGGTAATCTTTATTGTGCGTTTATGGGAATTGGAGCAAATAACGGGTATATTGTTAGAAAGCAGAAAAGCACTAATACAATAGCAACTATTGCTAATTCCCTGCCCGTAATTAATTATATTTCAAATCGCGATGATAATGACAACTTAGTGCTATCGCTAAATCAAGTAAATGAAGTAAGATTGATATTATCCGGCAAGGCGCCGAAACCAATTCTAACATATCCAGTAAATCAGTCTATTGTAGATGAAAGCGCAATAGTATTAAAATGGAAGCCAATAGCAGGAATTAGCAATTATACAGTAAAAATTGCGAAAGATGAGAATTTCACTTCTGGATTAAAGATTATAAACGTAGCAAAACCCAACACTGAATATTTAACCCTTGACAAAAATACAAGCTATTTTTGGATGGTGCAAGGCAGGAACTTTGATATAGAAGGTGAATGGTCGGAAGTAAGTAAATTTACTACAAGCCCTACGGGTCTATTGCCGCCAACACTATTAAAACCTGCTGATAAAGCAGAAGATGTTAGCCCTTCTCCGCAATTCGTATGGTCTAAAACCAAAACAGGATATTTATATCAATTACAAATAAGCGAAAGCGAAAATTTTGCCGCAATTCTGGCAGAAGGTAAAAACTTGGACGACACAACACTTGTATTAACGAATCCATTAAAGAGAAATCAAACATATTTCTGGAGAGTGAGAACATACACTAATCTCGAAGCTCCAAGCAAATGGTCAGAAATATCATCTTTTACCACTTCGGCTTTGCCTCCGGGACCACCGCAATTAGAATATCCTTTCTATAATGAAGTTAATGTATCATTATTGCCGATGTTTAGATGGTCTTCCGTTGTTGGCGCAACTAAATATTTTCTGGAAGTGAGCATAGATGTTAATTTCCAGAGAAAGGATTCTACATTCAAATTTGAAGTTCCAGCAAATACTGAAAGCAATATACAAACCTATAAACTGCAAGACAGCATCTTATTCTCTTATACTCATTACTATTATAGAATAAAGGCACATACGAACAAGGGCGAGACTGATTGGTCGGAAGTCCGCAGATTCCAAACAGTGAATATTAAAGGAAACGATGGAGACAATGCGGTCGAATATCAAGTATTAGATGACCAAAGTATCTTCCCAATGCCTGCGAAAAATCATTTGTATATTAAATCAGACTTGTGCAACTATGATGAATCGAAAATAAGGATCTATAATTCCGCTGGAAAAGAGATGTATCAATTTGATTATACTATTTCATCTGAAAGGGTAACGATTAACATTTCTCAACTCGAAAGCGGTGCTTATAACCTTGTAATAGAAACAGCGAAAGGCATAATAGCAAAGCGATTTATAAAAGAATAAAGACAAAATTGCTTAGCTCAATAAACAGCAATCCCTCTGACTCATTAAATATTGCGTCAGAGGGATTGTTTATTATTATGACAAGTAAATGATTAACAGGTAAATACCTACGGCACTTCTACTTTATTAAGTATTTCCATAATAATATCTTCTGATTTAATGCTCTCTGCTTCTGCTTCGTAAGTGATGCCAATTCTATGGCGAAGGATATCATACACAATAGCGCGAATATCTTCGGGAATGACGTATGGTCTGCCACGCAAGAAAGCAATTGCTTTGGCTGCTTTCGCCAGATTAATGCTTGCTCTTGGAGATGCCCCATAGTTGATTAAGTTCTTCAAATTCTGTAAATTATAGCGTTCTGGTTGGCGAGTAGCGAAAACTATATCAAGTATATAATTTTCAATCTTTTCATCAAGGTAAATATCCTTTGCTAAATTCCGCGCTTGTAAAATATCATTTGGCGAGAGTTGAACAGATGTCTCTATTACTTCCTTTTGGATATTCCTTCGGAGAATTTCGCGTTCTTCTTCGCGATTTGGATAATCGATTTGCAACTTCAGCATAAATCTATCCATCTGCGCCTCTGGCAATGGATAAGTGCCTTCCTGCTCGATGGGGTTTTGCGTAGCAAGGACGAGGAAAGGCTCATCGAGCTTATATGTTTGCTCTCCGATGGTTACCTGCTTCTCTTGCATCGCTTCCAATAAAGCACTTTGGACTTTCGCTGGGGCGCGATTGATTTCATCAGCGAGGATAATATTAGCGAATATTGGACCACGCTTTACGATAAATGATTCATTCTTTTGGCTATAAATCAGCGTGCCGATTAGATCCGCCGGGAGCAGATCCGGAGTGAATTGAATCCTCTTGAATTTTGCCGAAACAATATTTGCGATAGTATTTATAAGCAATGTTTTGGCAAGTCCGGGAACGCCCTCCAAGAGTATATGCCCACCGGAGAGCAATCCAACGATTACCTTTTCCACTGCTTCTTTTTGCCCGACAATTATTTTAGCGGTTTCATTCGTTATTTTATTCGTGTATTCTGAGGCTTGTTTTATTAATTCGCCTAATTGCTGTAAATCTTGCATATTTTCAATTATCTAATCTAATTTCAATATCTTATTTATTTTTTGCTATTGTGTTATTTTTAAATTAAGCATTAAAAGATCTTATCTTCTCTAATGCCCAATTAAATACTTCTATATATTTTGTGGCTGCTTTCGATACTGAATAATCGCAATTCATTGCGTTTTCCTGCAAGCGATGCCAATCATCTTTATTGTAATATACTTGTATTGCACGAGAAATCGCGAAGTCCATATCTTCTGCATTATAATTTATAAATAAGAAGCCATTGCCATTCTTATTTTCTTGTGTATATTCGAAGACCGTATCTGCTAAGCCACCCGTGGAGCGAACTATCGGAATTGTGCCATATCTAAGCGCATACATTTGCGTTAGCCCACATGGTTCGTATCGAGATGGCAGGAATAGGAAATCACTTGAGCAAATTATCTTATGCGCTATCTCGTTGCTATAGCCGATGTAGACGTAAATTCTGCCCGGGTATTTCCATGCTAAATAATTAAAATACTCTACGTAAACTTGCTCTCCACTGCCAAGAATTGCGAATCTGTAATTGGTATGGAAGAGGTGATGCTCGAGTTTATTCATCAGCAAATCCACGCCCTTTTGACCTGTTAATCTGGTTACCATTCCTATCAATGGTTTATCAATATCATTATTCTCCGAGACACCCATTTCTTTTAGAAATGCGAGCTTGTTCTTCATTTTATCTTGGAGGGACTTCACGGAATAGTTTTTATAAATCAATTTATCATTTTCTGGATTCCATTCGGAGTAATCGGCTCCGTTTAGCACTCCGATTAAATCGGCTCCGCGCTCATTAAGCTCGTGCTGCAAGCCCTCCCCATAATAATCCCATCTAATTTCTTTGGAATATGTGGGGCTGACTGTCGTGATTTTATCGGCGAACATAATACCGGCTTTCATTGCATTGATTGCTCCGTTTTTCTCAAACCAACTTCCAGGATAGAAATGATGAGAGCCAAAACCAGCAAAATCCATTGCGCGCTTGGGGTCGAACCAGCCTTGATAGCCCAAATTGTGGATAGTGAAAACTCCAGCACTTTGCGAGAATAGCGGATCATAGCGGTAATGAGTTTTCAGAAATGCCATTACAAAGGCAGTATGGTAATCATGGGCGTGAATAATATCTGGCTTGAAATTTAGAGCTTTCGCTGCTTCCATCACGGCGCGACTAAAGAAAATGAACCTTCTATCATTGTCCTTGTATTCATTGGGATTTCCATAAATACCATCGCGCCAAAAATAATCATTATTTTCAACCAAATAGCAGGGGACATCCGTTCCGGGTAAAGTCCCCCGCCAAAGGCGTGCATATTCCAACCAATTGGAGACTGGCACATATAGCACCATATCCGTTGGCTCGAATCCATATTTATATGGATCAATAAGGCTATATTTAGGGATAATCACTATTGGATTATGCCCCTGTTTCTTCCATTCGACTGGTAGCGAGGCTACCACGTCCGCTAAGCCGCCGGCTTTTGCTAATGGACTTAATTCTGCAGCTGCGAGTAGGATATTCATTTCTATAGCTCGATTATTTTCTTAAAGTATTAGAAACGAATTTACAAGTTTTTAATTATATTTAAGACTAAAATCTATGACCGCGCGGCATATCTGATCCACCTGAAGAGAAGCCTCCAAATGTCTTTAAATTATAAGTAAATGTCAGCAAGAAATATCTTCTTAAAATATTGTTAGAGACTATTTCCGTATATCTATCTGTGATATTATTTACTAAATTACTGTTTCTATTTAACACGTCGAAAGCTTTTAGCTCTATCTGTGCGGCATTATTTTCAAGGAATTTCACGCCGAGCGACATATTCAATAGATGGATATTCTGATTATTTGTATAGTTTTGGCTTAGGTAAAATTGATTATACGAATTAGCCGTCAAGTAAATTCCCCAGAACATTGTCCAGTTAATATCAAAGTTCAGGTTCATTGCTTGATATGTATAATTAGTAGCCATGCCATTTGTATTTTTTGTAATGTTGTAATTATATCCAGTGCTGATATTATAATCTAAATTTTGGCTAACGTTACTATTAATACCGAAATTAGCATTATATCCGAAGTTGTTTGATTTATTCTCTATCCCATTAATGATGCCAGGAGTGGAATTATATGAAGCACCGCCACCGAAATTCATTTTCAGTAGTAATGCTTCTATTGGGAATGAATAGCTCATAAATAAGCGAGAATCAAAGAAACCATCCATATTAATTGGCTTATAAAGCTGGCTACCTGCTGGCAAGTTGATATTATCAATCGTTGTATCGCGGAAAGCTGTGTAATATGAATTGCTAATATAATTATTGCGGAAGGAGAAGTTACCAAATACGTGGAATATCTTCTTGAAATCTTCGCTCATATTCATGTAGAACATGTGGAAGTTATTAGAATATTGTGGTTTCAGCTTTTCGTTACCAATGTATAATTGCAATGGATTTGAGACATCTAATACTTCTGATAATTGAGTTGCGCTCGGAGCAATATTAAAGGTATAATAACCGAAATTCAAGTTATTTGTCTTGTCAAAGTTAAATCTCAATCTCATTCCGGGCAAGAAGTTCCCGGTATTATAATCTATTGTTGATTGTTTGGGCTTTGAGAGCTCGCTATGAAGCGAAACATCTTGATAGCGAAGCGTAGCACTAAAATCCAATACACCCTTCTTTAAGCGGTAATTTAGCCCAAGAGTGTTAGTTTGATATAGATTTGAGAAATTAGAGCTATATATATTGCTCATTATATCATATTCGTTTGTTAGTGGATTGAAGGCATTCGCATCATTTGCTAAATCTGATTTAGATGTTGAGTGTCGCAACATCAGCCTTAAAGTGGAGCTATCTGTAATTGGCTCTACATAATCGAGATCAATATCGTATGAGTAATCTTTGGATTTCAGGTCGATTTTCTGATTTACTGTATCGCTTTTGTTTCCAGTATAATACGTAGTATTTGAATTTTGTAGCGAATAACCATCTTTTGTATTTAATGAATTTTCGAGAGAGAAGCTGATGTTTCTCTTCGGATTCTTAAATTTATAAACGTATGTAATATCGTTATCGAAGCTAAGACCATTGTAATTTGTAAGGTAATCGTTTTTAGAGTCGTTGATTTTCTTGCCATTATTATCGTATTGATTAATAGCGGAAGAATATGAGTTCATCTCGTTTCCTTGGTAGGTAAATGATGGGATTATCATAATTGAATTGCTTGAATCCAAATTCGCCGTGAAGCGCGCATTGAAGCGATGATTTAAGTTCTTGGAATCGCCATTGCCATTTTGATTAAATGTGTATGCGGAATCGCCAATAGCAAAGTAATTACGAGAAATTTCTTGCGTATTGCTATTGTTAGAACTATTGAAGAAATAAGAGCCGTCTAAATTTCCCCAATTAGAGAATACATCTGAGTAATTAAAACCAACAGAGTGATTTGTGGAAATTCCATCAGATGGATTGACCATAAAATCGGAAGGACCGCCACGGAAGTTAGGTCTTTTGATAGAGCTACCGATATTCGGAGCACCGCTGCCGCTCATCGCCATTCCGCCACGCATTCCTCTCATAGACATACTGCCACCGCTCATACCCATAATATCGCCGATAGAGAAATTCTGTATGCTAACGTTATTGCTCATTGCCAGAATGGAATATCTTTGCTGATCGTTCATTACATTTAACGCGAGATTTGCGCTGTAGCGGTCATCATTGCCGTAAGCTCCGGAGATTTTACCAAACACGCCCTTGCGCTTATCCGCTCTTGTTACGATGTTAATAGCTTTTTCTTTTTCGTCGTCTTCTTTTCCAGTAAATTGCGAGTTATCGCTATTTTTGTCAAAGATTTGAACTTTATCTATCATATCTGCGGGGATATTTTTCATCGCTACTTTGGGATCATTGCCAAAGAAAGGCTTGCCATCGACAAGGACTTTCTTCACGGTTTCGCCCTGTGCTTTTACAGTTCCATCGGAACTCACCTCTACGCCCGGAATCTTTTTTATTAAATCTTCCGCTACTGCATTTTCGGCAGTCTTGAATGCTTTCGCATTGAATTGCGTTGTATCTTTTATTAATTCCCCTGTGGTGGAAGCAGCTTCTACTACTACGGTTTCGCCGAGGATTTCTGCCTGCACTAAGTTAAACTTTCCTAAATCAACATCTTTGTTGGCTTTGATTACAACCGGTTTATTAATCGTTTCGTAACCAATGAAAGTAATTTCTAAATTAAAAGAACCATTCTTGATGGACTTTAGCTCAAAGTTTCCTCTGGAAGTGGATTGGCTCCCTGCTACTAATTTACTATTCGCATCGAGCAATTTGATGGTGGCACCGATTAGCCCCTTGTTCTCATTATCAACAACTCTTCCTGTAATGTCTGCTGCTATTGCGATATTCATTGATACGCATAAAGCTACCAGACATAATACGATTTTCTTCATATTATTATTATCTCTTATATCTATAAACAAACAATTGGACAACAAGAAATTCAAATGGTTTAATTGATTAACCAATTTAATTCTTTATTGCTGGTGTGTACTATACTCAATATTGCTGGAAATGTTTCAAATTCGGGATTAGAATCAAATTCAGGATTAAATTTAAATTCAGGACTAAATTTAAATGTAGCTTAATAATCTGAATCAGGAGTAATGTTATATCTCAATTCTAACATTATTCGCCAATAATGCACTTTGGGGTCTATTCCACGAGTAGCAATATTCATTAATGCGTTAGAATAGCTGAATATTGGGGAGAAAATCAAATGATCGGATAAGGGGAGGTCAAAACCCAATGCTGGATTTATATAAACTTGCAGAGGCGATGCTTGCAATAGCTCGCCATCTTCGAGGACAGAATTCTTGCTTTCATTTGGGATTTTGATAGCAGCCGTCTCGCCATTGCTTAATTTTACAGTATTTTGAGCTAATGTCTTCTTATGCGTAAATCCGCTGGATATATTATATCCCACGCCGATGCCAAGGCGAATAAACATGAAATCAAATGGCTGATATTTAAGGTAAGGGACGAGGGCGAGGTTGTGAATATTTACATTTGCTTCGTGCTGAAATTTAATATTTACTTTCTCGAGAATAGAATCTGCCGCATTTATGGGGATTTTAATCGATTGAGGCTCGATTTCCGTGAAAAAAGCATCAATGCCCAAGTAATTGTATTCTAATCCTGTTCCAATATATAGGCTTTTTATCAATCTATATTCGTAGAGAAGTCCTGCCGTAAATCCAAATTTATTCCCTTTCTCAAATTCGCATTGCAAGCAACTCGGGTAAATCTTCCCCGCTTGAAAATTCTGACCGAAGCCCACATACATCCCAATGAATTGAAGGTTCGGGTCTGTATTAATAGGTGCTAATGGGCTGGATCTCTGCGAGAAAAGGCTCGCAGAAGCGAAGATTGAAAATATTATTCCTAATATTAAGGCGTTCTTTCTCATATATCTTTTTGGTGTAATAATATAAAAAGTTACTCAAAAATAAGAAAAGTTTTTGAAAGTAAATAATATTTTATAAATTATTTTACCGACAACTCAATATTCAAACCTGTGGCATCGAATCCAGCTGATGAAATAATGAAGTTCTCGATGAATTTTTGCATTTGCGGGATATTAGCAATATTAATAGTGATTTCTTTATTATTCATATCCAATGTCCCGACATTCGGGTCGACGGATTCAAATGCTGCTTTTATCTGGCTTTTCGCCATCATTTCGGCGAAGGAATTCATACTATACCCGATTTTAATTGTATTTGCCTCCAAGCTCTTGATGCTCAGCTCTACATTAATGATAAAATCAATTAGCACAGTGCTTGGATTGACGTATTTAATTTTTACATCCTTGTCTAAACGTTTCTTAATAAAGAGGCATATTTCTCCGAAGTTCACTTTTATTTGCATGGTAATTGCTTTCAAATTATGTTGATATTAATGGAATTAGTATAATTAATTAAGATAAAAATCGTTTACGATTAATTACACTCTACGCATAATTACGTTTATTTATCAATAATATTGACTGATGGCAAAGAATAATGTGGAAAAAAATACATAATTATGTAACTAATTATTTTTATAGACGTTATTTTTGATAAGTAGATATTTGATTATTAAAATAATATTTTACATAAAGAAAATAATTGTTTAACTCTTTAATCATAAAGGTAAGCACGATGAAAGCGAAATTATACTTATTGATGGCGGTGGCAGCCCTTGCTATGACAGCTTGCGGCGGATTGCAATCGGGCAATAATAGCTACGAATGGAATAACTATCCGAAAAATGATAGGAAATACTATTCGACTGAATCCGATTATAGCGACCGCGAATACTCAAATAATAGCAATTATAGCGGCGATAGAGATAATTACTATAATCGCAATAACAACGAGTATACTTATTACTCAGATTATTCATCTAATAACACATCCCGCCCAGAAGTTCGCTACGTCCCAGTAGTCGTGCCTTGGTGGTCTCCATACTCATATTCGTATTATGAGCCTGTTTATTACTATCCAGGATATTATTACTCCATTAGTTTCGGCAGACCATACTATCATTCGCATTATTACTATAATTACCATTATTCATATTGCTCTTATCATAATCCATATAGATATTATTGGCACGATGATTATTACTACTGGCATAGATATGGATATTCACCATATCACCACTATGGTAGCTATTGGAGCCATTACGGAAGCTACGATGATTATTGGTATTACAACAATTATTACAGAGATAAAAAATACCAAAAAAGAGAAGAATACGACGGCAGAATTTTCGGCTCGAGCAGAGGATATGATAAATTTGATCAATACACAAATGAACCACCGCCACGCCCAGGCTCAAGAAATGCCGGCGCAACTGATAATGGCAGAGGTGGAAGAGATACGAAACCAACAGTATCGCAAGATCAAGGTATAAAAATGAATGATAGAGACAATCGCTCTTCTTCATTCCAAGACGGCGGACAAGTGAAAGATATTGACAACAGAGGCGGAAGAGGAAGCGGAACGAAAAGCCCAGATATATTCAACAATGATGTAAAAGCTAACGAAAGAGAAATTCGCTCTTCAAATGTTCAAGATGGCGGACAAGTGAAAGATATTGACAATAGAGGCGGAAGAGGAAGCGGAACGAAAAGCCCTGATTTATTTAACAATGATGTAAAAGCTAACGATAGAGGAAGAAGCAGCGAGCAACTAAGAGAAAGAAGCTCCGAATCTTCACAACCAAGACAAACAAAAGAAAGCTTATTCAGAGAACCAACAAGAGAAGAACGCAGCAGAGATAGTAGAAGCTCATCAAGCAGAGGCGAATCTATTCGTAGCGAGCAAGCATCTCCGAGAAGCAGCGAAAGACCTGCCGAAAGATATAGCGAGCCAAGAAGAGAATCCCCACGCGAAAGCAGTTATCCATCTTCAGGCGGAAGCTATTCTTCGCCAAGCTCTTCATCTTCAGGCGGTTCTTCATCTGGAAGTTCTTCTTCAGGAAGCTCTTCTTCAGGTGGTGGTTCTTCATCTTCTGAACGCCCAAGCAGCAGAGGAGGTAGATAATATTATGGCAGAGAAAAATATGGCAGGTAAAGTTATGTCAGAAAAAACTATGGAAATTAAATTAATTCCCAACAGAACAATTACTTTAGACAATAGATTAACATTAAGCAAAAGAATGAAAACAATAGCAAAGAAAGCCCTACTCCCTTTGGTGATGTCGCTATTCCTTTTCGGGATAACAGCTTCGGCACAAGAGGTAGATGATGCCGTCGCTCTGGCAATGCCAAATGGTAGCCCAAGTGCTCGCGTATTAGCTCTTGGCTCATCATACCTTGGAATAATAGATGATATTTCAGCTTCTATTTATAATCCTGCTGGATTGGTATTATTGCCGAAATCTGAATTTACAATGGGTTTCAATTTCAGGAATAATAAAGTAACTACAACTCAATTCAACACAAGCACTTCAACCAATAATAATAAATTTTTATTTAATAATATTGGTATTGCGATGCCAATACCTAAATTTTACAAAGGCTCCAGACGTAGCGCATTCTCACTATTATACAATAGAGAAAGCGATTTAAATCGCGAGCATCGGACGGATTGGTATAACCCGAACTCTACCTTGGCTTCTTACTATGCGAAGGTAGCTCCTGAGTTGCTTTATTACATCTATCTATCCCCAAAATGGGATAAATCAAAAACACCGATTACTAAAGATTTACAACAGACAAGCACTGTCCTGCAGAGCGGTAGCATACATAATTTCACTGTCGCTTATGCCAGAGAACTTACTACTTCTTTCTCCATCGGTGGCTCTTTGCAAATCAGATGGGGCACTCAAAACTTTACCCGTGATTATGACGAATATGATATCAATGGCAAGTATGTGATTAACGATACAGTTAATTATACAAGCCTTGATTTCCAAAGGCTAAGAGTATTCGAAAACATTGAGAAAAGCATTGCTGGCGTTACTGGAAATATCGGCTTCCTTTGGAAGATAGGCGACTTCACCAGAATAAACGCTAATATTAAGCTCCCTTCTATCAATTCTGTTATTTTTAGCGACACATTAGATGCTTATGCTTCATTCAAAAATGGAGACAATACTAAAAGCTATACGAAATCTCATTACAGAGTAGCATATTCTCTTTATACGCCGGCTGTCTTCTCCTTCGGTGCGTCTTTTAACGCAATGGGAGCAACGCTTACAACGGGTGTAGAATATTCAGACCTTTCATCTATGTCTATTGACCAATTTTCAAACACTGGGTTTTATTCAGATGTTTCTCAAAGTTTTGTCGCCGCTCAGAATAGATTATTCAGAGCTGAATTAACGGGCTTACTCTCTTGGGGAGTTGGTGCTGAATATCGCATCCCAAGCATGCCTATTACTGTGCGAGCTTCTTATAATTCCAAAAGCTCACCATATAGCAGCGATGTCGAAGGATCAAACCGGAAGATATTCGGGCTTGGTGCGGGAATTGATTTAGACCAAGGCTTCCGTATTGATGTAGCAGCGCAATTCACAAGCTATAAAGAATATTTAGCGCTTTAT
Source organism: uncultured Hyphomicrobiales bacterium (assembly GCA_964529535.1). Classification (GTDB taxonomy): domain Bacteria; phylum Bacteroidota; class Ignavibacteria; order Kapaibacteriales; family UBA2268; genus CALLXS01. Next base: position 2,770 of record CAZGXC010000035.1, on the reverse strand, counting down.
GGCAATGATATTGATTCTCGCTACATATTAAATAATAGTCCTTACAATTTCGGAATAAACCTATCATATAGATTTTAATTCTAAAAAAATATTGATAATCAACTAAATATTTATAATTAATAAGCCGCCTCTATTTATCATAAAGGCGACTTATTTGTTTGAAAATATCAAAGAATCAAACTCGGATAAAGCATATAGCTTAATCCATCAATTCCTTTTCTTTCGCAGCAGTAGCTTCATCAATCATTTTAATGTGCTGGTCAGTAATCTTTTGGATTTCATCTTCGCCGCGTTTCTTTTCGTCTTCAGTTACTACTTTGTCTTTCTCCGCTTTGCGTAGCACTTCGATTTGGTCTCTGCGAACGTTTCTCACAGCAATTTTACCATCTTCGCTGTATTTTTTAGCTAACTTTACATATTCCTTGCGTCTATCTTCTGTTAGCGGTGGCACAGGAATTCTGATAATAGTGCCGTCATTCTGAGGGTTAAAGCCCAAGTCAGCAGCTTGAATAGCTTTTTCGATATCTTTTAGATTTGATTTGTCGAAAGGCTGAATAACGATTGTGCGAGCATCCGGAGTAGAGATGTTTGCCATTTGGCTGATAGGAGCAGGCGAACCATAATAATCAGCTTTTAAGCCATCTACGAGAGAGGCAGTAGCTCTACCAGTGCGGACTTTAGCGATTTGATTTTTTGAGTAATCCACAGCTTTCGCCATAAGATCTTTTGTCGTTGAAATGATTTCTTTATAATCCATTATTTCCTCTAAATTATTTAATATTTATTGTTTACTTTACAACTGTTCCTAATTTTTCGCCAAGGATAAGACGTTTTAGGTTGTCCTTCTCGTTTAAATTAAAAACAATAATAGGCAATTTATTCTCTTTGCAGAGAGCAAAAGCAGTTTGATCCATCACGCGGAGATTTTTCTCCAAAACCTCTTGGAAAGTAACTTGCTCGAACATAATTGCATCTTTAAATTTCTCTGGATCATTATCGTAAATACCATCTACGCGAGTGCCCTTCAGGACGACGTCCGCTTCGATTTCAATCGCTCTTAAAACAGCTGCAGTATCTGTTGTGAAATACGGGCTACCAGTTCCAGCTGCGAATAAGACGATGCGTTTCTTTTCGAGGTGGCGGATAGCGCGACGCCTAATAAATGGCTCAGCGACTTCCTCCATATTAATAGCAGTTTGCAGGCGTGTGCTTAAGCCCTTTTGTTCTAACGCACTTTGGAATGCGATGCTGTTAATCACAGTAGCCAGCATACCCATGTGGTCTCCGGATACTTTGTCTATCCCAGTTGCCTCGCTTTGCATACCGCGGAATATATTTCCTCCGCCAATAACGATTCCTATTTCCGCGCCGAGGTCATGCACTTCTTTAATTTGATCCGTGAATGCGCTAAGAGTTTCGGGATCGATACCAAAGCTACCGTTTCCCATGAGAGCTTCACCGCTTAGTTTTAGCAAAATTCTTTTATATTTCAAGTTATTCATATTGAGTTTTATACGTTAAATATTCCATACTTCAAATATAAGGATAAATTATGAGAAAAGGAAAGAAAAATAAAGATATTTTAGAATTAGTAGTGTTAAAGGATATTATATATAAATTACTAAAGCAATCAAATTATTATCTAATTAATACTATAAAGTTTATTGAAAAATCATCAAAATTTTGTATTTTAGAATTTCTTTTTTTGCACAACTACACAGAATTTTAAAAATAACATATTATAGATTATGCAACACAACAAAATAATAGGGACGGGAGTAACTTATGACGACGTGCTTCTCGTGCCACAATACTCAGATGTTCTACCGAGAGAAGTAAATTTAAAGGCAAAACTCACGAAAAATATTACTGTGAATAGCCCGCTAATTAGTGCTGCAATGGATACAGTAACGGAATCAGCAATGGCTATCGCAATGGCTCGCGACGGCGGAATTGGCGTAATTCATAAAAATATGAGCATAGCCAAGCAAGCAGAGCAAGTAGACAGAGTGAAAAGAAGCGAAAGCGGAATGATTATGAAGCCTATTACTTTGACTGGCGACAAACAAGTGAAAGACGCTATCGAGCTAATGGGGAAATTCCATATCTCTGGCATTCCAATAATCGATGAAACTAGAAAGCTAATAGGAATTATTACGAATCGCGATCTAAGATTTAATCCAGATCCGAACCTACGCATTAGCGATATAATGACAAGCGATAGACTCTTCACAGCTCCGCTCGGCACAACACTCGATGATGCTGAAAAATTACTTCAGAAATATCGCATAGAAAAATTACCAGTGGTAGATGATGATTATATCCTACGCGGATTAATTACATTTAAGGATATTCAAAAGAAAAAGAATTATCCAAATTCAGCAAAAGATATTGCCGGCAGACTACTCGTAGCTGGTGGAATTGGAATATCAGTCGATACGATGGAGCGCGCAACAGCCCTCATTGAAGCTGGAGTAGATGTCCTATTCCTCGATACAGCACACGGGCATAGCAGTAACGTAGTGCGAATGCTGAAAGAAATCAAAGGCAAATATAGCTTTATTCAAGTCGTCGCCGGAAACATCGCAACTGCAGAAGCTGCTAAAATGTTAATAGACGAGGGAGCAGACGCTGTGAAAGTAGGAATTGGTCCTGGGTCTATTTGCACCACAAGAATAGTAGCAGGCGTAGGCGTGCCACAATTATCCGCAGTAATGAACGTCGCTGAAGAAGCAGCCAAAACCGGCACCCCAGTGATAGCAGATGGTGG
>CAZGXC010000034.1:14839-21619 GCA_964529535.1 uncultured Hyphomicrobiales bacterium | reverse complement strand
GCTGTCCCGTGTATCTTACGGGCAGTTTATTTTTTATCATTACTTATTTCTTGAAGAAATTACATATCGAAGCTATTATCTATCATTCTCTTTCCGATGCTCAAAGCACCATCTAAAGCAGTGCCTTTTGGCTCGATGCGATTCAATTTTTTGTGAGCATCTAATCTCTCGAAGAGCATTTTTGCCAGAAGCGTATTGTTCTCGATAATTCCACCCATAAGAGCCACATCAATTGATTTATGAGTATCATTTTTTATCAAGGCTTCGAGCAATTCCATTAGATGATACGCAGAACGCTGGATAATCTCAAGGCAAACCGGATCCTTCTCCTCTGCGCATTGCATTACCAAAGGCGTTAGCATGTGATATTGGAAGCTACTATCGGCGTATGCTTTCACGATTGAGCGGGGATTATTCAAATCTATATTTGGAATGCTATCTGCGAATAGCTTCGTAAGCGTGGTTGGATTACCTCTACCATCGATAGAGCGAACTATTGCCGTCAGACCTTCTTTGCCTATCCAAGCTCCGCTACCTTCGTCATCTAATTCAATACCCCAACCGCCGCAACGGCTAATATTCTTCCCATTTTTATATAGCCCAATGGAGCCCGTGCCTACTATCATCACGATACCATTTCCTCCATCGAAAGCCCCTTCTAATGCGAGTTCCGCATCGGAAATGACTTGCAAATCATTCAAAGTAATCTTCTGCCCACGAGCTAAAGTTTTCATTAAATGCGTGGAGCGTTTCTTTTCTTCTTCGAGCCACACGCCAGCCAAACCAATGACTACGGCATCAAGCTCAACGGAGTCAATATCAATTTGCACGCAAAGATCTTGGATAACGTTTAATAATCGTTCACAAGATTCGCCCACGCCGACTGTGCCTACTCGCGTAGTGCCGGCAAAAGCTTTTGCAATTACTTCTTCATTTCTAAATAAGACGCCGCGAGTGCGAGTGCCGCCGCCATCAATTCCTATTACGATAGAATCCTTTTTTAATTCCATATTTTCAAAATTTTTATTTTAAATATCAGCTTTAGAAGCTACAATATCTGTGCCATAAATTGAAGGGATGTGTTATCTTCAAAAAAATGATATAATCCATCTATCAAGGCAAAAATAAAAGAAAAATCCCGCTAATTCGTGTCTACCAACTTCATAATAAACACATAATATTAATTTAAATAATAGTAATATGATAAACAAAATTAAAGAGCTAATTGGCGAGATAGAAGACTCGAAATTAAAAAGAAAAATTAAAGAGTTGAATCTACTAAAAGATATTAAGGTAGACGGCGATAGAATAGACGTATTTTTTGAAGTTATCCCACCATTGCAGACTTTGCAATGCTCTACGGGAAATGAAATGGAGGACAGACTCCGCGAAGAGTTCCCCGATTATTCCATCAATGTCCATATCGACGAAAAAGATTCCGATGCTAACAAGGCAAAGCCAGCCGCTGGCATAAAGCATTTGATTGCTGTTGCCTCTGGCAAAGGTGGAGTTGGGAAATCAACCGTTACGGCTAATTTAGCGATTGCTCTCTCGCAGGCGGGTGCAAAAGTGGCAATTTTAGATGCTGATATTTATGGACCAAGCCAACCCCTAATGTATGGATTGGAGCAACAAACTATGTCGGCTATCGAACGCGACGGCGAAGTTTTTGCTATCCCACTCGAAAATCACGGCGTGAAGGTGGTATCTATGGGCTTTGCTTTGCAACGCGACCAAGCTGCAATTCTTCGCGGACCGATGCTCGCAAGCTATTTCACAATGCTATTTGAGCAAGTGGATTGGGGCGAAATTGATTATCTCTTATTTGATATGCCTCCCGGCACTGGCGATATTCAATTAACTATGACGCAAAAAGTTCCGCTGACTGGTGCAGTAATTGTAACTACTCCGCAGGAAATCTCTTTGGCAGACGTGCGCCGCAGTATTAATATGTTCCAAAAAGTAAATGTTCGCACTCTTGGCTTAGTAGAAAATATGAGTTATTTTACTCCCCCTGATATGCCAGATAAAAAATATTATATTTTTGGCGAAGGTGGTGGCAAACTCACAGCAGAGGAATATAATATCCCATTCTTGGGTGAAATTCCTTTGGCGATGAATATTCGCGAAGCCGGAGATACAGGAAAGCCTATCACAGCATTAGATAGCGATTCTATCCAAGGCAAAGCCTTTAAAGCAATTGCCGAGAAGCTAATCAATGAAGTGAAAAATATGGATGCTAAGCAGCCTCCAGTAATTAAAATGTAAATTTATGTTTTTTTTACAATAATAAATTTTTGTAAATGTCTTATACGCTTTGTTTTTTGAAATAATTATTTATTAACTGAAAGTAAAAAGTTTAATGGCATGGCAGGATGTTTTACAAATATTCTTGTTCTTCTTTGTATTAATTGTAGTTTCGCCATTTGTCGGTAAATATATATCTAATATTTTCCGAACAACAGCTGGCTTCAACAATAATGAGGAGAACAAAGTTTCTAATGGAATATTCTCCAAGATAGAGAATTTCCTTTATAAAATAGCGGGGATTAACCCCAACGAAGATATGAATTGGAGAGATTACGCAAAATCTCTCCTCTTATTTAATACCTTCGGTTTTCTATTTCTGTTCCTCTTGCAAATATTCCAATATTATCTACCGGGGAACCCACAAAATTTGGCTAATGTAGGTCTATCATTGGCTTTCAATACAGCGTCGAGCTTCGTTACGAATACGAATTGGCAGAGCTATGCCGGAGAAACTACTCTGGGATACTTAGTGCAAATGCTCGGGCTGACTGTACAGAGTTTCCTAAGTGCGGCTACGGGAATAGCAGTAATCATTGCGTTAATTCGGGGAATAAAAAACCGCACAAGCAAGTTTATTGGAAACTTCTGGGTAGATATGACAAAAAGCACTATCTACATCCTAATTCCTCTTAGTATTTTCATCGCAATATTGCTATTATCGCAAGGTGTGGTGCAAAACTTCGGGAGCAACCATGATTACACCACATTAGAGGGGCAAAAGAGTTCAATTCCATCTGGATTAGTGGCATCACAAGAAGCAATTAAGATGGTGGGAACAAATGGTGGCGGATATTTTAATTCCAATAGCTCCCACCCATTTGAGAATCCAACTCCTTTCAGCAATTTTGTCGAGATGTTTGCTATCCTCATCATTCCTATGTCCTTACCCTTTGCTTTCGGGAAGCTATTATCAAAGCCGAAGCAGGGCAGGGCGATATTTGCTGCAATGTTCATAATGTCAATTATTGGATTGGCTGTGATGATGTATTCGGAGAATCTATATAATCCCGTCTTGCAGACTTCTTCAATGATGGAGGGGAAGGAAACTCGCTTCGGCATCACTAATAGCATACTTTTTGCTAACGTTACCACTAACGTCTCTTGCGGCGCAGTTAATTCAATGCACAGCAGCCTTAGCCCTCTTTCTGGGATGATCACCCTGTTGAATATGATGATGGGCGAAGTAATTTTTGGTGGAGTGGGCGCTGGTTTATATGGAATATTAATTTTCGTCTTTTTAGCTGTATTCATATCGGGATTAATGGTCGGCAGAACTCCTGAATTTATGGGCAAAAAGATAGAATCATACGAAGTAAAAATGGCAATGATAGCCGTGCTCGCCCCAAATTTCGTAATACTCGTTTTTAGTGCTATTACATTGCTTTATCCGGCGGCATTAGCATCTGTCTCCTCGTCAGGACCTCATGGTTTCACTGAAATCTTATATGCCTTTACCTCCGCTGCTATGAATAACGGCAGCGCCTTCGCTGGATTAAATGCCAATACAGATTTCTTTAATATCATGCTCGGATTGGGAATGTTGATTGGTCGATTCGCCGTGATTATCCCTGTCCTCGCCATTGCTGGTAGCCTTTCCGCAAAAAAGATCATACCAGAATCAAATGGCACACTTCGCACAGACTCTTCGATATTTGTAGGCTTGCTAATAGTAGTAATCGTTATTATTGGCGCATTGACGCATTTCCCAAATATTGTATTAGGTCCTATCTCTGAGCATTTCTTAATGATAATGGGCAAAACATTCTAAGGAGACATAAAATGACAAAAACAAATATAGAAGCAAACAAGAAAAATAAATCAAGTATGATGGATTTCAATTTGATCAAAGCGGCAATCAAAGATTCCTTTGTTAAATTAAATCCGCGCAAACAACTCGAGAATCCAGTAATGTTCTTGGTTTTTCTCGGTGCATTGGTTACCTCCGTAATCTTCATTAATGAAGTAGCTCACGGAACATTTAATGGCTTTAATTTCCAGATAATGATTTGGCTATGGTTCACTGTCCTATTTGCTAACTTCGCCGAAGCAATAGCCGAAGGGCGTGGCAAAGCCCAAGCCGATTCTCTCAGGAAGCTAAAAACCGATACATTCGCCAGATTGTATCAGAATGGAAAAGAAGAACGCGTGATTTCATCAAAACTTCAGCTAAATGATATTGTAATCTGCGAAGCAGAAGATATTATCCCAGCAGATGGAGAAGTAATCGAAGGAATAGCAACGGTTGATGAATCCGCAATCACTGGCGAATCTGCTCCTGTAATTAGAGAAAGCGGCGGAGACAGAAGCGCAGTAACGGGCGGCACAAAAGTATTAAGCGATAGAATATTAGTAAAAGTAACTGCCGAGCAAGGTAATTCCTTTATTGATAAGATGATAGCTTTGGTAGAGGGAGCAAAGAGAAAGAAAACTCCAAACGAGATAGCTCTCTCCAACCTATTAATTGGGCTGACAATCGTATTCGTCCTTGCCGTGCTAACCCTATACCCTTTCGCTAACTATGCGGAAATGGCTTCGGGCGATAAAAGCGCACTATCCATCACTATTTTGACTGCTCTCTTGGTCTGCTTGATACCTACTACTATCTCTGGATTATTAAGCGCGATTGGCATAAGCGGAATGGATAGGTTAATCCGCCATAACGTAATTGCGAAAAGTGGCAAAGCTGTCGAAGCAGCAGGAGATATTGATGTATTACTGCTCGACAAAACTGGGACTATCACCCTCGGAAATAGAATGGCTTCAGACTTCTATCCTACTGCTGGAATAACAGAAAATCATTTAGCTGAAATATCGCAATTAGCCTCTCTATCCGACGATACTCCCGAAGGAAGATCAATCGTAATATTAGCAAAAGAGAAATTCAATATCCGTGGCAGAGATCTATCAAAATTTCAAATAGAAAATATTCCTTTCACTGCTCAAACTAGAATGAGCGGAATTGACTTAATAACGAATAACGAGCCGACTACTTCCATTAGGAAAGGCGCAGCAGAAGCCGTAAAGAATTACGTAACTTCCCAAGGGAATGAGTTCCCCGAAGAATTAGAAAATATGGTAACTAAAATTGCTTTGGAAGGCTCCACTCCATTAGTCGTAGCAGAAAATGGCAAGGCTATTGGAATAATTAAGCTCAAAGACGTTGTGAAAGGTGGAATAAAAGAAAGATTTGAGCAGCTTCGGAAAATGGGAATAAAAACCGTGATGATCACCGGCGATAATCCTCTCACAGCTAGCGCAATCGCTGCCGAAGCAGGAGTAGATGAATATAGCCGAGGCAAAACCAGAAGATAAATTACAAAAGATAAGAGACGAACAAGCCGAAGGTCGCTTAGTAGCAATGATTGGAGACGGAACAAATGATGCTCCTGCCCTTGCTCAGTCCGATGTTGGCGTTGCTATGAATACAGGAACGCAAGCCGCTCGCGAAGCTGGAAATATGGTTGACCTCGATAGCAACCCAACAAAGCTAATTGAAATAGTAGAAATTGGGAAGCAATTATTGATGACCCGAGGCGCCTTAACTACTTTTAGTATAGCAAATGATATTGCTAAGTATTTCGCTATCATTCCTGCTATTTTCTCTGGATTATATGCTTTCGGAGCATTGCAGGGACCTCTTTCTAAATTAAACATCATGTATTTGGCTAGCCCCGAAAGTGCTATCCTTAGTTCTATCATCTTCAATGCTTTAATTATCATCGTCCTTATTCCATTAGCACTTAAGGGAATTAAATTCAAGCATCTAAGCGCGAATGATATTCTCCGCAGAAATATCTTGATTTATGGTCTGGGCGGAGTAATTGCTCCATTCATTGGCATTAAGTTGATAGATCTTATTTTAAATTTCTTACATTTAGTATAGGCAAATAAAGATGACAAAACAAATAATAATAAGCCTGAAAATGATTGTAATAATGACTGCAATACTTGGGGTATTCTATACTTTTTTGATTTCTGGAATAGCTTATACTATTTTCCCAAATAAAGCAGCTGGTAGCTTAATCATCAAAGGAAACAAGATAATCGGCTCCGAGTTAATCGGGCAACAATTCACTTCGGATAAGTATTTCCATGGCAGACCTTCCGCAGTAGATTATAATACTATGCCATCAGGTGCTTCAAATCTCTCCGCAATTAGTCAAAAATTGAAAGAGTCGAGCATAGCAAACAAGAATGCGTTTATCAGCAAAAACAGCCTCAATAGCTCTGCTGCTGTCCCTGCTGAGATGATTTTCTCCTCTGCCAGTGGAATAGATCCACATATTTCCCTTGATGCAGCCAAATTACAAGTAAATAGAATTGCGTCAGCGAGGAATATGGACAAGAACAAGATAAACGAAATCATCAACAAGGTGAAGGAAGATAGGCAATTCGGAATCTTGGGCGAAGAAAGAGTAAATGTGTTATTATTAAATATTGAATTAGATAAATAATAAGCTATGGAAGAAG
>CAZGXC010000034.1:4074-14829 GCA_964529535.1 uncultured Hyphomicrobiales bacterium | reverse complement strand
TTCAAGTTTGACCAGATTCTGCAGGAGGTTCCGGAACTGAGAAAATTCGGATACGAAGAATAAGATATGGAAGAAGAGAATCCAAATCCCGACGAAATATTAAAGCAAATATATCAGGAAGAAAATAGCCGAAACAAAGGGAAGCTGAAAATCTTCTTTGGAATGAGTGCAGGAGTGGGCAAAACCTACGGAATGTTAGAATTTGCCCATTCTATGCAGAAGGCTGGACGCGACGTAGTTATTGGTTGCATCGAGACTCACGGCAGAAAGGATACCCAAGAATTAGTAGCTGGCATCGAGATGGTTCCGCAGAAAAAAATTGAATATAAGGGCTATACTTTCGATGAATTAGATGTAGATGCTATTATTCAGCGCAATCCAGAAATTGTGCTAATTGATGAACTCGCCCATACGAATATCCCCGGTAGCAGAAATAATAAAAGATACCAAGACGTAGAAGAGATCTTAGAAAAAGGCATAAACGTATATTCAACGATTAATGTTCAGCATATTGAGAGCCGCGCAGAAACGGTTCATGAAATTACTGGAATTAGAATTAACGAGAGGGTGCCTGATTCAATCATCGAAAATGCCGATGAAATCGAGTTAATTGATATTTCCCCATCTGAATTACAAAAAAGATTAGCAGATGGAAAAGTATATATGCCCGAAAATTCTAAAATTGCCATGCAAAACTTTTTTAGAAAAGGGAATTTGCACGCTCTGCGAGAACTCTCCCTGAGAATGCTTGCCGAGCGCGTAGATATGGATATGCTGGACTATATGCAGCAAAACAAGATTACAGCTGCTTGGAAAGTCGGCGAGAAACTTATGGTAGCCGTCGGTCCAAGCCCATATTCCGAAAAGCTAATCCGATGGACGCGGAGAATGGCTTTCACGCTTGGGGCGCAATGGATAGCTGTAAATATCAATACTGGTCGCGAGCTATCTAAGGAGCAAGCAGCCAAGCTAAAATCAAATTTAGAATTAGCCAAAGAATTGGGTGCTAAAATCATTCATACAATAGATAAAGATATTATTTCCGGATTGATTAGAGTAGGGCAACAAAACAACGTAGCGCAAATAATTATTGGCAGGACACAAGAGAGCTATCTAAAAAAACTATTCTCCAGTGGTAGCCTGATTGATAAACTTACGAGCAAAAGCGGTAATATCGATATTTACGTAATCAACACTCTTACAGAGACAGAAGACACCTCGTTTTTATCTAAAATCTTGTATAAAATCAAGCCAAGCAGCTCTCTTAAAGCATATTTGACCTCGCTAATCGCATTAGTGATCTCCACTTCTATCTTTATTATGATTAAGGACATTGTTGGATACCAGAGCATCGGTTTATTATACCTTTCCGTTACTGCGATTCTATCTCTGTTTTTAGGGAAGGGTCCTATTATTAGCTATGCTATTGCTGGATCGATGATTTGGGATTTCTTTTTTATTCATCCAATAATGACCTTGTCCATCTTTAACATCCACGATATCATCACCTTAGTTACAAATTTAACTATTGCCTTAATTATTAGCTATTTGATTAATAAAATTAAGATCAGAGAGATCATTCTGTCCCGTAGCCAAAATAATATTTCTGAATTATTCTCTTTCTTGGAATTAATGAACAATGCGCACTCCATCAAAGATGTAGTTATTAAAGCTGATATGTTCCTAAATAGAAATTATGAAGCGAATTTAGTTTTATATTTAAAAGATAAGGTAGAGAATAAACTGCACAAGAGGGCTTTCGGAGATGCTTCTCTTTATAATACGAAAGAGTTCGCTGTGGCAAACTGGTGCTTTGATAATCGAAAAAATGCCGGCAAATCTACCAACACTCTGCCAAATTCTGACTTGAAATATTATCCATTAATAACTTCTGATAGAATTGTTGGGGTGGCGGGTATTAAATTCAAGGATATTGCGCTATTGCCGCCTGATAAATTGGATATAATTAATTCCTTGATTACTCAGTTATCTAACACACTTATAAGAGAAATAAATATTGATATTGTAAAAGCATCTTTGGAAAAGTAATATTCCAATATCTTTCTATCAATATTCTTCTATTAATTACTCTTCTACATTCTTGCGCGCTTCGAGACAAATTCTCGCATCGCCCTATCGAATGGATCGTTAGTTATTACCAAATTATAATCTATATTGAGGTTTCGGCAACCTTTCTTTAGCTTTTGCGTGAAATTCTGAATAGCTTCGGCATAGGATTTTTGGATTTGCTGCGGTTGCGTAATCATTTCCTCGCTTGTTTCCATATCAATGAATTGCGCTGCCGGACCAAATTTAAAGTCTATTTCGCGTGGATCTAATATCTGGAATATTATCACGTCGTGGTTCTTGTGGCGGAAGTGCGATAATGCCCGCAGTGTATCTTCAATATTATCAAAGAAATCACTCATCACGACCACTAATCCACGCCTCCGGATTCTCTCCGCTATTTCGTCAAGTGATGCAACCGTCGAAGTTTGCTTCGAAGGCTCATTTTCAGATAATGTTCTTATTAATTCCGCTAAATAGGTCTGCTTTGAATTTGGCGGCATAAAGGTGCGAACAGCATCATCATACAGAGATATTCCGACGGAATCTCGTTGGTTAATCAATAGATATGCAATTGCCGCAGATAAGTAAATGGCATATTCATATTTGGTGATATTTCCAGCAGAAGCATAGTTCATCGAGGCACTGGAATCGACTATCAGCATAGAGCGCAGATTGGTCTCCTCTTCGTATTGCTTAATATAATACTTCTCGGAGCGGGCAAATACCTTCCAATCAAGATGACGAATTTCGTCTCCCGGGCGATATTGGCGATGCTCTGCGAACTCAACGGAAAAGCCATGATACGGCGAGCGATGAAGCCCCGTAATAAAGCCTTCGACGACTAAGCGAGCTTTCATTTCCAAGCTATCAATCTTTGATAGATTTTCGGGAGAGAGATATTTGCGGTAATCCTTCATGTAAGTATTTTATCTGATAAAAATTACTGATTTAAATTGTATACAACGCTTTTGGGACTTTAATATTATTTGTAAAGTCTATTGTCGTCTATTTCTGCGGTATTCGCCAACATATCGCTTATGCTGAGTAAAGTTGGTAGAGAAATTATGCCTGCCGGATCCATCGCCTACAGCGACGAAGAAAAGGAAATTATGCGATTCCGGATTCATTGCGGCATCGATTGATTCTTTTGATGGATTGTTAATTGGTCCCGGTGGCAAACCATAATTCCTATATGTATTATATTTATGATTCACATCTAAATCAGCATACGTGATTCTGCGCTTCTCCCCCGTTGCATATTGCACGGTTGGGTCGGCTTCGAGCCTCATATTTTGATTTAATCTATTTACGTACACTCCGGCAATGCGCCTGCGTTCCTCGATTACAGGCGTTTCCGCTTCAATAATAGACGCCAGAGTCAGTATCTCGTGTTTTGATTTTCCTGTTTGCTCAAGTCTGGACTTGAAATTTGCGTTATTCCATAACTTATCTTGTTCATCTAGTAGCGTAAAAAGGACATCTTCAGCAGATTGATTAGCCGCAAAAGTATAAGTCGCTGGATATAAATACCCTTCAATATTGTTTATTGGGATATTTTTTGCTTTAATAATACTATCAGCATTTGCGATTTCTATAAATTTTTCCTCGCCGATATTCAGGTTCTTGCTAATGATTTTCGCGAATTGTCGGACGGTCATCCCTTCTGGGAAAGTTACCTTCACCATATTATTTTGCTCACCGCGAATAATAGCATTAAATACATCTATATGCTTGCTTTCTGGAGCGAATTTATAAGACCCAGCATATACTTTCCTGTGGCTTAATTTTATGTATATTTTAAGCGCAGGCTTCATAATGAAGGCAGGGGTCAAGATCCCATTTTCATTCAATTCATCTATAATTTTATCAACGGATTGATTTCTTTCTATGTTAATCAATACGCTTGAATCCTTATCGAGCCTTTGGTGCAATCGCATATAAACGAAGCCGGGGATTGATACGAATACAATCAGCAATGCAATTAGTGCGATAATTATCGGCTTTTTGGACTTTTTCCTTCGTCTGGTCATTATTGTCTTAATTATGGGTTATTTCGTTTTTATTCTTTTCTTACTGCTTATCTTACTTCTTATCCAAATTATCATTTATCAGGAGGATTATCTGAATGCTCAATATTTAATTCAAAGAGATTGATTTTATTATTATGCGTTTCCTTTTCAATAAATTCCCTCACTTTTGGCTTTATGAAGATATCATCAATCTTGAAATAAGTAATGCCAAGCGCCAGAACTCTATTTTGATATTCTGGCGAAGCAATCTTATTCAGTATGATTATTGGCTTTTCCTCTATCAAGCAATACCCGCTCTTGAATCGCCCTGATTCCCTGCGAATAGTTACCCCACCCGCCTTCGCGATAGCAGATAGCTCATCATATAGCTCTTTAGTCTTCATTCGGGCTTTCGATGGCTTTCTTATCGAGTGGCTTAAAAGCAAAAAATGCTGCGATAGCGAATCCCGACATTGTTATCAATGGGTCTAAGAAATTTAATTTTGTAAATCGCTCGATAAAGTATTTTTGTATCGCTGGATCTTCGAATCTAATTCCTTCGCGCGCCGCAGCAATTACTAAATTGTAATCATAATACATCAAAAAGAAGTTAGGTATAGCAGCAATAAGCACCAATACCAAAGACATAAACAGCCACCCCTTGCTCTTTATCTGCTTGTGGAACTTTGCCAGTAAGTAAATCGAAGCGAGAAATACTATTACGAAAGCAAAGTCGACGTATGGAGCAGTTACGGCATAAAGCTGAGCTAAATGTCGGCTAATCGGTTCTGAATAGCCCTTTAGCTGGGCAGTGCCGGGCTCGAAAATATCGAATCCAATAACCATGCGAATAACAGATCCACCAAGCCAAAGTGAAAAAGACATCAGCGCAAACATGGTGATAATTTTGTCAAGAATTCCAAATTTCTTCATATTCTATTTCCGTGAATATTTCGTGAATATTATAGTTTGTTGTTTTTATATCAAAGTATTAGCTGATTACATCAATAAACCGACATTCTTTAGCCTACTTCGGTCTACAAAATTAAGCATTTTTGAATAATTTAAAAAGTCATATTGAATTTATAAAGCAAATTATTTTCTTCAAAAATTAATAAACCACTAATTCCAAACTTATACGTCTATTAGTTAAAGAATAATCTTAAATAAATAGAAGATAAAAATATGCAATCATTAAAAAAGTTATATAGAATTGGACCAGGTCCATCGAGCAGCCACACAATCGGTCCGCGCCGCGCCGTAGCATTTTATAAAGAGGAATTCCCCGATGCAGAAAGCTACAGGGTTACCCTTTATGGTTCATTAGCCGCTACCGGCAAAGGTCACTTAACAGATAAAGCTATCATTAAGGGTTTCGCCCCTAAAAGCGTTGAAATCCTCTGGGAGCCAAAAATCGTAAAAGAATATCATCCAAATGCTATGCTCCTGCAATCTGTAGATGCAGCGGGGAATATCTATGGTGATAAAACCGTTTATAGCGTCGGCGGTGGAGAGCTTTGCGATGGTGAGGTCGAATGCACGAAAATAGAAAGATTGTATCAATACAATTCAATGGATGATATTTTGGGATGGTGCAAGGCAACTGGCCATTCATTCTGGGAATACGTCGAGGAATGCGAGGATAGTGATATCTATGATTTCTTAAATGAAATTTGGAAAGCTATGCAAGCGAGCGTAGAGCGTGGTCTCGACTCCGAAGGACGCCTGCCCGGACCTCTGAACATCCAAAGAAAAGCATCGGCTTATTACGTTAAAGCAAAGAGCTACAACAGCTCGCTACGCAGAAGAAGCCTTGTGTTCGCTTACGCACTTGCCGTCAGCGAGGAGAATGCCTGCGGTGGAGAAGTAGTTACAGCTCCTACTTGCGGAGCTTCCGGCGTCTTGCCTGCCGTTCTATACGCAATGAGCAGAGATTTCGATTTCCCCGATACCAAGATTGTTCGCGCACTTGCTACAGCTGGATTGATTGGAAATATTATTAAAAAGAATGCCTCCATCTCTGGTGCGGAAGTGGGATGCCAAGGCGAGGTAGGCTCTGCCTGTGCAATGGCTTCCGGTGCTGCGGCACAAATCTTCGGCGGATTCACTCCGCAAATCGAATACGCTGCGGAAATGGGATTGGAGCATCACTTGGGACTAACTTGCGACCCGATTTGCGGACTTGTCCAAGTCCCTTGCATCGAGCGAAATGCCTTCGCTGCTGCAAGAGCTTTAGATTCCTCCACTTATTCAATCCTCTCGGATGGTAGGCACATAGTGTCATTCGATAAGATAGTTAGAACCATGAACCAAACAGGACACGACCTGCCAAGTATCTACAAAGAGACTTCTGGTGGTGGCTTGGCGATAGAGTTTTAATTCATAATTTCATTCTGACATTATGAAAAATTACGAATTACGAATGGATGTTATCAAATTTCCAAAGGAAATTTGATAATAGACAAAAAAATCAACCCCGTCCTTCAGGGCGGGGAAAAGACGCAGAACACCCACAGCTAAAGCAGTGGGTTGAGAAGAGAGAAAAGAAATCAACCCCACCAAAAAGGATGAGGTTGATTTCTTCTTAATTATGCATTATGAATTATCTTGCCGTTACATTTCGAGAATAAAAGATATTTGCTTATTAATATCTTCCATAAATACTTTATAATCCTTTGGGGAATAGCGATTTAAATACAATAGCAACGAAGAGTAAATTGTATTCTTGATTAGCTCTTCGCGAGTTTTTCTTTTCTTGATTTTCAAATCCTCCCAATATGGTGCTAATTGGTTTTTAAACAACTCATCAAGCACTTCCTTAAAGGTAGTTTGAGAGCGAAGCTCCCTAATATCTTCAGTGAATACTACTGTAAATATTCCCGGATACTGAATGAAATATTTAGTAAACGCTATTGATTTCTCGATAATGGCTTCCTTCCCACTGGAAGTAATCTTTTGCGTCGTTATAAATTCATTAGCTTCTTGGATAAACTCCTCCACGCAGATGGCGAGCAGATCCTTCATATCCTTGAAGTAATTATATAATGTACCGTAGGAATATCCAGCAGCCTCGGCTACTGTGCGAGCAGAAACTGAATGCACGCCCTCGCCTCTGATGATTGATTTGCAAGCGTCAATGAAATAACGCTTCATTCTTTCTTCTTGTTTTTCTTTCATAACAATTTAATATGTGTTGATAAAATTAACGCCTACAAAATTAATAAACATTGTTAACTTCTCCAAATAAATACAAAAAAAAATTATAAAATACTAAGATGTTCCAAGACCATTTTTGCGCCGATACTTATCAATATCAGTCCAGCAGAGATTTCTATATATTTACTTTTTATTCCCTTAATATCCTTCCCTATCCTCACTCCAATCATTGAAGTTAGGAAGGTTAATGCTCCTATAATTCCCATTGTAATTATAATATCAACTTTCATAAAGGCGAAGGTAACCCCGAGGACAAGCGCATCAATGCTTGTGGCAAATGCCATAGCCAGAACTACCTTGAACTGCAATGGGTTGAAGTTCTTGTCTTCTGGTTCTTTAAATGCTTCGTGGATCATCTTTATCCCGATAATCGACAGCAGGAGTAGCGAAATCCAATGGTCATAATCACAAATCAAGGCTTCTATCTGCTTGCCTCCCAACCAACCAAATAGTGGCATCACAGCTTGGATTATAGCTAAAACAATAGCAATTTTAACGGCTTGGAAGAATTTAATGTGATTGATTACCAGACCAGTGGAAACTGAAACGGCAAAGGTATCAAAGCATAAAGCTAATGCTATCAGGAAAATTTCAATATAAACAGTCATTATTCTAATCAATAAACTATCATAACAATACAGTTTAATATAAAAGATTAAGTCCGAGAATTATTTTATTCTTCTCCAAACTAATAGCAAGTTCTTCGCTATGTTGGCTTTCGTTATTTCTACATTTTCTATTAATATAAAATTAATAATATATTTTACACTAATAACATTTCTTATTCCGTCTATTATCTCTTGTAAAATTAATTGTTTTATTTTTATTAACTTAACATTGAGGAAAAGATGAAAAAACTTTTTCTATCACTTATAGTATTTGTATTCGCAACTGGCGCAGCAATGTGCCAACATTCATTGCCAAAAGGCGGTATGCAGATCGATGCCGGAATCGGTATCTCTAATTATACCACACCTATCTACGTGGGCTTTGATTATGCTGTTCATAAGGATATGACGGTCGGTGCAGAGCTAACATACCGCGATAGATCTGACTATTGGAGAGTAATTGGTATTACTGGAAACTGGAATTACCACTTCAATAGTGCTTTCCGCATTCCAAATAATTGGGACGTATATGCTGGATTCAAAGCCGGCTTTATGTATTATTCTAATTATGCAGGATACACTTCAAACTCATCAACATTATACCTTGCTGCTCAAGTAGGCGGCAGATGGTTCTTCACAAATACTTTGGGCGTAAACTTAGAACTTGGTTTAGGTAATGCGTTCACTGATGGAAGATTAGGTCTTACTATAAAATTATAATATCTGACTAAAAAGATACAAAATAATATAAAAGATACAAAACATTAAAGAAGCTACCCGGCAATGGGTAGCTTCTTTTCCATTATTTATTCTTTATTATTATTAAATGTGTTATACTTCTGATAACATATTCTATTAAACGATCTTCCGCTTTCTATCCCGTCTTATTCCGCGCATAAATGTTCCAATAATCAACAAAGCAGAACCAATCCACACGAGACTCATCAGAGGCTCCTCGGATATCTCGAAGGTAAAGTTTTCCGTCTTTTGCGTTGGATTAGCCTTATCAATCACTGAATCTAAAGCAAGAGGCGAGACGTAAATATCCTTCAAGAATCCAGAATTAATGGCAGGTTCTTTATAGACCTGTTTATCTTTGATATACATCACAGGCATCGCAAAAATAGTATCGACACTATTCGATGAAATAGCCGTTACAAATCTATATTTTGCTCTATCCTTCAAATGCATATCAAATTGCTCGCTTTTAATATAAGTAATATCCTTCCCATTGAATTTCCCTTTTGCGCCGGTATTCAATGAAATTATATTTTTCGTGGAGTAATTTCCCGAAAATATTATTCCTACGAGCATAATGCCTAATCCTAAATGAGCCATTGCCGTGTAGATTCCGCGCCATCCCTTGACGTAAATAGAAGCAAGAGAAATCGCAATAACGAGGCTTGCACCAGCTATAAAAAGCAAATCTGAAAGGGCAGTAGCACCATATAAATATGATAAGACTAAGGCAATTACTTCCACAAGGATAATTGATGAAAGGAGATATTTGAATGATTTCTTCTCTCGCCAAGCAATTAAATAAGCAATACCCAATAAGAAAGTAGAAATAACGATAGGAATAAAATTGATATTATTATAGAATGATGGCTCGATGCTAAAGTTGGAATTTACAAGAGGATAGCTCGTGCCGAAAAACACGAACAAGGCAATTAATAAGAACACATACATTCCGCTGGCAATGTAGAAGTGCATTGACTTCATACTCAATAGGTTCTTCTCTTTTGCTAAATTTTCTTCGCTTGAATTTTCTACTGTTAATGAATATCGCTTATTATATTTCAGGATAATTATCAAGCCTGATACGAATAAGATGAGCAAAATCGCCAGCAAAGTATAATAAGTATTTGCGCTTGTCCCAGCGAATGAGTGCATAGAATTTTGCAGAATGCCCGTCCTCGTCAAGAATGTAGAATAAAATATCAACATTGTTTGGATGAAGAATAGAGCAAAATTCGACCGAATAAACGCATTGCCTTTCTTTTGGATAATCAGCAAATGAATAATAATCACGGAAATAATCCAAGGGACAAGCGAGGCGTTTTCCACGGGATCCCAACCCCACCAGCCACCCCATCCGAGTGATTCATACGCCCAAACACCGCCAAGTATCAGACCAATCCCCAGAATAGCACTCCCAAAGAGTTGCCATTTGCGGATTAGCTTCATTGCCTCGCCGAGGGTGCCATTGATATAATTCCCAACGAATATAGCAAATGGAACAAATAGCAAACTAAATCCTAAGAATAGAAAAGGAGGGTGAATAATCATCCAAAAATTCTCTAAAATTGGGTTAAGACTGCGCCCATCTGCCGGAGTAAAACCTCTTAGGAATACATCTGGATATTTATCCCAAATGTATTTAAATGGAGTATTTAGCAGAACGAGCAAAATAAATGCTGCCAGAAACAAAGAATATATAATCATCACTTTGCTATGCGAGGAATGCCCGCGAGTGCTGCGCATCAACGGAATACCGAGGATAGCTACAATCATTGCCCAAAAGAGGAATGAACCCTCCTGCCCTGCAAAAAATGATGAATACAAGAGTGCTTTGGGGAGATTCCGCGAGGAATACTCGAATACATAAGCAATCTGGAAATTATGCAGAACAATATTCGCAAAGAGGATGATTGAACTAATTGCCAAGAATGCGAAAGAAGCAAAGTAAAGCGCGCTTGGTAGGCGCGAGATTTTTCTGTCGGATTCAACTTTCGATAAAGATAACTCTTTACACTTCGCCGCATACAAGATAATGCTTGCAATAATGGACATCAATGCGAGCATAATGAAGACATTTGTCACGGATTGATAGCCTTTAATCCAGTCGAAGG
>CAZGXC010000034.1:0-4064 GCA_964529535.1 uncultured Hyphomicrobiales bacterium | reverse complement strand
TGCAAGCATAATGAAGACATTTGCTATCATTATTTATTACCTCGCTTCCCTTCTAAGCTATCAAGAGGCGTTCCCTGCTTTGTGGGTTCTTCTTGCTTTTTCTCCACGTTAATTGTATCCTTGCTTTTCGCATTAGAATCCAGAACATATTCATATTTAGATGGGCATTTTGTCAGGATTTCCTTAGCAATAAAATCATTGCCTTCGAAGTTCCCCTTCACTACGACGTATTCTGCCAAATCAAAATTCATTGGCTTCGGCTCGTAAAAAACAACTTTCTCGGTTTGTCCGGCTTTATCAGTCATCATAAAGATGAAATTAGCGGGATTCGTATTCAGCGATTCATAGTTTTTATCAGCTTTTCCGATTACTTGAACGATTTTATTTTGCTTTTTCGCCTGAGCGAAATTCATGTATTCTACTTTGCTTTTATTCATAATAAATATGCCGACGGCGGTGGCAGCCAAGAGAATAATGATGGCTATCATATATCTTTTTTTCATAATTCAATTCATTGTAAACAAAAATTAATCAAATTGTAAATTCTTAAGCATAATTCATGTAAAATTCTAATCTCGCAAAATTATGATAAAACAGAGACATTTCCAAAATTTATCATTTTTTTTCCAGTATTAATAATAATATTTCAAGATTTTATAATATTATTTCCAGAAAAATTACGTAATTTTGAAGTCTATAAATTGAAGTCTATAAATTGTTATTATTCACTTTTAAATAAATATCACAATGAAAATTAAAGTTCATACAGACAAAGCTCCTGCAGCTATCGGACCTTACAACCAAGCTATTATGGCTTCTGGTAAGTTTATTTATGTTTCTGGTCAGCTACCATTAGAAGATGGGAAATTAGTTGGCACAGAGATCACTGCCCAAACAGAGAAAGCCCTCCAAAATCTTGGAGCAATTTTAAATGAAGCTGGCTACACTTTCGGCGATGTAGTAAAAACTACAGTCTATTTAAAGAATATGGATGATTTCGCTGGAATGAATGGCGTATATGCTAAATACTTTGATGGCACTGAGTTCCCTGCTCGCGCTGCTTTCCAAGTTGGTAAATTACCAATGGATGCAATGGTAGAAATCGAAGCAGTAGCTGTAAAAGACTAATTATAATATTAGTTACAATGGTATTTCTACAAATACTGTTGATAAATATAGAAAACACTCAACCCAATAAAATTATTAAGGGTTGAGTGTTTTTTATTAGCTTATTACTATTATTTCGATTATTATTTCGTTATAATTATCTCGAAATTTCTAATATTTCGTATTTCATTAAGCCCGCTGGTGCTTTAATCTCTACAATATCGCCAAGTTCTTTACCCATCAGGGCTTTGCCAATTGGTGAATCTACTGAGAGCTTGCGCTTCTCGAAATCTGCTTCCGGCGGAGACACTAAATTATATTCAATAATTGCTTTGTTCTTAAGGTTTTTCAGCTTAACTTTTGATAAGATATAGACTTTATCATCGGGTAAATCTTCCGCTCTAATTACCTCCACTCGAGCAATAACGTTCTCCAACTGCGCGATTTTAATCTCTAACAGTTCTTGTGAATGCTTTGCAGCATCATATTCAGCATTTTCGGATAGATCTCCGTGCGAACGAGCTTCT
Organism: uncultured Hyphomicrobiales bacterium; assembly: GCA_964529535.1. Classification (GTDB taxonomy): domain Bacteria; phylum Bacteroidota; class Ignavibacteria; order Kapaibacteriales; family UBA2268; genus CALLXS01. Next base: position 2,430 of record CAZGXC010000034.1, on the reverse strand, counting down.
GCCAGCTTCTGAGCAGCTTCTTTTCTGCCCTTGCCTTTTAGCTCTTGTATTTCGAGTTCAAGCTCTCGGACGCCTTCGGAAGTCATATACACTACATCGTTCATAGTATTACCTTTTATGTTATTATTTTAAATTTCATTTATTACATAAAAATAAAGCCGATATAAGTAACGGCTTTATTCTTTAATCAATCAATTTTGCTTAGTGTTTCACTTATTCAAAATTATTCAGAATGTGCCCCATTTTAATTTTCTTTGTTTGCAAGTAATCCTTATTGTAAGAATTAGGCTCTATTTCAATAGGAATTTGCTCGGTTACCTCTAATCCATAGCTTTCGATGCCGACCCGTTTTTTCGGGTTATTAGTTAGTAGTTTCATTTTTTTGATGCCGAGCGAGGCAAGTATTTGCGCCCCTATCCCATAATCTCTTGAATCTGCTTTGAAACCGAGGTGGACATTCGCCTCGACGGTATCCATCCCTTGCTCTTGCAAAGCGTATGCTTTAATTTTATTAATTAAGCCAATATCTCTGCCCTCTTGTCGCATATAGAGTAGCACTCCTTTCCCGGCTTTCTCTATATGATGAAGTGCGCTATGGAGTTGCGCTTGGCAATCGCATCGCTTGGAAGCAAAAATATCTCCCGTCAAGCATTCTGAATGAACTCTCACGGGGACGCTTTCATTTGGATCAATCTCGCCTTTTATCAAAGCTACGTGCTCTTTGCTGTCAAGTTTGCTCGTAAATACTTTGATTACGAAATCTCCGTATTCAGTTGGCAATTTAGCTTCGGCTTTGCATTCGACCATTATTTCATTTTGGAAGCGATACGCAATTAAGGCTTTCACGGTAGTAATCTTTATATCATGTTCTTTTGCGAAATGATATAGATTATCATACCTTGCCATAGTGCCATCATCATTGATGATTTCGCACATTACGCTTACAGGAGGCTGCAAGCCTGCCAAAGTCATCATATCAACAGATGCCTCTGTATGCCCAGCTCTGCGAAGCACTCCCCCATTTACTGCTGTAATTGGGAATACGTGCCCAGGTCTGCCGAAGTCCTCTGGCTTTGCGTTGATATCCGCTATTGCCATAACTGTTTTAGACCTATCTGGCGCAGAAATTCCAGTTGTCGTTCCGTATTTATAATCTACAGATACAGTGAAATTAGTGCCGTGCAAGGCTGATTTATCCGAAACCATTGGGTGCAAATTCAATCTATTCGCAGTGGTATTATCAACACCCACGCAAATCAGCCCTCTGGCTTTTACAGCCATGAAGTTGATTATCTCCGGGGTGCAGTGCTTCGCCGCTACAATGATATCGCCTTCGTTTTCGCGGTCTTCATCGTCCATCACGATGACCATTTTCCCATCGGCTAAATCTTTTATTATTTCTTCGATTGAATTTATCATTATCTTATTCTTTTATTTCTTAGAAGCTACTTTTTCCATAGATTCAGCAGTGCCAACGATTGCAGATTTTTCGAATTTCACCAATACGTTTTCTGCTATTTGAAGTGTGAATACATTGCCGTCAATTTCTCTGATTGTTCCGTGAATACCAGCATTAGTAACGACTTTTTCGCCTTTTTTCAAAGAATTTAGCATATTTTGGTGTTCTTTTTGACGCTTTTGCTGAGGGCGAATCATCAAAAAATAGAAAATCAAGATGATAGCACCAAACATTACTAATGTGCTAATCATTGAACCACCACCAGCGCCTTGTCCTTGCGGAGGAGCCATTGCAAGTAGCGAAGTGCTACTTAATACTAATAATAATATCTTCAACATTTTTATTTTTTCCTTTATTTATAAAGTGTTTATGAGTTTCAATATTTTGCTAAAATACAAAAAAACGAGAAGACCAAATATCTAATATTGGGTCTTCTTGCTGTTAATAGAATGCAAATATACGGAGTTTTTCTTAATCTACAAAATAATATTTTCATCTCAAATAAATAATTTCCAAAAATCATTAATTAATGGTATTTTTGTAGATTGTAATTTCTGGAATTGGATATTTTGAAGTTTAATGAGTTATTATATTTTTCGCGGAAGCTTAATTCTCAAATAAAGCACGGGAATTTTTATCGCGTTGTTTCTGCCGCTGCCGTGCTTAGCGTTATGCTCGGCACATTGGCTCTCCTTATTTCTATGTCCGTCCTGCAAGGTTTCGAGGAGCAACTGGCTTCTACTGCCGTTAATTTCACTTCTCATATTAAAATTGAGAAATACGAAAACATTCCAATTGATAATTTCTCCGATAAAATTAACATAATTAAATCCCACTTCCCGGGGATTAAATCCATCGCTCCCTATATTCAAAAAGAAGCTCTGATTAGCACTAAATCAAATGTTGATGGAATAGTATTAAAAGGCGAATTTTCTGAAAATGAATCAACAGGTATTTCAAAGAAGATTACT
>CAZGXC010000033.1:0-21839 GCA_964529535.1 uncultured Hyphomicrobiales bacterium | reverse complement strand
AAAGGAAATAGCAATGCTCCTAAATTATATTTATAATGATAAGTTATTCTTAATTGCACTCTATCTATTTTTTAGGGAGCAATGAATAATCCCAGCAATTGAAGCCTCCTCTCTTACCCCTCCACAATGCTTTTGTGAATAATTTCGGCAGAAACTGCGGCGCCTTCGATAGTTGCGGGGTATTTGGTATCTGTCCAATCCCCAGCGATGAAGAAATTGGCAAATTGCGTTTTCTGGCTTATCCGCACTTTTTCTGATTGAATTGATGTGCTAAATGTAGCCTGTTTATCCTTAATTATCAAATATTCCGTTGCCTTGAATTTACTAAACTGCTCGTTTATCTTTGCTAATTCTTCGCTGATCATTTCGGCGATTTCTTGATTCGATTTCGCATTATGATTGCCGGCATCGCTTATCGTAATGGCAAAGCAACTTTTGTAATCTAAATTTCCATTTTTGATATTATCATTATTTGCCATCATCTTTCTTCTGTTGAATATCCAATGAATTGGGGAATCAATTATTGCTGACATTAGAGGCATCTCAATCTCTTCTTTATACCAGAAATAGGCAGAAATAATAGTATTTGATGTAAAATAATGCAAAAATTTCAGTGGTGAATTTAGCACAATTTCATCAGGCAATAGCTTCAAGAGTTGTTGATGTGGCACAGCTGAAATAATATAATCTGCTTTCAGGAAGTCCCCATTTTTAGTAATTACTCCCCTCGCTCTGTTGGGCGAAAACAATATCTCTCGGACCGATGTATTAAATAATATTTTGCTCCCATTTTGATTCAAATATGCTTCCAATGGAGCATACAAATCATCATAGTTTGAATTTAAATACATGAATTTGGAGGCTTCAGCACTTGCGAAAAAAGCAAGTTTCATCACTTTGATTAGCAAGGAGGCAGGGGCAAGGCTTGGCGGGGCATTCAGCACGGCTAATATCAAGGGGTTCCAAATCAATCGCATCAAATTGGGGCTTTGATTATTCTCAGCCAAAAAATCTCCAGCTGTGGATTTTTGTTTATCTGGATTTAGCAACATCATTTTAATAGCAAGTTTGGAGAAATTTAATTTCTCGATTGCGCTTAGTTCTTTTATTGCCATCACAGCGGATAGGAAGCCGATTTTCCCCTGAATATGATTATCATATAATCTATATGCAGGAGAATTAACAGGATAGAAAGGAATATCAAGATTTTCTATGGTAGTAAGCAGATGCGCGCTACCGATGTGTTCGAGGAAATCAATGTATTTCCTATACGCCCCCATCATTAAGTGCTGTCCATTGTCGATCATCTCGCCACTATTTTTATGGAAAATGGAGCGCGTTCTACCGCCAAGTTTATTAGTCGCCTCGATTAAAGTTACTTGTATTCCATCATCGGAGAGTTTTTGAGCAAGGCTCATTCCGGCAATTCCAGCACCAATAATAATAGCAGTTTTTTGCATAATTTTGAAGATAAGAGAAAATAATCAACCACGTCCTTTAGGGCGTGGGGATGATTTTATGATTGCATAATTAGTATTTGCTAATCCGAAATCCTTTGGGCTTCGCGATGATATTTATTTTTAAATTTCTTTACGACTCCGAGCCCTACGGAAATTCGTCTGCCACCGGTTGGATTTTCGGGTCGAATTTGATTTAATCCATTAATTGAAAGGATTGATGAGCCACCTCCATCGAGGTTCATAGCATTATGGCAACCTATCATTGCCATAATTTGAGCCATATCGTTTAGATCTGCTCCGCGAACGTTTCTGGAGCCACTTGATGGCTCTGCCACTACGAGATAAACCTTTGTAAGCTCTTTATTTACGCCGATTGCTGTTCGGGGAAGCGATCCACCGATGAATCTTCTGCTGCGCGAGCCTTCTATCTCTGCTTCATGATTTGCCACACCATTGCGCACTAATCGCGGAGTGCCACAAACAGCATTTTGGAAAATAATACCTGGGAATGTATTTGTAGTAAATTTCAGCATCAGGGTGTCCCCCACTCGTGGCATTTTATAATATGGGAAATTCCTCCCAAGAGATAAAATGCAAGTCTTCGGCGAAGTCCTTACCGTAAAGCTATCAATATTCTGGACTACGCAACGAATATTCTTATTTATCCCCGGTGGTGTAAGATATCTTAGGACTAACTTAGGCATGGCATATTCTATTGTCTCCATTCGGCGTTGCATCTGAACTTGGTGACGGATTTCCGCCGTATCTACGTCTATATCAGTAATATCCCTATCTTCGAGGCCAATCATTGCTGCTTCCATAGCGAACTCTAATTTCTTCGGTGAGACGTATGGAATGCTATCGCCGCCATATTGATTATACAATATGATTTGATTTGTATCGGAGCGACGATTAACAGCGTCAATAGTTAGGGAAAGCCCTTTGCGAGAGTTAATAGTGCCAGTTATTGAAAATCTATCAATATACATTTTATTTCTTGCGTCGAACATAGCGGTTGACCAGTTCTTATATGAATTTAGCTCTATTACTTCACCATTACAAATCACTGGACCAATCGGAGCATTGCTCCCAGCCCTCCAGAAATTTGCATTTACTGCTGCCATCAAATGCTTGTCTAAATAAAGAGAATCAAACTTAAATGAAATATCCTGTAGCTTTTCTAATTCGCAAACTTGATTCTTTGCTTTCATCACAGCTATTTGATTTTCCGGGTCGGAAATATCAGTTTCGATAATATGAGCAGCTACCTTATTCACGCCCTGCCCCACTAAGAATTTATTATATACCACGCCATCAGCCAAGGTATCGGAGAATGAAATTAGGTAATCGCTTTCGGGAGTGAGCCTTTCTACTCTCTTCGGCACGACTTTTTGGCTTCGCTTCGATGTTTTGCTTTTTTTGCTCGGTTTAGCTTTACTCTTGGCAGTTGCTTTCCCAGAGGCTTTAGCTTTACTTGCTTTTGCTGGAACGGTTGTTTTCTTCGCTGCCGTAGCTTTCTTGGCAGGAGCAGCTTTCTTAGCTTTAGCTTCAGCGATATTGCTATCCATCGGCGTTAAAGCGAGGATAGAAATTAATATTGAAATTAATAGCTTTATGAATCGAAGTTTACTCATTACTATTTATTATTTTCGCCAGTGGCATTATTCCACAAAGGTCTCAGCACAGAGATTCCGATTGTGGTTTTATTACTATTAATATAATTAATCAATTCATCATCAATGATTACTTTTTTTAGTTTGGAGGAAGCATGCAAAATATGCAGCTTGTTGTCATCAGTGCGATACGCCATTCCGATATGGGAGTAATCTAATCCATTTTTATTTGTAGCGATTGCGATAAGATCTCCCGTCTGTATCTTATTCGCGACGTTTGCTAATTCCGTTTTCGGTATATAATAGCGTCTATTTTCATTGATTCTTATTTCATTTACTAATATTTTCGCAATAAGAGCGTTGTCATTATTCAAAGCTGCATATGAAGTAGCGAATTTAGTCATAAAAAATACGTAATTTACAAACTTCTTGCCACCAAGATCAGCGGTAATATCTTTTAATATCCCTCGGGCTTGATTGTCCATTATCCACTCCGATGTATAGTGCAAGCGCGATGCATAATCCGTTATTATTCCATTGCGATAGCGGATTTTAGTCAATTCATTCTCAAATCTTGCTTGATTGATACTTCCCGATTTGATAGCTCGAGCCATAGCCAAGGAAGTCTCGCAAAGCGTAACGCAATCATATTTGTCAAAATGATAGATCAGAGTTTCCTTGTTCTTTCCGCCTCTATAATTTGCATCCAAAGTTCCGCCGACGTATGGTTTGTCTAAGAATTTCTTAGCAATTTCAGCAGATATTATCCCTATTTGATTATCCTTATTAATATCATTAGCAATGCTTTCAATTTCAGCACTCTTGTTCTGTGAATACAGAGCCATCGCCGAAACCGAGAGAGATATTAGAATTAGGGAGAAATATTTTAAAGATAAAGATATATATTTATTAGAGTATTTGCTGTTCATTTGCTTTTATTCCTCTTGTATTATTTTCGTATATCAAGTCAATTAATAAATCATCGCTCATAGCAGCATTTTTGCATAGTTTATCGCAATTTTCGTTCTCCAAAATTCCGCTATGCCCTTTTACGTGGTGGAACACTGGCTTGTATTTCTGCACCCATTTATCCAATTCCATCCACAGATCTGGGTTCAGGACGGCTTCCTTGTTCGACTTTCTCCAATTATTAGCTTTCCAGCTATTAATCCAATGATTATTAAAGGCTTGCACAATTAAATTAGAGTCCGTATAGATGTGTATTGAATATTCAGTAGGGTTTTTCAGAGCTTTCAATGCCATAATAACCGCCAATATTTCCATTCTATTATTGGTAGTTAATCGAAATCCTTGCGAGATTTCTTTTCTAGCATTTCCCGAGAGCAAAATCGCTGCATATCCCCCTGCTCCGGGATTACCCAGACATGCTCCGTCTGTGTAAATAGTTATTTCTTTTTCTTTCATTTAAGAAAATAGATAATAAAAAGAATGCAATATAAAGAAAAAATCCTTATTTATCCCCATCAATATGTTTTTTTAGCAATTTTTAGAGATAAATTCCATGATGGTTTCCGCTGGTATCACGCCTTGGCGTAATATTTTGGGTTCATCTTGGGCAAGGGAAATAATCGTAGATTCTTGCTTGTATTTACTCTCTCCAATAATTATTGCTGGCAATTTCCCTGCAAATTCCCCAAATACTTCATCTGAATTGACGAGGGAACGCCCACCCGAAATATTTGCTGAAGTAGCTGCAAGTGGCTTGCCGTATTCTCTAATTAGATTCAGGCAAGTATCGTCGTCAGGAAAACGGAGAGAAATCGTATCCATACCGGAGCTAATCTCATCGCTAATTATATTCCTCTTTTTCTTTACGATTATTGCCAAGGCTCCCGGCAGGAATCTGTCTGCCAATTTATAGAACAACTCTTGCTGCGGTTCAATGATAGCCTCCGACATTTCAATTGAGGAAATATGTGCAGAAAGTGGCTTCTTCGCCTCGCGATGCTTTAGATCATATATCGCGGCAGCAGCCTTAATGCTATAAATATCAGCGCCTATCCCAAAGACGGTCTCCGTCGGGAAAGCTATTGGATGCTCATTATTGAGCAAATCTATAGCTATCATTAGCTCGCTTTTATTGCGGATATCCAGAAGTTGTGTTTGCATGTTCTAATTATATTTTGATAAATAATATATATATTGATAATATTAGGAATCAAATTAATAGCCTACCTTTGAATACCATTTTTTAATGACTTCTTTTGCCTTCTCGGTATGTTTGTCTTTTAAGTTAAGCCCAACTGTAGTCAGGGCAGCTATCAAGACTAAGACATCATCGGAATAGCCAAGAGCCGGCAGAATATCCGGCACGGCATCGATTGGGAAGATAAAATATCCCAATGCCCCAGCGATAACGGTCTTCGCCCAAGCGGGAGTGTCCTCATCTCTAAGCGCATAGAAAAGAGTGAGGGCTTTTTCGATAGTATTATTGCTAATTTTCGAGAAATTCCCCTTTAGCTTTTCCCAAAAACCTCTGTTGGAATATTTTTCTTTAAATTCTTTACTATCCTTGTATGGATCATACACTAAATTACTCATCGTTTTCTTTTAAAAAATGTGGAAAAAAAATGAAGTTTTTTTGGAAGAAGCAAGGGACTGATATTCGAGAAAAAAAACTTGCCCTTCGGAAAAACATCAAAAATATCAAAAAAATGTAGACGCAAATAATCGCTGAATATTTACTGTTTCAAAGGGTTTAGTAAAAATTGCTAAAAATAAATAAAAAAAATATTTGTGTGGAAAAGAAAATTTTCGTAAATTTACAAGTCGTAAAGTTGACAATGAGCAAAATAGTGTCAAATTTAATACACAGTTTTCGGTTAAATTTGGGCGGTTTTTACTAAAATAATCAATTTTGCGAGGCATGTAATTTTACAATTAATATAATTTATTCACAATAGAAAGAGGATTATGATTAAAAACGGAAAAGTTTTCAATAAAATCATACTAATCTTGATGATGGCGGTGATGCTCGTAGGAATGAACGAGGAAGCATTCGCAGCCAAAAAGAAATCTGCCTCTAAAGGCAAAAAAGCAAAAACGACCAAGCTCGCAAGAGCGAGCAAGAAGCGATCATATAATCCATCTAAGACCAAAAGTGATGCATTAGAAGTCTTGAAGAACGTAGCCGGATTATCTCCTGATGAAGCATCAAGCAGCAATCAGATTGCAGCTAACTTCATCGATAGACAATACAGCAATATGTATGAAACTGATAGAAATCTAAGCGCAGAAGACACCGAAGGCGAAGATTTGGACGAATTGACGCAAGAAGACAATATAGTAGTAAACATTGATCAGCTAAGATCAGTTTGGATGAGCTACCTATTCGCAGATGACGCAGATATGCAAGAAGTATTAACTTGCGGAATCGGCAAACAAGAAATATTGAATAACATTATGGATTGGCTTGGCACTCCATACTTGTTCGGTGGAAACACCCGCAGAGCTATCGACTGCTCCGCATTTGTAAGAACAATTTACCAGCTTTCTGGAAACATTGTCCTACCAAGAACTGCTGCAGAGCAAAATACCGTAGGTATGAAAGTTCGCAAAGAAAAAATGGAATTTGGCGACCTCGTATTCTTCAATACTCGCCGTGGCGTCTATGTATCCCATGTTGGTATTTACTTAGGCGACAACCTCTTTGCGCACGCAAGCTCGAGATACGGAGTAACAATCTCTTCATTAGAGAGCGGTTACTACAACAAGCGATTAATCGGTTCAAAACGATTAACTCAGCACGATGTAATGAGATTAAGTATGAACTAAAATTGAAAATTAAAACAAAAGCTCGGAAATATCGTCTATTTTCGAGCTTTTTTGCTTAATGTTTGGCAGAAAATTGCCGATAATTTAGAGGAATTAATTTATTAATCAATTTAAGGAATAAAAATATGGCAGCTTTCGATGAAAGATACGAAGATGAAATTGATGATTTCGAAGAAGATGAGGATACGCAGAAGGAAAAGTATATAGCATTCTTGCTCGGAGATGAAGAATACGCAATAGAGATACAATACGTTATCGAAATCGTAGGAATGCAAAAATTCACTCATATCCCAGAAGCAGCAAATTACGTCAAAGGTGTAATAAAACTCCGCGAAAATGTATATCCTGTAATAGATATGCGCAAGCGATTTAAGCTAAACGAGAGCGATTATACAGACAGAACTTGTATCATTATCGTAAAGATTAATGAAAATTCTATCGGATTGATTGTAGACTCAGTTAACGAAGTGATAAATATTCCCGAGGCTAATATCTCTCAATCGGCATCCGCAGGATTAAGCTCCAAATCTCAATTTATTAGAGGAATTGGAAAGCTCGGCGATAGAGTAGTAATCATATTAGACATAAATAAAGTGCTTTCTGATGCTGATTTAGCAGAAATAAATATATAATAGCAAGCCTATACCTTGGAATATCTTTATGATAACAATAACTTTCGGGAAAAAAGCCCAGCAAATATTAATCGTGGCAATGGCAATAAGCATATTACTCGCTATTGTCAGTTTCTTTTGTCTTAATTCTATTAATTCAAAATCTAATGATAATTTAGAAAATCTTAACGGCAAAATTCGCTTTTCTAACTTGATTTTGGATAATATTCATACCTCATCAAATTCTATCAAAGATATGATGATGAGCGCGGACGCAAGCTATCGCTTGAATCTGCAAAGCAGGATTAACACGATAAACAGCACGGTGATATTATTCGGCGATTCTCTGCGAGCAAAATTAATCGACACGCAAGAATTAGAAATGTATAATGCCTATTTAGGAGCACAAAAGAAATTCTTGACCTCCCTGATATCCATCAATAACAATTTGAATGCTGGGAATCAAGCCGGAGCTTTTAAACTGAATATTACTGAGTTTAAGTCTGCAAATGATACTCTAATAACAAAAACGAAGGCGTTTATAGAATTATATCAGACAGAGCTAATTGAAAAAGTAAGCTCAATTACGAGCTATGCAAATTTTGCCAAGACGCTACAAATAATATTGATATTTATCTCTCTTTGCTCTGGGGCTTTGCTCTATTTTATCAAAAAGGCAGACGACAAGGCAAAAGCACAACTCAACGCTGCGAGCAAGATAAACACAGAAGACCTTAATACTAATAATTGAAATATAAATATTTAAAATAAGAGCATCGGCAGAAAATCTAATAAAAATAAAAAATTATTTGATTATGTGGAAAATATTCCGTAATTTTGCTGTTCTTAATTTGATACAACAAAGGAAAAACAATGAATACAATGGATTTGGTAGAATCATTGGCTAAAGAAAGAGCTTTGGAAGCTCGCAAACAAAAAGACGGCGAGAATTACAAAGAAATCCCTTCTTTTAAATCTGGCGACACAGTAAATGTAGCCGTTAGAGTAGTAGAGGGCGAGAAAGAACGTATCCAAAATTATAAAGGTATCGTTATTAGCAAACGCGGGTCAGGCGTAAGCCAGACATTCACCGTGCGTAAGGTTTCTAACGGAGTAGGTGTAGAGAGAATCTTCCCTGTATACTCTCCTATGGTGCAAGGCATCGAAGTCCTTCGCTCTGGTAGTGTGCGTCGTGCTAAATTATATTATCTGCGCGGTATGAGCGAACGTAGGATTCGCCAGAAACTCAGCTAATAAATTCCGCTTGTTTTTTCCGATGAATTTTAAAAAAGAGTCCATTCAATCGACTCTTTTTTTATTTATTCAGGCATAATGAACAATAAATAATTGTAAAATTAGATACTTTTATTTATTTTCATGTTCTGTAATTTGCATTGGTAATACAATGATCATTTTGGAAACAAAACTTAATGGATAAAAGAGCTAATTTAGTGGAAATATATAGTAATAATAATAACAACAATTTCTGTCACGATAGCAATCCTATGATAAAGAACTTATGCGATTCCTTGCCCATTATTCAATGCAACGAGGATTTTACGATTGTCTACGCGAATGATCGTTTGTCAGATATTTTCAATCTTTCCAAAGAGTACATTATAGGAAAATCAATCTTTGAAACTATACTTAGCGAAGCTACACCAGCCCAGAATAGTATCTTTATTAGGAGTTTCGATAATGACCACTCAGATACACACCAATGCGAATTAAGTTTTAGCCTAAATGCTTGCCAATACCGCATGATATGGTATAATTCAACAACTGTTAACAATCTCCACCAAGTAACCAGAACCTCAGTAATATTAGATATCTCTAACGTGAAAGATTTGCCGAATACAACTATGGCGAATCCTAATGCTGAAGCTATTGCGGAAATCAACCCGGAAGGAGATATACTTTATGCGAATAAAGAGTTTTTTACATTGTTTGAAATTTCTCAATCTGCGAAAATTGCAAACTATAAAGCAAAGGAATTTATAGATACTTCAAACTATATCGACAATCCACAATTTAGTTATGACAATGCTATCCGTAATGAAGGAATAATAAATATTAAGCTCCTTACTGCGAAGAACAAGCTATTCACTACGGAAGTCAAAATAGAACCACTATATGATAATAACAATAGATATTATGCTACAAGAATACATTTCCCTCATAAAATAAATCACTCTCAGGAAGTATCTGGTTTCTCTCCATTAGAAATTATCGAGAATTTGTCTGATTTTATTGCTGTAATTGGAACTAACACAGAGATAAAGTATATATCTCCAAATTTTAGGGAATTTTTAGGAGTATCCCCAGATGATAGAAATGAAGTCATAACGCTTGATTATATTCATTATGAAGACAAGTATATAGTATCAAATCAAATTAAAAATGTATCTCTAATTCCTGGCTCTACCATCAAGGGGAAATTTCGCTTTAAATCAAACTCTGGTGAATATGCTTGGATGGATGCAGTTATTACGAATTACTTGAATAATCCTGCAATACAGGGCTTATTAACGAGCATTAGACTCTCCCGCGAAACAACGTTTACAGAAGAATTTCATGCAAAGCAAGGCGATAACCTACATATCATTGCGAAATATGCTAACATTCTAATGTTGGTCTTAAATTTAGAAGGTAAAATAATCCTTTCAGAAGGGAAAGCATTAAGTAAATTTGGTATGAATGCTTCACATATTCTTGGGTCTAAAATTACAGATATTATACATTTTGAAGAGAACTCAAAAGTAGATTTCCAGAATGCCATGGCGGGTGAAGAGACGAGAACTGTATTTTCTATTCAAAACAGCATATTCGATGGCATATTCTCTCCATATTTTGATAGTAACAACAGGCAAATTGGTGTCGTTTTAGTTTCCACTGACATTACAGAAAAGTCTAAGATAGATAGAGAAAAAGAAGAATTAATAAAAGCTCTGCAATCATCTCGCGAAACTATCATCGACGAATCTAACAAATTATGGGAACTTAATGACAAATTAGCAGAATCAGAGAAAAACCTGATTAAGTCAAATTCTGAAAAGGATAAATTCTTCTCGATTATTTCGCACGATCTGAGATCACCTCTATCGGGCATCACGGGAATGCTTGAATCATTATTCGCTTATTTTGACTCTTATTCTCCGAATGAGATTAAAGAATCCATCAAGGGTTTATTAGACTCATCTAAGAACTTATATAAACTATTAGACAATTTATTGCTCTGGTCAAGAATACAAAGAGGGGTGATGGTAAATAACCCTGATTATCTACCAGCAAAAATAATTGTAAATAACGTGTTTGATTTGCTTAACTATACTGCTTCGCAAAAAGGAATCAGCATTATTACAAAAGTGGAAGAGGAGCTGACTATTTATGCTGACTTTAATATGATTAATACCACTCTTAGAAACTTAGTTTCAAATGCTATTAAATTCACCCAAAGCGGAGGCTCAATAACAATAACGGCAAAATCAATAGCTAACTCATTTGCTCAATTTAGCGTACAAGACACCGGCGTAGGAATGACTAAAGAGGATATAAATAAGCTCTTTAAGCTTGATGACAACCATACAACTCCTGGAACCAATAATGAGCAAGGGACTGGCTTGGGATTAATCCTATGCAAAGAAATGGTAAACCAGAACAAGGGAAATATTTGGGTGGAAAGCGAATTGGGCGTCGGCTCTACATTTTCTTTCACTGTACCAATTGATGCTATATTTCTTGAACAAAACGAAGAGAATTTTGAGACTTTTTCTGGTTACACCTCAAGTACTGAAGAAGAAATAAATAATGTAAAGTATTATCAAATATGCTTGACAGACAGAGAATACCACCCATCTCAGGAACTTTTGGAAGTACTGCCTGAAATTATTCCTGAATTAGAAGTCCAATTCATTCCTCTCAGAGATGATCTATTGAATACCATTGTGGTAAATGATGTAATTGATTTTGCGCTGAATCTGAGGAAATTCGGAGAAGAATGGCAACTCCAATGCGTTATTGATTATTCTATTGCCTTGTATGATAAATGCAAGACAATGGATTTAGAACAAATTCACACACTATTGCTGGGCTTTGACACGATTATTTCAAGGCTCAAAAGCTTTATAGGTATTTATGAATAATATGTAGAAATAGCTTACTCTCTACAAACAGAAGTTAATAATTTAAAAGCACTCCATTCATCAATCGATAAATGGAGTGCTTTTTTATACATAAAAACTATTATATAGAAACATCATATTAATAATAAAAAAAAACTGCCCCTCGATCTTCTCAAAGGGCAGTCTCTCTATTATTATTAATCTATTTTAGATTATTTCAGTTAAGAAATATATCCCAATAAATTATCTAGCAATTGTGAATGATGATGATCTGATTTTGCCACCTTCATTAACTTTAATAACATACATTCCATTTGCTAAACCGCTTACGTTAGCTGGAACAACAGTCATGACGTTATCGAATTGCATTAATTTATCGCCAAGCATATTGAAGATTTCAACAGTTGCTGGAGTGTTGTTATCAATTTTGATAGTCATTTCGCTAACAGCTGGGTTAGGGAATACAGCTACGCCATTTTTGCTAATAACTTCTGTTTCTACGTTTACTTTACCTTCTACGTTGAAGCTAGCATAACGAATTGAGCGGCAATGATCATAGAAGCAATATTTAATTGCATCTGGTAATTTCAAGAAATTAGTAAACACTTTTTTCCAATAATCAGCTAATTTTTCTGGATCTGGAATAAAGTTAGTAGAATATAATATTGGAATACTGTTAATGCTTGGAATTACTTTTGGCATATAAGTATTTACTACTAATCTGTTTTCTAAGTTCGTAACATTAATTGGAGCGCTCCAAGTTTCTTCGTCGAGTTTTCTATATTTTACATAAATATTTGTAAATTCAACAGAAGTAACGTCCACAGATTTATATTCTCCATCAGTTCTATCGTAAGTATTAGCTGTTAATGGTGGATTAAGTTTCATAGCAGAAGATTCGTAAGATTTAAATCCATTTTTATTATTTGCTGGATCATAATTTAACTCAACCCATTTAGCTACTAAATATTTTCCATCTTCTGTTACTGCTAATTGTAATTCGCGAGATCTATCATTTTGTTCGTATGTAAGTGGGTATTCAACGCCAAATAAAGTATGGTCATTCTCTCCACGATCATAGATGCTGAAACCTTCTGGATATTGAGTAGTTTTACCTAATTCTCCTGTTTGAGAAGAAGTAAAAACTGCTGTCATGTTTTCTACGAAACGAATTTTCCAATCCGCTGCATTTTTACTAATTTCTACATATTGAATACTGTAGAATACTCTTGGATTCTTAGTAATAATTCTTAATTCACCAACAATACTTAATTTATCATCGCCATATACAGCTACTTCTAAATCATCAAATGGATTCAAATAGAATTCTACTTCATTTAATGCGAGGTTGTCTGCTTTAATAACTTCTGTTACATAGTTTTCTAATACAGAAAGTGGCATTTTCTCAAGTGCTCCAAATGAATAACCGCCATCAGTAGATTTAGCAACAGCTGGGATTCTTGTCTCTGCTAAGCTAGCTGGCTCTTTGAACATATTATAAAATGCTGCATAAATATTGTTATTATATGAGCCTGTCATTTGCTTTGAATTATAGTGTGAAGTTGCAGTAGCCTCTTTAAATTCAGTTTTGAAAAGAGTTTGCATAGAAAAATCAAAGCTTGAAGGTGTTTCTTCTGCAATACCTAAGTGGAACGCTCCGTGAGGTGCGCTTGCGCCTTGATTAGCAAAAGGTTGAGAAGCTATATATGTATGAATATTTTTGCCTTCAACGTAAGAATTTACATTAGCGAAAGCTGCTCTGTAATCTTTTGGCGTAACTTCGTCTGGACCTTTTACTTTTCTGATGTTTTTATCAGGTTGAACAGAGAATAGTCCTGAATATACTGTTGACCAATTGTTTCCTCTGGTATAAATGTGAGGAACATATACCATATAGTGCAAACCTTTAGCACTTGTGCTCTTATTAGGGTTTACAGTAGTCATGCTTTGATAGCCTAAAACAGTGTCTTTAATTGTCATTATTTTGAAGACACTATTTGAATCATAATTCACACCCTTATTAATAAATGGGTGAATTTGAATATAATAATTAGTGTCTTTTTCTGCTGCTAAATTCCAGCTTGGGACACCAACTGTAGCTATGCCAGAAATTGGCTCGTAGCTAATCATCATAGAACCATCATATAAGAAACCCGCTTGACCGATACTTCCATAAAATCCAGCTAATGGAATGGATTGATCATTAAAGTGAGTTTTAGTTTCTCCTAAGAATTTAGGAAGGTCTGTGTTGGCTTTCATCAATACTGATGTTTCTTGCAATACTGGAGCCTGAGCTAATCTCATATCGCGGATAGCTGTTGGCTTGTCGATTGCTGCGTTCATCAAAGCCGGGATGAACATCGCACAAATAAGTGTGTAGAGTAATTGTTTCATTACAAAGCTCCGTTTAAAATTTATAAAATACAATTAAATTTCAAGTTGCATAATTTTACGAAAACAAATATAAGAAAATTTAACATAATATTAACATAAAATTTTAAATTTTAACAAATTATTGCTTTCTCTAAAAGGTAGACAAGAGACCTTTATTAAAAGTTACAATGATTTACTTGCGAAAATAGAAATTTTTCACATTTGCGAAAGTGCTTTCATAGAATACTTTCTCCGAATTAAGCATTCCCTGCGGCAGCTTTCCTCCATTTAGACTTATAATACTAATTTTCTCGCATTGGATCGCCCCTTTGATAGCTTCTTTATCGAGCAATTCTACG
Organism: uncultured Hyphomicrobiales bacterium; assembly: GCA_964529535.1. Classification (GTDB taxonomy): domain Bacteria; phylum Bacteroidota; class Ignavibacteria; order Kapaibacteriales; family UBA2268; genus CALLXS01. Next base: position 7,507 of record CAZGXC010000033.1, on the reverse strand, counting down.
ATACAATATGAATCTTCCGCGCTAATAATCTGGAAGCCAAGGTCTTTAAGATTATGTTTTTTATAGAAATATCTCTGCATAAATCTATTGCTATTTAAATGTCTTGGCAAATAGCATTGATACAGATATTTTTCGCCCTTGTTTATTGTTATCGAAATATCATCATTGTTTTTCTCTGTCGAGATAATCGTTTTATCGCTTGATTCGCTTATCCCAGATTTAATTATTATTTTGATTCCAGCGCGCTTTGCTAATTTCACCATCTGTGGGAATATTAATTTAATGCCATTTAATCCCAATAGGTATGCTTGGCGATAACTCAGTTGCTTGACTAAAGAAGTATCATTCTGTAGCTTTGGATCGGCATTGCGTATCCCATCAACGTCTGTAAATAGGATTATTTCCTTGCATTCCAAATATTGCGCATAAATAGCAGCCGACAGGTTCGAGCTTTCTATCCCCATCGTGGTGATTTCATTATTGCTATCCGATGCGACGAAGCCTTGCGTTACGACAGTGCTGTATTCATCAAATAATGGTAGGATTTGCTTTGCCACATTATTTGCCGTGATTGGATAATTTGGAGATGCCTTGCCGAAATTTGAGTTAGTTTTTATGACTTGCGAAGAGTCTATGCTCGCTATATTAATCCCATTGATTTTAAGGTAATGATAGGCGATGAGCAGGGATAATTTTTCTCCATAACTCATTAGTAGATCCAGAGTGCGCGGGGTAAGCTCTCGAACGATTGCGATACCTCGAAGCAATTTCTTTATTTCGCAGTGCGCATTTTCAATCTCTGCTTTTATTAAATTTAGCAGAGTTGCGTCATTAATTAAGTTCTCGGCGAAATATAAATATTCGAGGATTAGCTTTTCTATAACTTCTTCTGCTGTTGCTAATCTGCCGAGGCTCGCCTGCTCGCCTGCTTTGCGAAGCTCGCGCGTTGATTTAGCGAAAGCAGAGACCACTAACAGGAGCTTATCGCTCTGCTGCTCTTGGAGTATTTTTAGCATATTCCTAAAGCCATTAAGGCTATTTAGGACTGCGCCACCAAATTTGTATATTTTTATATTATTCAATATCTAATATTGCTCTTATTCAAATAAAAAGAAAACAAATATAAGAAAATATTTTGATTGTGATCTAATGTATTTTGATGATTTTTTTTGCTTTTTGTCAGAAATTCAATAGTTTTGTAACTCATTTTTGTTAAATCAGATAAATATAACTATGAAAAGACTAATACTAATTGCTATAGCAATGCTTTCAGCCTTATCATTTGCTAATGCTGGGCAGTGTGCACTTTCGCCGCTTGCTCAAAAATTAAACAAAGAAATATCGCAGATTAATGATGGCACTTTCTCCAAAAGGGTTGATTTCAACATCTCCGCAATGATAAAATTCAGCGGTGATTTTGATTTCGCGACTGCTCGCGAATTGGGCATATCTTTCCCAACAATAGCTGGAAAAGTAGCTACTGCTCAAATACCAATGAGCGCATTTTCCAAATTTATAAAACTGGGCGGAATTGAATATCTTGATGTGGATCAAATTGCTGCTCCTACTATGGATAGCGCACGCTCATCTGCTCATATAGAGGAGGTAATGAATGGAGTGTTCAACAATAATAAATACTTTGGCGATGGCGTAGTCCTTGGAGTAATTGACGCTGGTTTCGATTATACTCATCCAGCTTTTTATGATGCCGAAGCAAAGCAATTAATTATTAAAAGAGTTTGGGAGCAGGGGAAAGCCGGCAATGCACCAAATGGTTTTGGATATGGTAGCGAGCTAACGACACCTGAGGAGATAATCAACGCAGCCGTCGATAGCAAAATACTATCACACGGTACGCACGTAGCAGCGATTTGCGCCGGCACAAAAGTGCAGGGTGCGGAAAAGTATTACGGTATCGCTCCGAAAGCCGATTTGGTAATTGTAGCACTAAAACCACCGGCTCAATCACAATGGAAAAGCACTTCCGGAAGTGATATTATTGACGGAGTAAACTACATATTCAAATATGCTGAATCCGTGAATAAACCAGCGATTGTAAATCTTAGCTGGGGCGGTCCAATGGGACCACACGACGGCACTTCGCTATTCGCGCAAGCATTGGATAAGTTAGTCGGCAAAGGGAAAATATTCGCTTCCTCCGCCGGAAATTCAGGCTTGGATAAGATTCATTTAAATAAGGAATTTACAGACAAAGACACTATCCTATCTTCATACATTACGATTAAGAAAAACGACGATATCGATAATGCAGGCATCTGGATTGATTCTTGGGGCGACAGCAATAAAACCTATTCCTTAAGATTTTCTGTGTTCGATTTGAAAAAATTTAAACCTTTTTTTGAAGCCCCGGTAATTTCTTGCGAAAAAGATACTACCTACGAAACAATCTATAAAAATGGTGCGGACTCCTGCTCAATATTTATTAGCAGCTCGAAAAGTAGCTTTAATGGCAAGCCACGTATTTTCATCAATGTAGAAGGAAACAAAAACTTCACATTAAAGATAGATTATCGCGCTACATCAGGAAAAATCAACGTCTGGAACATGTATATCAACGATTATTATGGAATAGTATCCCCATTTGAAAAGTATGTAGATAAATTGGCAACTGCCGGAAATACAGATATTACTTTATCCGATTTATGCTCCGGAAAGCGTGCTATCGCTGTGGGAGCTTATACTTCCAAGGCGAACTTCAAGAATATTCTTGGGCAAAGCGCTGGTTACCAAAGCACTGTAAACGCTATTGCAACATTCTCGAGTAAAGGACCAAGCACAGATAATCGCATCAAGCCAGATGTCTGCGCGCCAGGGCATGGAGTAATAGCAGGAGTGAACTCATTTGATCCGAATTACAATCCTACATCAAATGGCTATTCGCAAGTGATTTGTAAAGTTAATCATAATGGCAAAGAGTTCCCTTACGCAATATTATCAGGCACTTCTATGAGCTGCCCAGTAACTTCTGGTGCCATAGCTCTAATGCTTTCTATTAAACCTGATCTTACTCCAGAGGATATTATTGACCTATTCAAGAGGACATCAGAAGAGGATAGTTTCACAGGGAAATTGCCAAATAATATTTGGGGACAGGGAAAGCTAAATCTACATAAGATTTTCAAAACCTTGCTCGGAATGGGCGCAGTGGAATACCCATTGGAATACAATGATATAAAAATATTCCCTAACCCATTCACTGACTTCATCAATATCAGCAATCCTAATAACAGAAGTTTGGGAATAGAACTCATTAACGTCTTGGGAGAAACAATTTCTACTGCTAAATTAGACGGAAGCTCCAGTATTGATAATCTGAAAAATCTAAACGCTGGCATCTATTATTTAATTATAACAGAAAATAATAACATCGTTTATAGAGGAAAGTTAATTAAACAATAGCAATCCAAACAATAACAATAACAATAACAATAGCAATAATAAAATATTGCTGGTTGAAAATCACAATCCCCCTTCCGCATAAGCTCATACTAAATGGGTGCGTGGCTGGGGGATTATTTTTTACAAAAAGAATGAAGAATTGTTTCTAATGCTATAAGAAACTTATGATGCTCTAAGGAATAGGCAATTCAATTACAGAGCAGGTCAGCCCATAAATATTTTTTTCTCGCGGACTGTAGAATGGCACGATAGTATAGCAATTCCCTGCTTGAGTATTTACTTGTAAATTGATGACGAGCGAATCCTCTACAAAGAATTTGAAATTCTCCATCCCAACAGAAGATTCAAGAAATGCGGTATATTCTCGATAGGCAAAATTCTCTTGCCCTTTGAGTTCTATATTGATTATTTTTAGATTTGGTAAATAGAGATGAGAATTGATAATTCTGATATATGCCTTGCTTTTATCCAAGCGTTCAACGTCATCATTAACTAATAATGTTTGCACTTGTTCGGCATTCCCAGTTGGGATAAAGGTATAATAAGCATTCTTCCCGAAGTTTGCCGCAACTTTATAAAATTCAAAGATATTATATTTCAGATTAATGAAATTATTTCCGCTACCAATTTTCTCATAATTCGTATGCTTCCTGAATAATAAATTTTCAAAAATATTCCCATACTTCGTATCGATATTAATTGAATACGTGTTATGCACGGAATTTAGCACGCAAATTCGCGAGTATTCCGTCGGAATGATTTTCTTCGGAGCGTCTGCGCTTGGTGGGCATTCGCATGCCGAGAGCGCAAGCACTAATATTATTAGGTATTGGAAACACTTCATTCAAATTCCGATTTGTATTATCAATTCCAATTTGTATTGTCGTTATTAATATATCTCCATGCTATCTCTTAGCCAAAAATAGTTACGTTATTGGTCTTCCTACTTGCTATATCAAGGGCTTTTGCGGATTTTTCCATCAGCGAAAGATGCGTATCTCCCTTAGCATTTGCAGATATTCCGCTGCTAATCGTAACGGAGAGTTTTTTCTTGTCAATATTGAGGACTTTCTGTGCGACTTCTGAACGCAAGCGTTCAGCCCATAATTGTGCTTCGCTAATTGGCAAACCAATTAATGCCAAATAGAAAATGCCTTCATCAGAGCGCGAAAGAATATCATAAGGCTTGATTTTGTTTTGAATAGTATCAATAATGATATTTACCACTTTATTATATCTATCGCGATATTGTTCGGGATTGAAAGATGAGTAATTATCAATCTTAATCGCAGCTAAGACTACTGGTATGCCGAAGTCTTCAGACTTATGCAGTTCCTCGCTCAATCGCTTTTCGAATCCCGTGATATTTATCAAGCCCGTCTCGCTATCAAGCAAAGTCGATGTAGTAATTGTAGAATTTAAATGTATTTGCTCTAAGGCTACCGCTGCTTGCTCTGCTAAGGTTTCGAGTATCTTTATATCATAAGAAGTTACATTGCTCTTGCTGGCTGCTTCGAAATATACTGCTCCGTAAATCTTATCCATTGCGATAATTGGAGCAGAGACAAAGTAGCCCTGAGAGACGGCTTCCTCTGATGGATGGACTCGCGTAGGAGAATTTTCATTAAGCGAGATATTGAGGGAAATTCCGCGCTTGATGGTTTCGCCGAGCATACTTCTATCTAAATCAATATTTTTATTGAGCAGGGTGGAATCAGTATTTTTGTTATTATGGGCATATATTTTCCATTTGCTATCTTGGAAGTTAAAGCATATCACGCCCATTGATTTATAATCAAAAATTTCTTCTGATGATTGCTGCAGAGCTGTGGCAATTTCTTCTACTTGATTTGAAGAAGTGGAAATCAAATTGCGAATATCGCAAATTGCGTCGAGCACTCGCGATGCTTGCTTCAGCTCGTATTTCTCTGTATAATTTACAATCAGACTGGCTATTAGCTTTGTGAAATGCCCCATAAATCCAGCTGTCAAATTGTCATAAGCGTCATCGAGTTTGGTATCGGCGCATATCACGCCCAAGATAGAATTTTGATAGTAAATCGGCACTCCGATGAATGATTTGCTGCCCACTCGACTCTTGTAATATGGGATCAAATCAAGCTCTGCTGATGAATTAATATCCGTTAAGATCTCGGGCTTTCCTGATTTGGTAATTTGAGTAATAATATCGTTGCCCATCGGAATTTTTGGATTATCAATTATTGCTTCGGGGACATCGCTCACGAAAGTCTCGAGGATTAATTTTTGCTTCTCCATATTTACCAAGAAAAAGGCAATAGTCGTAGTGCTTGCCATGGAGCGAATTACCATTAATGCGCGAGAGACAAAGCCCGCGAACTCATTGCGTGGCTCCTCCGCCCCGATGCTATCATCCATTAGAATAGATGTAGGTAAATCAATCTGTTGCTTCTTGCATTGGCATTTTTCGTCTTCTTTGCTATTGCTGGATTGATATTGAGCGGAATTGTCAATAATTGGCGCTCTTCCTGCCTTGCTTGCTTCATTTTGATTTTTTGCGCTGGGCTTAATTTTTATTGTCTCATCAAAATTTATTGTTTCATCAAAATTTGCGGCATCGTCAAATACGAGTGCATCAGCATTAGAACTTGGCGATACAGCTTCTTCTTTGGCAGTTGTTTTGTTATTTCCTTTGGAAACAATTCTAATTGAAGAGAAATCATCTTCTGGAAAATATGATGCTTTGACTTCATTATTTTGAATTATGTTTTTTGCGGAAACAGTCTTTGCTGAAAGAGCGTTATCAGAATTGCTTGCTTTATTATCGATAGAGCTTGGCGGGTTAATGGTTTTGTCGCCTTTTTTGATAACTTTAAATCCTTCGTCTCCTGCCTGATAGCCCATTTCTGCTGCTTTTGCTTGGGATTTTGCCTTGTTTTGCTTTTTTGTGAATGACAAGTTTTCCGCCGCTGCAACTAATTGGCTTGCTACGCTGTCCTGCTTCTTTACCTTATCGAAATCTTTATCCAAAGAATCATCTAAATCCTCAATGATTTGCCTGGTAGCTCCGCCCTCTACCTTTTCCACGATTGTTAAATTGGGGGCTGCTGGGGATTTCTTGAAAATAGAGCCATCTAAATAATCTTTCAACCTCTGGGAGATTGTCATAAAAAAGGCTACTAATCCGAGAATCGAGACTGACATTCCTATCAGCTTTATCGCGGTTTCATCAATAAAAATAGCTATGGCGATGCCGATGACTATTACTACGGCACTAATACTATCCTTTGGAGTAAGGACGTTCTTGATACTTGGTTTAGATTTCTTCATTTCTTTTTCTAAAAATTATCTATTTCTTTATGCTGCTTTAAGAATTATGAAACATGAAACTTTTCGGCAAACAAAAATAGAGAATATCAGCGGAATAAACAACAAGGAAAAAGTGTTTTCTATTTTTTTTTTGTTTTTTTTGAGACTTTTTGCTTATTAAAAACAGGACATAATAATTATCTTGCTTATTCAGAATATAATTGATGTCTAATAATTACAAATAATTTCGTAAATTTGCAGACCATAGACATAGTATTTAATACAAAAAAGGGCAAGATTTCCAGAGGTAAATAATCAATGGCAATTATCAATCATAAATGTGAATTTCGTGTTCCATATTACGATACCGATAAGATGGGCATCGTATATCATACGAATTATATAAAATACTTCGAAATAGGAAGAACGGAACTTTTGCGCAGTAAAGGAATGGCATATCAGCATATTGAAGAAATGGGATATTACCTGCCATTGCTGGCGGCAAATGCCGAATATATACAGTCCGCCCTGTATGATGATATTATTACGATAGAAACGGAGGTGGATTCAAATTTCCCCGTTAGGTTCACATTCTTTTACAAAATATTTAGAAATGAGACCCTTCTCTGCACAGGAAGCACAAAGCACTGCTTTATGCATATCGAGTCAATGAAGCCGAGCAGACCCCCTAAATTCTTCCTTGATTTTGTCAATACTTTGTCGTAGGCAATAGGATTTGGAGTGGAATCGGGGCTTGCTTGCTGATTAATAATATAATTACGATGAATACGTTTAATTA
>CAZGXC010000032.1:11903-22084 GCA_964529535.1 uncultured Hyphomicrobiales bacterium | reverse complement strand
AAAGATAATTCTAAAAAATAGAAAGATCTAAAGTGAATATAAAAAAGAAGCTGTTTCGAAAGGAGCAGCTTCTTTTGTTTTAAATAAGAGGGAAAGAAATAGAAGATGAATTTTCGTCCGCATTATTCATTATTGGTAAAATCATCTAAGCTCTCCTCAATACTAAATAATTTATTATCACAATATCCGTCTACCTTTTACTATATGGATATTTACTTACAATAAAGATAAATGACTTTTTTTAATCCAACAGTATTAATAGGCTTAATTGCTGCGGCAATACCATTAATCCTGCATTTGATGAATTTAAGGAAGCTGAAGAAAATAGAATTTTCTTCCTTGAAATTCTTAAAAGAACTACAAAAAACTAAAATCAAGAAGCTGAAGCTAAAGCGTCTGCTACTGCTAATCTTGCGGACTTTGGCTATTGCGTCTATCGTTATTGCCTTTGCGCGCCCTGCGATTAATAGTCATTTGCCGCTTTTGGGGAATTATGCTAATTCCGGAGCTGTGATTCTATTGGATAATTCTCCGAGTATGAACGTCTCCGATGAATATGGGAATAGATTCAATCAAGCGAAAAATACAGCGCGAGCGATCCTATCCACTATGAAAGAAGGCGACGAAAGTGCCATTATACCGATGGCTGACTCATACTATCAGGGCGAAAAAATATTATCGCGTAATAGCGAATTTGTAAATAAAGAACTTGATAAAATTCAAATTTCATCTTCTGTTGCCAGCTTAGAAAAGAGTCTTCGCACTGCTACTAATATTTTAGAGCAATCACACAATTTTACTAAAGATATCTATATTATAAGTGATTTTCAGAATAACGTCTTCCAAAAAGAATTAAATGATTCTTCCAAATATGCGAAAGATATTTCAAATCATTTTCTGTTCCCAATCGGAAGCAATTCTAAATCTAATCTGCAAAATGTGTCGGTAGATTCTATTCATCTGATTTCAAGTATCTTCCAGAAAGATAAACAGGTGGAAGTAGAGGTAACCCTGACAAACCACTCGAATAACCCAGTGAAAGCTCTCTCGGCATCCATGTATTTCAATAATACGAAGGTATCGCAAAAGAACCTTGATTTGCAGCCAAGAGAGACAAAAAATGTTCTAATTTCCGCGATACCTCAATCTTCTGGAATTAATGCTGGGAAAATAGAAATTGAAAGCGATGCCCTTGATGAGGATAATACAGCATTCTTTGGCTTTATTATGCCAGATGTGCCGAATGTAGCATTAATATCTAATCAAGCTCGTTTCTTGAATTTAGCACTAAATACTCGCCTATATGACAAAGCATTAGTGAAGATTAATGAATATGCCCCTAATTCTATTTCTTCTCTTGATATGAGCCGTTTTGATATTGTAATTGTAGCAGGAGGACCGCTTCGAGTAGAGGATTTCGCCAGATTGAAGCAATATGTGTCAAGCGGCGGTTCTGTTGTTCTCTTTCCTGATAACAATACACCAAGAGATATTTTCAATCGTGGATTAAGTGAATTAGGATTGGGAAGCGGAACAGAGAAGCTCTTTTCGCAAGAACAACCTGCTCAATTTACTCAATTGGATAAAGATCATCCAATCTTCAAAAATGTATTTAAAACTGGTGGCGACAATAAAGAAATAGTAGAAAGTCCCAAAATCACGAAAGCGATAATTGCGTCGGGCGGTGTGCAGATTATTCAGATGCCGGGCGGAGCATTTATGAATGAAGCGCGCGTCGGCGAAGGAAAAGTAATTTACATTGCTGTTAAGCCGGATAATGATTGGAGCAATTTGCCATTCACGGGGATTTTCCCTGCTATGATTCATCGAACTGTTTCATATTTATCGTCGAAGCAAGGAACCGGAAGAGAAATCACAGCTGGTGCTTCTATTGTTGTTAATATTCCAAAGAAATTCGCCTCTTATAGTAATTTCAAGGTAATCGATCCGAATAATAATGAGAACTTTGTGCAGGTAACGCCTGCAAATTCTGGGAATATATTGTCTTTGGAAAATCTATCCGTTAAGGGGAATTATAGAATATTCACACTCAATAATGAACCAGTCGCTATAATCTCTGTAAATAGTTTGAAATCTGAATCTGAAATAAAAGCCTTTAATAAAACAATGCTTACTGATTATCTCGAAGAAATCAGTAATGATAAAATTAATATTCAATACGTTGAAAATCTATCTGACCTAAATAAAAAGCTAAATGCAGCACGCATCGGCTCTGAATTATGGCAGATTTTCATAATACTATCTATACTATTCTTAGTCGCAGAAATGTTCGTAGCGAAAAGCACGAAACTCGAAGCGGAAGAATTAGAATAAAAAATACTAAATTAATAAATTATAAAATGGAGCAAAAATGGTTGACGACAAAAAAATAATATTCTCTATGGTAGGGGTGAGCAAAATTATTCCGCCGAATCGTCAGATTCTAAAAGATATTTATTTGTCATTCTTCTACGGAGCTAAAATCGGAATAATTGGTCTGAACGGATCCGGAAAATCTACTTTAATGAATATTATCGCTGGGAATGATGATGCCTACCAAGGCAATGTAGTCTTCTCACCAGGATATTCTGTTGGGCATTTATCTCAGGAGCCACAACTCGACGAGAGCAAAACCGTGATAGAAATCGTTCGCGAAGGTATGCAGGAGACGGTAGACCTATTAAATGAATATGAAACTATCAGTGCTAAATTTGCCGAACCAATGGACGACGATGAAATGAATAAAGTAATCGAACGCCAAGGCGAATTAACTGAAATATTAGATGCGCGCAATGCTTGGGAACTCGATTCTGTTTTAGAGAGAGCAATGGATGCTCTGAATTGCCCTGATGGAGATACTCCTATTAATGTATTATCAGGGGGCGAACGCCGCAGAGTAGCCCTTTGCAGACTTCTGCTTACTCAGCCAGATATATTATTGCTTGATGAGCCAACGAACCACTTGGATGCTGAATCAGTCCAATGGTTAGAGCAATTCCTACAGCAATACAAAGGAACAGTAATTGCCATCACCCACGATAGATATTTCCTTGATAATGTAGCGGGATGGATCCTCGAACTCGATAGAGGCGAAGGCATTCCTTGGAAAGGTAATTATTCCAGCTGGTTAGACCAGAAAGCAAAGAGATTAGAGCAAGAAGGAAAGACTGAATCCAAACGCCAGAAGACTCTCGAAAGAGAATTGGAATGGGTCAGGATGTCGCCAAAAGGCAGGCATGCAAAAGCAAAAGCCCGCTTAAGCTCTTACGAACAGTTGCTAAATCAAGACGTGAAGCAAAAAGAAGAGAAGTTGGAATTATATATTCCGAATGGTCCTCGATTAGGAAATAATGTAATTGAAATTTCAAACGTTACGAAAGCATACGGAGATAGAATATTATTCGAGAATCTAACTTTTTCATTGCCACCGGCTGGAATCGTTGGAATTATTGGACCAAACGGAGCAGGAAAGACCACGCTTTTCAGAATTATTATGGGGCAGGAGCAAGCAGATAGTGGAGAAGTCAAAATCGGCGAAACCGTAAATATAGGTTATGCTGACCAAACGCATAAAGACATTGACCCAGAGAAGAACGTATGGGAATGTATTTCCGGTGGCTTAGATAATATTATGCTCGATAATCGTTCCATGAACTCACGAGCATACGTCTCAAAATTTAATTTCTCGGGCTCAGATCAGCAAAAGAAATGCGGAATATTATCCGGCGGTGAGCGCAATAGATTGCACTTGGCACTAACGCTAAAAGCAAATGCTAACGTCTTGCTACTCGATGAGCCGACAAATGATATTGACGTGAATACATTGCGTGCACTCGAAGAAGCTTTGGAAAACTTTGCCGGATGTGCCGTCGTCGTATCCCACGATAGATGGTTCCTTGATCGCATTGCTACGCATATCCTCGCATTCGAGGGCGATTCGCAGGTTTATTTCTTCGAGGGTTCATATTCTGAGTATATCGAAAATCGCAAGAAACGCATTGGCGATGTTACTCCTCATAAGATGAAATTCAAGAAATTAATAGCTGAATAATATTTATATTAGATGCAGCAAGATAACACAAATGAATGAATATAACATAAACGAAATATTCTACTCAATTCAGGGCGAAGGCACAAGGAGCGGAAAACCTTGTGTCTTCGTTCGATTGCAGGGCTGCAATCTCCGTTGCTCCTGGTGCGATACTCAATATGCCATCGAGATGTCATCTCCAGAAGCAAGGACGATGAGCCAAGAGGAGATCGAAGAAGAAATCAAGAAATATGAGTGCAAATTCGTAGAATTTACCGGTGGCGAGCCTTTGATTAATAGAAATTTAGCGGACTTTATGAAGAAGCTATGCGATGATGGCTACACAGTAGCAGTGGAGACCAATGGCAGCCAAAATATTTCTAAACTCGACCCGCGAATAGTAAAAATCATTGATGTTAAATGCCCAAACAGTGGCGAGCAAAAAAGTTTCCGCCGCGATATGTTGCCATATATTACTAGCTCGGATGAAATTAAATTCGTGGTGGCGGATATGATTGATTTAGAATTTGCAAAGCAGAAGATTGAAGAATATCAGCTCGAAGCTATTGGCTGCGAGATAATAATCTCTCCCGTGAAGGGAAAGATAGAATATGCCGAGATAGTAGATTATATTCTACAAAATAAAATTAATGCTCGATTCCAAGTGCAACTCCACAAAATAATATGGAGCGAGGAGATGCGCGGAGTATAAATACGATGATTTTAATTATGATGACTCTAATCGCAATGATTCTAATAGAGTTACATCGCTTTTCTATTATCTGCTTCCAATATTAATTTCGTAAGTAGTCTGAATATCATTTGCTATGCGCAAAAGAGTGTTGTTAATATCATCAGATATTTGGTATTCTCTGCCAAGTGTGAATTTAGTTAGCAAGCCAGAATTATATCTCCTGAAATCCGCAACGGAATATATCGAAGCTCCGAGCTTCCAAAGTTTTTCGATTAAATCCTTTTCCTTTATTGATGAATTGGTTTGGAATACCGCGTCATCACTAATAACGATGAATATTTTGCTTGCCTCTGGACGGAAGTCTAAATTCATCGCTTCATTGATGGCGATAGAAGTTACCTCATCTGGAGCATTTGCCGATACTTGCGAATACGCTTTTATGAACTTCGAAGTGTCCGCGCTTGGATGCAATACTTTATAGATTTGCTCTCCATACCAAATACCACCAATATGATAATCAAAACCCTTGCTATCCAGAGCAGAGAAGAAATTTTTGAGGCTTGGCTTAATGTTTTCTAACTGACTTTCCAAAGTATTAGAGCAATCCTGCAAAAAGATTAAATCTATCTTTTGCTTGGGATCCGCCGGTACTTCGCGCACCGAGAGAATTGGGCGCGAACTATCAAGAGCCAAGAAATCTTTTCTGCTGAGATTCGGAATATCCCGCCCAAATGAATCCTTTACCTTAAATATAATCTTAGTTGTGTCGGTATTGGAAGAGTCGATATTATTAATTACAATATCGTATTTCCACGGACTTGTAAATAAATTCTGAGAATAAAGCGCATCAGATGGGAGAGGCTCATTGCTCAAAGTATCTTTCGTTTTTTTAGTATTTCGAATTTTAGTAGTATTAACAGTATTAACGTTAGTATAGTAATTATTCGCAATGTATTTAAAAACATCTGGCTTAGGACTTGAATTCAAAAGTTGGGAATATAATTCTTTGTTATTGCTAGAGTTAGAGTTAAATAGAATATCCATTACTTTTTCTGGCTCTGCTGAATTATCCGACGCATTCCAAATATAACCATTATTCGATACGCTGGCATTAAAAAATGAAGTAGAAATTGTATATCTCTTGCTGAAATCTGCAGCATTTAAAAACTTTTCATTTGTCAGCCTGAGATATGCGACGCTACCCTCGTAATGCCCTTCGGTCATTTTGGGGATATATCCTGCCGAAATATTATTAAGCGAGACCTCAATGCCGAGCCTGATAGATTTGTCAATATCTCGATAGCCGATGCTGGCAATTAGATAATCTTTTAATCCACCGAAGCTAACATAAACATCTGGCGAAATTTTTTCATTGAATTTATACAGTCCTTGTGGCGAATAATTAATATTCGCATGAACGGTCATCCATTCAAATGGCGAATATGCGACAGTATAATACCAATAGACATCATCAAATTCGCAATACATATTGCTGATTCCCACCGAAGTAATTAATGCCGCGAATGGAGAATATACCAGCGAAGTATTGTATCGGAAGGTGCGCAAACCATATTTCTCGCCGAAAGTCCCACGATACATTACAGATGCCCCCCACCAGAGAGAATGCTGTTTTAATGGGTAACCCATGCCGGCGAAAAAAGTTTTTACAAACTTTTCGGAATCAATATTATTCGGATATTTATCCATAGAAAAACCAACTCCGAAAGCATTTGATTTCGCGAAAATATCGAATTGCTTGCTCATTAATCCAAAATTATTATCAAGCGGCACGCCGATTAAGAGGTCGGCAGTTCCGCGAACGCCGAGCATCGCAGGATTCCAATGCACAGCACTTGCGTCGCTGAGCATTCCGAGCGGACGATTAGTGAAATCAAATGGAGTATTAAAATACTGCGCAGATGAATTGCTATAATTTGTGATAATAATAGCCAATATGATTATCGCTTTAATCACTATTCTATTATTTGTCATTGTATTAATCTTCATTGTCTTCATCATGTCAAGAATTATTTTCTTCATATCAATAAAAAATAAATGATACTAAGGAAATTCAGTTCGTAATAAGAAATTCAATTTATTATAATGAGTTATACACGAAATAGAGAGGTGTTTTATTATTTTTCAAAGAAATAAAGCATAAATTATACATAAATAATAAGCATAATATTCAGAAAATGTCTATTATTGACCAGTGGACAATATTCTTCATCACAGTAATGCCAACTTTCGAGCGAAGTATTATCTGTGTTTTGTAGAACAGTGATGAACAGCGAGTTTAAAGCTATGTTTAAAAAATGGCACTACTTTTGCAGACTTAGAACTTTGAATTATAATTTACTATATTTTCGGAGACGAAACAGTGATATACAAAGATTTTATGTTTAAAGATAGATTGCCTATTATGAACAAGGCTCTTGATGCTTATGCACTGCGTCAGCAGACGATAGCGAAGAATATCGCGAACGCTACATCTCCGCATTATAGACCAGAAGATGTGCGCTTCGAGGAATATTTTCATAATCCAGAATTGGCTATCTCTGGCGTGCAGAACGACGATGCTCATATTCCAATCGGCGCCCCACAAGTATCGGGCATCGAAGCGGATAAGGGCGAGGCATCAGTGCCAAGACCAGAAGTGTATTTCTCTGGCGAGACTCACGTAAACATTGACAAAGAAATGAGCAATATGGCGCAGAATCAAATACGCTTTCGCTTCGCATCAAAGATGATGCAAAGGTATTTCACAGGTATGATGTCAGCAATTACTGGCTATAAACAATAATTCAATTAGCAAGAAAAAGGAAAAATACAATGGCAGAGAATATATTTTCATCATTCAATATCACGGGGCAGGGATTAAGTGTCCAGAGAATGCGACTCAGCTCGATAGCAAAGAATATCGCAAATGCTAATACTACCCGCGCCGAAAATGGCAAACCATACGAACGCGAAGTCGTCGTAGTGCGCGCTATTCCCCAAAGCCCATTTGGGCAGGAGTTGGATACTCGCATCAAACTATCGCGCACAGATGGAGCGCATTCCCCGAATGCCGAGCCATATTCATATCCCGGTGATTACAATGTCTTGAAAGCAAAGACTGCCCGAGACAATTCTCCAGCGAGAATGGTCTATGACCCCGCGCATCCAGATGCAGACGAAAATGGATATGTACATTTCCCGAACGTCAATATCGTAACAGAGATGGTGGAGATGATCTCCGCCCAGCGAGGCTTTGAAGCCGGAACCAGCGTAATAGAAAGCGCGAAGAACATGGCACGCGATTCTTTTGAAATATAAGGAAAATAAGTAATTGATTTTTTTTACAAACGATAATTAATTAAAAAAGTATGAACGTTTCTGCAATTAAAGCATATCAGGATAACAACTCAGCATCGCGAGTTGCTAAATCTGCTATTATTAAGAGCGGTGAACTAAATTCTAATTCGGCAGCAAATATGATACAGAGTAAATCATCAAGCAATTCCGCCGGATCAAGGGAGATTGTTTCAAAGAGTGAAAGGAATTACTTTATGAAGCTCTTCCCTCAAAATTCAGCCCAAATAGAGCGGCACGAGATATTTAATAGGAATGGAAAAGTATCGACGCAGAGCTTTAATAAGGGCAGACTGGTGGATTTCACAGTTTAAGGACGAACTGTAAGAAATTAAAACACAAAGTCGATGAATTACTTAAAATAATATTTTGCAGGAAGCACAATATTAGTAATAAACTAAGAATAATACTAAATAAACAGAAGGATTCGCTATTATGATAGTAAATGAAATTGACCCCTCGAAGTTATACTCTCCGCTTGTCCAGCAGAGGATACAAAACGACCCGGTCTATAGACCGCAGGATACCACTTTCGTAGATTCCCTAAAATCATTCATCAATGATGTGGATGGTCAGCAAAAAGAATCAGCAGCAATGACCGAGAGCCTGATTAAGGGCGAAGCAGTCGATCTGCACGACGTGATGATTTCTGCTGAGAAAGCGAAAACCACATTTACTTTACTAATGGAAGTCCGGAATAAATTCCTTGACGTATATCGTGAGACTATGCGAATGCAAGTATAATAATATTTTCATGGAAAAATATTATCATGGAAAAATATTTTCATACAAAAACTTTCAGCAATTGGACATAATTAATTAAAAAAAAGACGAAATCAGATAATGGCAAAATCAGATAAAAATATTGCAGGACAGGCAAAAGACTTCTTTACAAAATTGCCAATGTGGCAGAAAATTAGCCTTTTCGCCGTGATAGCCGTAGCCATCACAGGAATGGTATTGCTAATCGCTAACACTAATGACGACAAGACATACGCCGTGCTATTCTCCGATATTGAACCCGCAGAGGGGGCAAAGATTGTAGAATCACTAAAAGAAAAGCAAATCGCTTATAAATTGAAAGATGGCGGCAGAACAATATTAGTCGACTCTGGTCAAGTATATGAGCAGAGATTGGAGCTAGCAAAAGAAGGCTTGCCAGCAACTGGCGGAATAGGATATGAGATATTCGACAAGACGAACCTCGGAATGAGCGAATTTGTCCAGAAATTAAATTATCGCAGAGCATTAGAAGGGGAGTTAGCCCGCACTATTGGCTCGCTTAATGAAGTGCAAAAAGCAAGAGTTCATATCGTAATCCCCGAAAAAACATTATTTGAAAAAGATAAAAAAGAACCCACTGCTTCCGTTATCCTACATTTCAAAAATGGAAAAATTATTGATAACGTAAGCATTACGGGTATACAAAACTTAGTAGCAAGTAGCGTCGAGGGTATGCAAACCTCTGGCGTTACTGTCGTAGATTTCAGAGGAAAGATCCTATCAGCACCACCATTAGACGATAGAAGTATCACAGGGCTGACTTCCCAGCAATTCTCCCAGCAAGTAGAAGTAGAGCAAAACCTGACTAATAAAGTCCAATCCCTACTTGATGGAGTGCTTGGATATGGAAATTCAGAAGTGCGAGTATCGGCAGAATTAGATTTTACGCAAGTAGATAAGACCATTACCGATTTCGACCCCGAAAAGCAAATCGTCCGAAGCGAGCAAAATATCATCGATAGCAGTAAATCATCTGATTCCCTCAGCTATCCTGCTGTAAATATGAGCAAAGGAACGAGCAACCAAATCGCAAATTATGAAATTTCCAAAACAATTTCCAGAGTAATCGAAGGCGTTGGTAGCATCAAAAGGCTATCCGTAGCAGTCCTAATTAATGGAACGCAGAAAATCACCACAGTGAATGGAGTGCCAAAAGCAGAATATACCCCTCGCACCGATGAAGAAATAAACAAACTAACGGATATTGTCAAAAACGCAGTAGGGTACGACGTAACCAGAAATGACCAAGTATATTTAGAGAATGTCCCTTTCGAATCTCTAAATAGCAGCCAAATTCCTGTAGTTCAAGAGGAAATCCCT
>CAZGXC010000032.1:0-11893 GCA_964529535.1 uncultured Hyphomicrobiales bacterium | reverse complement strand
GGTATAAACAAACAGACAACATTAAGCTAATATCATTAGTAGTAGTAATGCTACTTACTCTCTTTATGATATTTAGATTATTACAATCCAAGATAATGAGAGACAGAGTGCGAATCGCTATGTCCTTACCAGAAAAAGTTCACCTCGAGCCAGAAGAGGAAGAAATGGATCGCATCGACCAAAGCGATTTAGATGATATAGAGTTCGCTGATGATGAATTATTACTTCTCCCAGCAGAATTACCAGAACAACTTCTGTTAGATGGCGAGAGATCGTCCCTCGGGCTCGATGATTATGATGACGATTCAGACGACGGAGATAACTTTGGGATGGCTGGCTCCATCGGCGGAGGGCCAAACGAAGTGCCACAATTATCTGAAGAATCATTATTTAAAATGGAATTGAAAAGCAAAGTGAGTGATTACGTAACCGACGAAACCTTGGAGGCAGTTCGATTAGTGAGAATACTCCTCTCCCAAGATGGATTGTAATGACAAATTTGCAAAATTAAAATAAAAATCAAGATAAACATTCTATAACATAATAGTAAATAAACATCAATTAAGAAAAAAGATAAGTGAAGAGAAATGAAATCTAACCAAGCAAATATAGATAAACTTTCAGGCAAGCAGAAAGCTGCTGTCTTGCTAATGTCTTTAGATGTAGAGGTAGCTGCGAAAGTCTTCCAAGAATTGGAAATGAAAGAAGTAGAGCAGATAGCCGTAGAAATTACTAATATGAAGGATGTTACTCCTAATGTAGTAGAAGACGTTATCGAAGAATTTTATCAATTGATGACCGCCCAAAACTACTTGGTAGAGGGTGGATTGGAATATGCTCAGGTGCTGCTCGAGAGATCCTACGGTATGGATAGAGCAAGGGAAATCATCGAGAAAATCCGCATATTAACCACGGTAAGAGGATTCAGCGCATTAAAAAAGGCAGACCCACAGCAATTGGCGAGCTTCTTGTCGAAGGAGCATCCGCAGATAATAGCCCTAATATTATCCCACCTACCACCGGATCAATCTTCGGAGGTATTGTCTGAATTTACCGATAATCTTCGCTTTGATACATTATTTAGAATTGCTACCATCGGCAAGGTATCCCCTGCGATGGTTACCCAAGTTGAAAATATCGTGGATAGAATGGCTGAGACATCTCTATCTCAAAATTTATCATCAACTGGTGGTGCGCAATTAGTTGCTAGCATCCTGAATAAATCAAACAACAATGCCGCGAAACAGCTAATTAAATCTATTGAAGAAAAAGATCCGAACTTAGCTCTGGAAATCAAGAGATTGATGTTCTTATTCGAAGATATTGCTCAAATTGATGATAAGGGTATTCAACGTATATTAAGAGATGTAGATAAACGAGATCTGGCTCTCGCGCTAAAAGTATCGGACGAGAAGATGAGAACGAAATTCTTCAAGAATATGTCCGAACGTGCGTCTGCCGTGGTCAAAGAAGAATTGGAATTTATGGGACCTGTGAAGCTGAAAGAAGTAGAAGGAGCGCAAACTCGTATCGTCGATATCGTCAAAATGCTCGAAGAGCAAGAAGAAATCGCAATCGGCGGACGTGGCAAAGAGGACGTATTCGTATAAGATTAAGATAATTAAGTATAAATTATGCAGGTAGGACGCAGGTAATATGGATCAGGTAAAGCTAACATTTCCCAAGAAATTATCGCGAGTCGAGATTATTAGTTCCAGAGAACTGAATGAGGAAGATTATTTCCAATATCTTCCCCTAATTCAGGTACCTGTTGATAATTTCGTTCCCGATATTTTCGATGAAGAGATAGCACAGTTGCGCAATATCGATTCCGAAAAGGAAATGTTCGACACGCTCGATATTCCGATTCAACAAACATTCTACCGAGAAGTATCCTTCACCGACCAAAAGCGACCAATCAGAATCGCCCTGAATAAATTACCACAAAGCACTATCTTAATCTCCGAAGCGAAGAAGAAAATCCAAGAAGCATACGACAAAGGATTTAAAGAAGGTCAAGAAATAACGGAAGATTACTTCGTTGATGAAATTCGTAGGCATCAAAATTGGGTGAAGAACTTCGACCAATTATCATATAAATTAAGGCAGGGATACTCCCAAGAATTAAGAACTCTGGAGGAAAGCATCGTATCATTAGCTATGCTAACTGCTGAGCATATTTTGCAAAATGAAATAAAAAGCAATCCAGATGTTTTCATCGGACAGATAAAAAAAGTTCTGCAAGAAATTGATAATGAAACAATATTCAAGATATATATAAATCCCAAAAATGTCGCTGTATTAGAAAACGTCCAAAGCTCATTGCTTAGTGGATATAATGCCGAGAAGGTAGTCATCGAGCCAAGCGAGAGCGTAGATATTTTGGGCTGTATATTAGAAACTTCATCAGGCAAAATCAATGCTACAATGAAATCGCAAATAGAGCATATTAAATCTAAATTAGAGACGCAACCATTGGAATGCGATTTGGATATTGAAATAGAAAATCGTAGCTACAATAGCGAAGAGAATCACGAGAATCAGGAATAAGATTGACGAAATCAGGAATAAAATAAATGCTACAGTCCGAAAAAATCGTAAAGAAATATGCCAAAGCACTCGAAGAAGTTAGCCCAATAGTGAAATCTGGGAGCGTATCGAGGGTTGTGGGCGTATCAATTGAAAGCATCGGACCGAAAGCTCCAGTCGGAGAAATTTGCCTCCTGAGGAACAGAAAAGGCGAGGTAGTAAATCGCGCCGAAGTCATTGGATTTAAAGAAAATCGAATCGTATCAATGGGGCTTGGCGAAATGAATGCCATCACCCCCGGAATGGAAATAATAGCATCCGGAGAAGCCCTGAGCATCAACCTCGGCGATCAATTGCTGGGCAGAGTGGTAAATGGTTTGGGCGAGCCAATCGATGGCAAGCCTCCGGTCAGATCTTTGGAGCGCAGACCCGTCTATGCAGTTCCCCCGACACCATTGGAGAGAAAGCGCATAAAAGACCCAATATTTACGGGAGTTCGGGCAATTGATGGAATGCTGACCTTTGGCAAAGGGCAAAGAGTTGGAATTTTCGCAGGTTCCGGCGTCGGAAAATCAACCTTGCTCAGTATGATAGCGCGCAATACCAGTGCGGATATTAACGTAATCGCATTAATTGGAGAGCGTGGCAGAGAGGTCAAAGAATTTATCGAAAAAGATTTGGGACCAGAAGGCTTGGCGCGCTCCATCGTAGTAGCTGCTACGAGCGATGTCCCTGCATTAGTCCGTATTAAAGCTGCCCTCACGGCTACCACTATCGCCGAATATTTCAGAGATAGGGGAATGGACGTGATGCTAATGATGGATTCCGTAACTCGTTTGGCAATGGCACAAAGAGAGGTCGGGCTGACGGTCGGCGAACCCCCGACTACAAAAGGATATACGCCTTCCGTCTTTTCAATAATGCAAAAGACAATGGAAAGAGCGGGCACGAGTGCCGATGGATCTATCACAGCTTTATACACAGTATTGGTAGAGGGCGATGACTTCAATGAACCAATTTCCGATACGGCTCGAGGCATACTCGATGGGCATATTATTTTGTCTCGTCGCGTCGCTACCACTGGGCATTATCCAGCAATAGACGTTCTGGAAAGCATCTCGCGTCTCCGCAAAGAAGTAACTACTGCCGAACACAATAACGCAGCTTACGAAATCCAAAGTATTATGGCAGAATATCGCGGAGCCGAGGATTTAATAAGCGTGGGAGCTTACCAAAAGGGAGCGAATCCCAAAATTGACAGAGCTATCAGATTGATAGACCCAATTAATAAATTCCTACGCCAAAAAACAGATGAAAAAATTACTTTCGATGAGACAGTTCATGATTTAATTGCTATTTCTAAATCACAATAATTATTATTTAAAGCAATCATTTAATTATTATGGCAAAGAAATTCTCTTTTAGATTAGACACGGTCCTGAAATTGCGATCTTACAAAGTAAAATTAGCAAAGGAAGTCCTATTGCAAATTCAGTCACAGAGGATCAAAGCAGAAGAAGAAATTAATCGTAATCATCAAGAATTGCAATCCCTTTATAGAAATAAAGTTGGCAAAATCTCCGTAGAGACCATGCAGCAAGATTTCTATAGGCAGGAATATATCAAAAATTATATCAATATTTTAGAAAAAGAAAAAGAAAAGTTATTAAAGATTGAAGAAGCAAAAAGAAAAATCCTAAACGAAGCAATGAAAGATGAGAAAATATTGCTGAAATTAAAAGATAAGAAAATTGCTGAATATAAATTCGAGATGAACCAAGAAGACCAAAAAGTGATGGACGATATTGCGATTAACCTAAAAAAAGACGATAGAGAAGTAGAAGATTATGAGGTAAGTTATGAGCTATAAAAAACTAATTATTATCATAATTACGGTGATGTTTGCGTTGCTACTTGGGATAGCGTCGCTAATCGTGATGTATAAATATAAGCCAGAGCTAATTGGATTGCCCCCGAATCCGCAAGATTCCATTAAATTAGCTGAAACCCAGAAGATGAAAGCTCTTAGCGATAGCTTGAAGTTAGCATCTAATCCTCCCGTGAGCGTCTCGCTCTCGGAGTTCAACCGCATGCAATCCCAATTAATCAAGAATGCTATTCTGCGCTATCAAAACGAAGATATAATGAGGCAGAAAAATTATCTTTACGATAGCCTAAATAAAGTAGCCGTTACGATGAAGCCAGCAAAGGATTCCCTCGCAATGCTACGAGATTCCTTCCAAATTCACCAGAATTATATCAAATATCTAAATGATTCGCTATCTAAATTAAGCACTCTATATAACACTGCTATCCAAACAAAAGAGAAAGATAATAAAGCGAAAGAAAAAGCAAAAGCAGACGATAAAGCGAAAGCTGTCGCAAAGGCTGTTGCGGATTCGATTCATACCAAAAATCTTTTGGAATATGCGAAGATATATAATGGCTCCAATCCCAAAGAAGTAGCGAAAATTATCGATCAGTTAAATGAAAAAGATGCTGCTTTTATCATCAAAAATATGAATAAGAAGAAAGCAGCAAAGGTTATGGAAAGTCTTATGCCTGAGACAGCTGCGGCGATTATGTTGCTTGGCGTGGAGAAACCACACTAAAATTAAAAAAAACTTTTTAGCATTTTTTGTGTCTACTATATTTGAATAGAAACACTAATGTATTAATATGCTGAAAATAAATCTTTTCCAAATAGATAATCTACAATTTGATTACTCTGTGATCAATTACCCAGGCTTTCTGCCTTTTATGATTAATATCTACCCTTGCGAACCAATGCAGGAAAGCTCCAGCTCGATGGAATTAATCAAAAATGCAATAAAGGCGGATTACCCCTCGACCATTATTAACTTTATTAATCAATATTCCCCGAAGGCTTGCGAAGCTATCTTGGAATGCTTTTATATTGAGCAACAGGGTGCAATCGCCACTTATGAAAATAGTGATAATACTCAAGCATTTCATCTTGATGGAGATGGAATTGATTTCCTTTGTGTTTCCTCATTCAATAGTGGCAATGAAAGATATGAAGAAGCATTTAATAATAATAGCCAAGCCTTGAGCGCACAGAAACACACCTACTCAGATGTATTCAGACAATGGAATTATATTCCAAATATTTGCGAGCATTCCAATACCACGGCTTGCGAGATTATTGGACGTAGCGAGCAAAATGAATACTCCAAATTTAACGAAGTGCGGAAAAAATATTACGGCAAAGCAGGGATAAGGAACTATCCTGCTGCTACTGGAATAGGAATATCTGGCGAGAAATTTGGGTTGATAACGCTTTCTATTAAGGGGCATGCTCAATCCTATTATTTAGAAAATGATTTGCAAGTCTCCGCATTCGATTACTCAAATGATATTATTAAACAATCATCTATTAAGCAATCATCTAATCAGACAGAGGAAAGCCATTCTCTTGCGAAACCACTTTTCTCACGTGCCTTAATTCTTACAAATAATGATATTACTAATAATCATATTACTAATAATAAGCAGGTGCAAGCAATGCTATCCGGAACGGCAGCTATTCGAGGGGAGGAAAGCCAGTGCGATAATGTCTTGGAACAATTAATAATAACACAAGAGAATATTAATCATCTGCTTAGTGCCAACAATATCAAAAGACAAACACCATTATCAATAAGTAGAGTGGAGCCATTATCCCTAAAAGTATATATAAAAAGCAATTCGCTTGCCGAAGAAATATCTCAAATGATTCCGAAAGAGTTCGCCACCGAACAAATATTAATCGTTGTAGCGGATATTTGCCGAAAGGAATTACTAATAGAAATCGAGGGAATATTTAATCTAATTCCTGATTAGTAATCCTTACAATACACAAAAAATTGTTGCGTCGATAAAGGTGTAAGAAATATTGCTAATAATGGCTTTGGCAGGTGATGTGCCTGCAAATTTGGAGCATAACCAGATATTAAGCTTGATTAATAGCTAATTACTTTTATCAAAAGACATAACAGAAAAAAAATGATGAATAAATTATCCCAATTATTAACACAAATCCCAAAATGCGAACTTCATTTGCATATCGAAGGGTCGTTTGAGCCTGATTTGATGTTTGAAATCGCCAAACGCAATAAGGTAAAAACCAAGTTTAATACTGTTGAAGAGCTGCGACAAGCCTACCAATTCGGTAATTTGCAGGAGTTCCTTGACTTGTATTATGAAGGAGCTAATGCGCTGTTGTATGAGCAAGATTTTTACGATTTAACGATGGCATATTTCCGCAAATGCCAAGAAGACAATGTGGTTCATACAGAGATGTTTGTAGATCCGCAGACACATACAGCACGCGGTGTGGCAATAGATGCGGTTATCAATGGAGTTACGCGGGCTATGGATGATGCTGAAAAGGAGTTTGGCATCACTTCTTACCTGATAGTCTGTTTTTTGCGACATTTAGACGAGGAGTCGGCATTGCAAACTTTTGAAGAGGCGCAACGGTTCAAAGATAGAATTATCGGTTTCGGGCTCGACTCTTCGGAAGTGGGGAATCCACCCAGCAAGTTTGCCCGAGTATTTGAAAAGGCACGTGCGGCAGGGTTTCGAGTGGTGGCTCATGCGGGCGAAGAGGGGTCTGCTGAATACATCTGGGAAGCGGTAAATGAGTTGAATGTAAACCGTATTGATCATGGTAATCGTTGCATCGATGATGAAAAATTAGTTGCGACTTAAGTGGAAAATGCTATCCCGCTTACAATGTGTCCGCTTTCAAATCTTAAACTACAAGTAGTGAAGGAGCTATCTGCACATCCGCTCAAGACAATGCTCGAAAAAGGCTTATTAGTAACCGTAAATTCCGATGATCCGGCTTATTTTGGAGGGTATGTGAATGAAAATTTTCTACAAATGGCAGAAGCACTTAATCTTGACGTTTCAGATATTTTTCAATTAGCAAAAAATTCATTTATAGCTTCTTTCCTTCCTGATAATGTGAAATTGGAATGGATAAAAAAGTTGGAATATTTATATCAAGAGTGTTAATTTATTAGGAGCATTACTCAAAAGGATTTTAGTTAGAAACAACTAATGTTGCTACAAATGAGTTTAAGGGTTATCAATTTGGCATTATTAATTAAACGGTGGAGAAAAAGCCTTGCTAATTGGGATATTTTCAACATTGTGCAAGTCTATCCACTTGGGAAACTATCCATTTCTTGAAATTCTACAGTGCTTCTTGTGCGATAAAGCTTCCATCAAAAAATATTGAGTTCCTTTCATATAATTTTTCTCCCCAAAATTTCGTAATTTGCAGTCTTAAATTTTGAATTAGATTAATGGAAAAAATATATGTCAGTAAGAGTTAGATTCGCTCCATCGCCAACGGGCTACTTACACGTTGGTGGATTAAGAACAGCACTTTATAATTACTTATTCGCGCGCCACCACGGCGGCAAAATGATTCTAAGAATAGAAGATACAGACCGCACGAGATTCGTAGAAAACGCGGCGGAAAATTTAATGAAAATGCTCGAATGGGCTGGTATCGAAATAGATGAAGGTCCTACCCAAGGCGGCGAATGCGGTCCGTATATTCAATCTGAGAGAACAGAAATGTATGCTCAGCATGCGGAACAGCTATTAAAAAATGGAAAGGCATACTATGCTTTCGATACTGCCGAAGAATTAGAAGCAATGCGCCAAAGGCTACAATCAAGCGGGCAGGGCGACTACCGCTACGATAGGAATAATATGCGCAATTCTATCACACTCGGAGAGGACAAGGCAAAGGAATTAATTGCCGCTGCAACCCCTTTTGTTATCAGGATGTTAGTCCCCGATAATGTTGAAATTATATTTAAAGATATTATCCGCGGAGAAGTAAAGGTTAATTCAAGCGAAGTCGATGATCAAATCTTGATTAAAAGCGATGGCTTCCCTACTTATCATTTAGCAAATGTTGTAGATGATCACTACATGGGCATCACTCATGTTATCCGCGGCGAAGAATGGCTACCATCAACGCCAAAACATTGCATTTTATACAGAGCCTTTGATTGGCAGCAACCAGAATTTGCTCATTTACCATTATTACTAAATAAAGATAAAACCAAACTTAGCAAGCGCACAGGTAGTGTAGCTGTGGAGGATTTCAAAGTAAAATACATTCGCGACGCTTTCATTAATTTCGTTGCTCTACTTGGGTGGAATCCATCTGGCGATAGAGAAATTTACGAGATGAAGGAATTGATCGAGCTATTTAATTTAGAGAAGGTAAATAAAGCAGGCGCAGTATTTGATGTTCAAAAACTCGATTGGTTCAATTTCCAATATCTACAAAAGCTAACACCACAAGAAATGGGCAAACAATTAGCCGATGAATTGGAATTAATAGGCAAAACAGGATTTGATGCTGAATGGCTCGGAAAGCTCGCTTTCGCCCTTCGCGAGAGAGTGCATTTTATATCCGAAATCCCTGCCTATGCTCCATATTTCTTCGATGATGAAATTGAATACGAACAAGAGTATTTAGAAAAACATTGGAATGCCGAGAAACTACCATTAATTTCAGCATTGGTAAATGAATTTGCTAAATGCGAGGATTGGACGCACGCTCCATTACACGACTTAACAAAAGCCTTCTGCGAAGCTCAAGGAATTAAGCTAAAAGAAGTCATCCATCCGCTAAGACTGATGGTTACAGGCAAATCTATTGGAGCTGGTATGTTCGAAACAATGGAAATTATTGGTAAAGAAAGATGTATGAATAGAATGCAATCATTAATCAATAAATAAATCATTGATAAATAATACAATCATTCATAAATCAATGATTATCACAAAATATTTAGAAAGCAGATTATAACTTGAAGAAGAATCAGATAATTGAATTGAATATTGACTCCCTCGCTTTTGGCGGAAGTTCCGTAGCAAGAAATGAGGGAGCTGTATATTTTATTAAATACGGCGTGCCGGGAGACAAAGTCCAAGCTCTAATTACTCGACGCAAAAGGAGTTACCACGAAGGTATCATCGAAGAATTGATAGAGCCATCGGAACACAGAATTGCTCCAAATTGCCCATACTTCGGAGTTTGTGGCGGATGTTCTTGGCAAAATGTTACTTATTCTGAGCAATTGGAACAAAAGAAGAAAATAGCTCTGGACTCCCTCGTCCGCATCGGAAAGATTGAAATAGGGAATATCAATCCGCCGCTGGCATCGCCTTTGCTCTTCAATTATCGCAATAAAATGGAATTTTCTTTTTCTGCATCCAGATGGCTAACAAAAGATGAAATCACAGACGAAGGGACAGAGGTTGCCAATAAAAACTTCGCCTTCGGATTGCACGCCCCCGGAAGATTTGACAAAGTCCTTGCCATCGATTCCTGTCCATTGCAGCACGAAAGAGCCGATAAGATCTATAAATTAATGAAGCAAGCTGCTGAATCTTCGGGATGCTCTGCCTATAATCACAAAGAACATACGGGTTTCTTCCGCAACTTCCTTTTGCGCTATTCATTTGCAAATAATCAACTTATGGCTATGTTGATTACAAATGCTGTTGATTCCGACGCAGAAAAGGCTTTCATCAAATATTACGAAACTGAATTTGCCCAATTATTAGATGAAAATGATACCCTATTGCATGGAATCAATGCTACGCATTCGCCTGTGGATATTCAGGAAATCAAAGTAATTAAAGGCGATGGATTCATCAGCGAGAAAATACTCGATATTGAATATCGCATCTCTCCGCAATCATTTTTCCAAACCAATTCCAGCCATCTAAATGGATTTATTTCCAAAATCATTGATACCGCGGATTTGCAAGGCAACGAAGTGGTCTGGGATTTATATTGCGGTGCTGGTTCCATAACTCTTCCAGCTTCGCGCAAGTGCAAAGAAATTATAGGCGTGGAACTCGTAGAATCTGCTATCTCCGACGCAAAGGAAAATGCTGAAAGAAACAAGATCACAAATGCGAAATTCTATTGCGAGGATCTTCATAAAAAGCAGCTTCCGCAACTATTAACTACATTACCAAAACCAGATGTGATAATTGTAGATCCGCCACGCGCAGGTATGCATAAAAACATCGTGGAGCACATTGCAGAGCTATCCCCCGAAAAAGTGATATACGTATCCTGCAACCCAACCACTCAAGCACGCGATATTGAGTTGCTAAAAGATTTGTATGATGTAGATGATATGACACCCGTGGATTTATTCCCACATACATATCACGTAGAGGCGATTTGTAGGCTAAGAAAAAAGCTGAAATAATTGATAATTAGAACGTTAAAAATTACGAATGCTATAAATACTAATAATGAGGGCAGGATTTGCCCTCATTATTATAAAATATTAGAAAAATTATGAATATCCAATTTTAGACTTCTTCTTTTTTCTTTCTAAATTCAAGGAATAAGCCACCAAGCAGAACCAATACTCCGACAATATTCAGGGCTAAGCTGAAAGTCTTGCCAGTCTCGAATTTATCAGATTGGAACTTCATCTCTACAGTATGCGAGCCCGCAGGGACTACTACACCGCGGAAGGCGTAATTCGCTTTATATATAGGAGTTTCCTTTCCATCGATGAATGCTTTCCATGATGGTTTATAATATATTTCGCTTAGGAATAAGAAGTTATTGCCTGAGTTATTAGTTTGAATCTTTATATACTCATTCTTATACTCTTTTACTTCAGCGATAGCAGTTGAATCCGCTGGCTGAATAGCATTCGGCAAAGCTGCTTCAAGGAACACAGTATCCTGCGGATTGAAGTCGCCCTTCTTCAGATGCTCAAGAATTTCAATAGGCTTAGCCAGAGCGTAATTATTTACGAAAAATGCCCTTGGCAGAGCCGCAGGATTTGGCTGAATGACTGGCTGGCGATTTTGGTCTGGAGTAATAATATACTTCACGTTCATCATATTCCATAAGAAAGGATTGACGAGTTGATGAGTAGAGCCAGCGAAGTTATCTATATTGGCTAAGTCCATTAAGTCCTGATAAACGCGTAGCTTAGCAGGATGGTAACCGCCGACAGATTGAAGCCTGAAATGTGCCAAAATGTTTTCGTGCGGAGCCGTAAGGTCTGCAATTCTATATAGAGATTTATCATTTTGCTTGATTGCTCCGTAAAAATTCTCGAATGGAGCAAAAACTTCATCATCGATAACGCTCTCGCTTGGTTTCATCGCTCTGAAATCAACTCTCCATAAATCAACGACGCTTATCACTAAAACAATCGATAAGAAGATAGTTTGAGTTAATTTCTTCGTAACGAATAAATAAGCCGAGCCAGCAATCAACAATAGCACAAATGCAGAGAAATACCAATCAGCAGTCATAGCATTCCAAAGACCATCAAGAATTTCC
>CAZGXC010000031.1:15089-22297 GCA_964529535.1 uncultured Hyphomicrobiales bacterium | reverse complement strand
TAAAATATCTTTTTTGTATTATCTTTCATCTTAAAAATTCCTTACTTTTTCAAGTTTAGAATATGCCTCATTAATATCTTTTGCTTTTTGTGAAGCTTTTGCTTGCTCTTCTTTGCTTAAATTTTGCACTTTATCGGGGTGATATTGCTTTATCAGTGTTTTATAAGCGGTTTTTATTTCATCGATGGAAGCATTTGGGCTAATTCCAAGGGTTCTATATGCCTTTTCATTTGGATCATTGCTTCCAGCTCTACTTGAATGACTATTATCACTATAGTTATTATTAGTAAAATCGCCTTGCTGTTGCTTAGCTTCTTCTTTATCCATATTATTATTCAAAGTATCAATGATCTGTTTTAATTCATCATCAAAAAGATGTTCCGCACTGATTTTTGCTTTATCAGTGCTCATTGATTTTAAAATACTTTTTACTCTATTAAATATTTGTCCCATTTACCACCATAAATAAAGAGGTTTAGACGTTGTTATTGTCCTTTTGTTGCTAATTATTCCTTCTCATCGCTGTTTTTCACATCAATAAAGCTAAATTCATTTCCGTCGAATACGCCAATCTCTGGCAAATCAAACCACGCCCCGAGATTTACATAAATCCCTTTATTGTGCGGAAGAATTTCTCTCTTATGCCTATGCCCCATCACGACGAAATCAAAACCTTCATCGATTTTATTTTTGGCATATTCAGCCATTCCATCAGTTTTGCCATAGTCTTTTTTGTCAGTATATTTCCTGCTCTTGCTCGAAGAAGTCGAAGCTAATTTAATTGCAAAATTCGGATGTAATAGCGTTGTATATAATCTTTGATTGCATTTATTTCTCGTGATTTTCTTTAATATTTTATATCCGGAATCTCCCTCCGCTAAACCATCGCCGTGATGTAGGAAAAACTTCTTTCCTTCTAATTCAGTTACCAATTCATTTGGATAAACTGTAATACCAAGCTCTTGGGAGAAGAAATCTTTGTGACCGAAATCATGATTGCCCATTAAATATGAAATCTCTATCCCCGAATGCTTTAAATCATATAGCTTAGAAAGCGTGCGATAATGATGCCGAGGAATAACGCGTCGCCACTCAAACCA
The DNA here is from genome assembly GCA_964529535.1 of uncultured Hyphomicrobiales bacterium. Classification (GTDB taxonomy): domain Bacteria; phylum Bacteroidota; class Ignavibacteria; order Kapaibacteriales; family UBA2268; genus CALLXS01. The sequence goes on along the minus strand of CAZGXC010000031.1, from coordinate 21,197 downwards.
ATAATCGAAAATATCACCCAATAGGAAAATCCCCTTCGCATCACGAGAAATTAAATCTAAAGAATTAATTAACAGCTCCTCTTGGTGCTTATCGATGGAACGTTCATAAAAACCCAAATGGACATCTGAAATGAAGTAGTATTTTGATTGATTATTAGTCATATTTTCGTGGAAATAGTGATGTTGCTTATAATATAATCTTATATAATTGAGTAAATTGGTCCATGCTTAGTTAGCTTGCTCTCATAAATATTCACATCAATAGAATTGATATTTTGAAAGTGTTTTTCTTTGTATTCTTTATGAATTTCATTAATCCTTGGAATATTCGAACTCTTTATTCTGCATAGTGTTAGATGTGGTCGGAATGACTTATTATCCTTCGGGATACCAATTTGATGTAGCTTGTTTTCAATCGCTTTATTTATGCCCATCAATACCTTGCTATGATCTAACATATTGATATATAAAACTTTAGCATTCGATAGTCTTGGGAAAAACCCAATACCTTTTAAATCAATATCGCAGTCATAGCTCCTGAGTTCATCAATAAGTAAGCCCTTCATTATCGGAATATATTTCTCGTCGATATCGCCAACGAACTTATAAGTAATATGTAAATTCTCATATTCCACCCATTTGCCATAGCAGGCATCTTGGAAATCATGAATAACATCATAATAAGCAACTTGGTCAATATTTATTTTAGAAGCGAAAAAAATGCGTTTCATCTATCGTGTAATTCCAAAGTATCATAAATTGCAATTTTATCGAATAAATTATTATCTAATTGATTATAAAATTACGTTAAATAATCGTCATCGACTTACAAATATAAGCATATTTTTTTTATTTATTATCTTATTAAATCGAAATGTAAGCAATAAGAATAGTATATTTTTCGTTTAATGAAACATTCACTTATCTCTTAATTTACTTATTTTGATATTGTGATTATTAAATTGGCAAAATAAACATTTCGCAATAATATGCTTGAAGCAGATGATTTTCCTAATGAACTTCTGAAAAAGAAGCTCGCAAATCTACCCAATGCCCCTGGAATTTACCAATTCAAAGGGGAAAGCGGGAAAATAATATATATTGGCAAGGCAAAATCGCTTAGGAATCGCGTCCGCTCATATTTTCAAGATACACGCACCAAAGATGCTAAAACCACTGCTTTAATCACAAAGATTGAAGATCTGGAAGTAATCGTCGTAAATTCAGAAGCAGAAGCACTAATCCTCGAAGATTCCCTCATCAAACAGCATAAGCCAAGATATAATATTATGCTGCGCGATGACAAGACATACCCATTTGTCCGAATCACGAACGAAGAATTTCCCCGCATTTTCAAAACCAGAACTGTTATCAAAGATGGATCTAAGTATTTTGGTCCATATACTGATGTCAAAAGGCTTAACGCTTTACTAAAATTACTTAGGAATATACTTAAATTCCGTTCCTGTAAGTATAACTTAAACACATACGAAATCCAAAATCGTAAATTCAAGCTCTGCCTCGACTATCATATCGGGAAATGTTCTGCTCCCTGCATCGGAAAGATAGATAAACAGGATTATCAAAGCAATATCAAGATGGCGGCGAGCCTCTTACAAGGGAAATCAAAAGAAATCAAAGAAATGATCATTCAGCAAATGAATCAATTTGCTGAAGAAATGAATTTTGAAGAAGCCGCATTACTACGGGATAAACTCTATATTTTAAATGAGTTCCTTGATTCTCAGAAAATTGTTTCTTCCGAATTTAATGATAGAGATGTCATCGGTTTTGTTCAGTTAGAGAATTATGCATGCTCCTTGATTTTTATGATTCGCGAAGGGAAAATCGTCGGCAAAAAGCATTATATCATCAATAATACACAGCAGAAATCAAAAGAAGAGATACTGCAAAAAACAATAGAGACTTGGTATTTAGCCGCTGAACTCATACCCGAAGAGATATTAATCGAGCAAATTCCGGAAGATTCCGATTTTATCATTCAATGGTTGAAGCAAAAAAGAGGAAGAACCGTTAGCTTGAATATACCAAAGCAAGGCGAAAAGAAAAAGCTCCTCGACCTCGCGAATATCAATGCAGAATATATGCTTAGGGAGCATCTAATCGCTATCACAAAGAAAGAAATCGTAGCGAGCAAACCGATTGTTGCCTTACAAAAAGATTTAAATCTTCCGAAGCCTCCAATAAGAATAGAATGTTTTGATAACAGCCATATTCAAGGCTCGGATTACGTTTCCAGTTTAGTTTGCTTTATCGATGGCAAACCCAAAAAATCAGAATATAGAAGGTATAAATTAGCGGAAGTAGATGGGAATGATGATTTCGCAGCAATGCGCGAAGTTATTTTTCGCAGGTATTCACACGCCGTAAGCGATAATTCACCATTACCAGACCTTATTATTATCGATGGTGGCAAAGGGCAACTATCATCTGCTGTTGAAATTCTTAAATCCATAGGAGTTTATGACAAAGTAACTGTTATCGGCTTAGCAAAAAGATTAGAGGAAGTTTTTTTTCCGAATCAAAAAGACGCAATCCTATTGCCGAAAGCATCTATTTCGCTAAAACTCATTCAAAAGCTGAGAGATGAAGCGCATAGATTCGCAATTACTTATCATAGATTATTGCGAGATAAACGAACTCTCCAAACAGAACTAACTGAAATCGAAGGAATTGGCGAAGCAACAGCTCAAAAATTGCTGATAAAATTCGGTTCAATCAAGAAAATCAAACAACAAAATATTGATACACTAAGCGAAATTGTAAATCTAAAAGTAGCAAATAATATCATCAAGCATTTTGCGGATAAATCACAAAACGAAACAGAAAACAAAGAGGAACAAAATGGATAAAACTAATGTAAATTTCCAAGCAATTAAATGTAAATTAGAGGAATTATTAGAGGAATTATCAGAAAAATTATCTAAGAAAATTCAAAGCTCAAAGCTTACATATTATATTCCCAATATCTGGGAAGAAAACAATTCTATTGATAGCATTAAGGATAATAATATCAATGGTATAAATGTAGGCAATCCATTTAAATATTATTTAAGTAAATTAGACGAAATTGAAAATTTATCCCAAAATATCAACAACAATAAAATAGATGCAGAAGACGAAGTAATATATAATATCTTCCCACGTTTTACTACGGCATTTAATCATCGAACAAGCGCAAATCTTCCTGAATTTAGAGACTCCGGAACTATCCTAAAAACGATAGCCCTCCTCCCCTATTTACATTCTCTTGGGGTTACTGTTCTCTATTGCTTACCGATTACTTCCATCGGCTCTTATGGCAAAAAAGGAGATTTATGCTCGGTTTATGCGATTAATGATCCCTATAAATTAGATGAAAGCCTTGCGGAGCCAACTCTGAATGATCTGAGCATTGAAGTCCAGTTCGCAGCTTTGGTCGAAGCCGCTCATTTATTGGGTATAAAGGTCGTTTGCGAGTTTATTTTCCGCACGGCAAGCATCGACAGCGATTTAGCTCTAACTCATCCTAATTGGTTTTATTGGATTGATTTAGAAAAAGTAGACAGCTATCGTCCACCTGTTTATGATGAAGATACATTAAGCAAAATTAAAGCGAGAGTTGAGTCTGGCGATTTCTCGGAAAGCATATCTCCCGATGATGATTATATTGCCCTCTTTACCGATACACCGCAAAAAGTTTGGAAAAATAATGGGCGCATCATTGGAGAATTAGAGAACGGTAAGTTAGTTACCATCCCTGGTGCCTTTGCGGATTGGCCCCCCGACGATGATCAGCCTCTTTGGAGCGACGTTACTTATTTCAAATTCTTTACTAATCCTAAATATAACTATATTGCATATAATACAATTAGAATGTATGATAGTGAATTGCTTGAAGACACAGCAAACAATCAAGAAGATCTATTCGAATACATCGCAAACGTTATCCCGCGCTATATAAGCGATTATCAAATAGATGGAATAATGTTGGATATGGGGCATGCCTTACCTGATTTCCTCAGGAAAAATATCATCAATAAAGTGCGCAAGAATAATTCTGATTTTATTTTATATGAGGAAAATTTTATTCCAAATGAGAAATCCCGCCTCGAAGGCTTCGATGCTCTCGTTGGTTATCTAATTTTCGATTTCTATCGTGCCGATAAAATGCGCGATTTCCTTCGCAGATTGGAGCGAAATGAAATCACCATTCCTGTATTCGCAACGGGCGAGAATCACAATACGCCACGCTTGCAATGGCGCATTGATGTTCCAGCATTCTCCGCACTAATATATGGAATTTCTTGCTTCCTTCCGAAGAGCATTCGCTTTATTCATTCAGGTTTTGAGCTATTAGCTAAAAACCCAGTTAATACGGGTTTAGGATTTTCGCCAGAAGATATTGAAAAATTAGCTGATTATCCACTCCCATTATTTTCTTATTCTGAATTGCCATGGGAGAACTCAAGCAAAGAAATCAACAAAGCTGGAATCTGCGAATCAATTCGCCAAATGAACAATCTACGCAATAAATTATTAGGCGAAACTATCACAGATTACAATGTGGAAGTTCTTGAAAATGATAACCCAGATGCAATTTCTTATACTCTATCCAATGGAGAACAAAACATTTTAGTGATTGGATATTATGGAAGCATCAGCAGTAGAATAAAAATAATTCTAAAAAATGAGCATAATTTCTTTATAAATTCAATAACAAATCGTAAATTTGAAGTCCGAAACAATGCGATAGAAATCGATGTAGCAGAATATGAGTTTGCCGTCGGCTTACTTGTATAATATTGATTGTAACAAAATAACAAGATTGTAAATAACAAGATTGTAAAAATATAACAAATATGGCAAAAAAAAACTATCAGATGGGGAACCCAGAATTTGGTTCTCTTGGACGGACCCGAATCTTTCAGGGTTTGATTATCTTTATTGCTGTTTTGTTTATTGGTCGTCTCGTGCAACTTCAATTGATTAAAGGAAGTTCCTTCCTTTCAGTTTCGGAAGCTCAAGCAATAAAACAGGAAGTAATCGATCCTTTCAGAGGTAATATTTACGATAGAAATGGAGAACTCTTGGTTCATAATGAGCCATCTTTCACCGTAAAACTAACCCCCAGCGATTTTAAGGAAGATAGGTTTCCTCTTCTCTGCTCACTTCTTGGAATTGACTCTACTGAAATCAAGAAAACCTTAAAACAATATAGTAAGTTCTCTATTTTCGAGCCAGTTAAGATTGCTCGAGACATTGATAGAACCACTGCTATGCTGGTCGAGGAATACATAGATTTCTTGCCAGGAGTTGATGTTTCCATCGATTCCAAGAGATTATACGACTTCGAAGGAAGTATGTCTCACCTATTTGGTTATACAAGCGAGATCACTGCCAAGCAATTAGAAAAAATGAAATATTATAAGCCAGGCGATATTATCGGAAAAACAGGATTAGAATATACATACGAAGATTTCTTGCGTGGCTCAAAAGGTATCAAATACGTAGCTGTAAATCGTTCGGGACAAAAGGAATATAGCTTTAATAACGGCAAGAGCGACGAACCGGTAATCAATGGAATGGACATATACACTTCTTTGGATAAGGGCGCTCAAGAGAAAGCTGTTGCTTTATTACAAGGCAAACGTGGCGCAGTAATAGCAATAGATCCCAACAATGGCGAAGTATTAGTATATGTCTCCAAACCAGACTTTGACCTAAAAGAAATGAGTGGCAGAGTGCGTCCGGAATATTATTCTCAATTACGCGATGATCCCGGCAAACCATTGGTAAACCGTGGAATTATGTCCGCATATCCGCCCGGCTCCACTTGGAAAATGTTAGTAGGCATCGCTGCCTTATCCGAAGGCTTGATTAATGAAAATACAACTATTTCTTGCGGTGGTTCTTTCCAATTTGGAAATAGAAGCTACGGATGCCATGGCGCTCATGGAGCTATCAATTATAAAGCGGCAATTCAGCATTCATGTAACGTCTTCTTTTATAAATTAGGACTACAACTTGGCTTAGATAGATTAGCAAAATATGCTGAAATGTTTCGCTTTGGACAGAAAACTTTCATTGATATTCCAAACGAAAATC
>CAZGXC010000031.1:0-15079 GCA_964529535.1 uncultured Hyphomicrobiales bacterium | reverse complement strand
CCAAGCAAGGAAATGCTTGAGAAACGTTTTGGTAAAGGAGCTGCGAATTATAAGGGACGATTAGTAAACTACGGTATCGGACAGGGAGAAATCAACGTAACTCCCATTCAAATGGCAGTTTACATCTCTGCTATTGCAAATATGGGGACGATTTTCCAGCCCCACGTCGTAAGGGAAATTTATAATAATCTCACAAAAAAGAAAGAGAAAAACGATTACGATGCCAACAAACTCCCCATTTCTCAAAGGGTATTCGAACTAACGCAAAACGGTATGTTTAATGTAGTAAATGCTCCAGGTGGAACTGGCTACAGCGCATTTGCTTCGTATGCTCCGCATCTGAAGGGTTACCAAGTATTTGGTAAAACTGGAACAGCCCAAAACCCTCATGGGCAGGATCACTCTTGGTTTGTATGCTTTGCCAAAAAAGACGGTAAGCCCGTCATAGCAGTTATTACAATGGTGGAAAATGCTGGATTTGGTGCCGCCGTTGCCGCTCCAATAGCATATCAAGTTTTGACAAAATATATCAATCCAAAATTCGATACTTACAATAAAATTGATACTCTTTCGACTGCAAAAAGTGCAGGCGAAACATTAGATTGATTAGTTGGCATATTTTTTATTACAGAGAAATAATAACAAGTAAACATAAATGGACAAAAATTTAGCAATTGGATTATTTGATTCAGGGATTGGTGGATTAAGCGTATTAAAGCAATTCATCAAGTTTTTGCCAAATGAAAAATTTATTTATTTAGGAGATACAGCACGCGTCCCCTATGGTAATAAATCAGAGCAAACAGTAATTGAATATTCAAAACAATGCGCCCAATTCTTAGTAAGCAAAGGGGTTAAGCTCATTGTTATTGCTTGCAATACAGCCTCGGCTATTGCTTTGGAAGAAGTCCAAAAAATTGTAGATGTTCCAGTGATTGGAATGATCGAGCCTGCATCAAAGGCTGCGATTATAAATTCACAAAATAAGAAAATCGGAGTGATTGGCACGCGAGCAACCATAGCAAGTGAAGCATATCAAAATAAAATAAATGAACTCGGACGAGATAGTAACTTTGCAATTCATTCCAAGCCATGCCCACTATTCGTGCCATTAGTTGAAGAGGGTTACGCAAAGCACGGGATTACCCGAACAATCGCAGAAGAATATTTGACAGAATTTATTGATTACAATGTAGATACCCTCGTTTTGGGATGCACGCATTATCCATTGCTAAAGCAAGTATTTACAGATATTTTGCCAAATACTAATTTAATTGATTCTGGCGAGCATTCAGCAATTACCGCTATAAAATTGCTTGCCAACGAAGGATTACTCATAGATGATAAGGAATATATCAAACACATCCCAGAAGTAGATTTCTATGTAACGGATATTCCCTCTACATTTTATGATTTATCACGTATTTTTTTAGGTTTTGATATTTCTCAACCAACAAAAATTAATTTAGAGTAAAAAAATATGGCTATTGAAAGACCCCGTATCCTCGTAATTGATGACGAAGGAGTAATGAGAAAGATAATACGCAAAATCGTCGAAAAGCATTTCGATGCTGATGTAGTTGAGGCAGCTAATCCAAGGCAAGGATTTTCTATTTTAGAAAATCAAGAGTTGCCTGATTTGATTTTCTTGGATATGCTAATGCCAATGATGAATGGGCATACTATGCTTAAATATATTAGAACTCAAGAGAAGACTAAAGATGTCCCTGTAATGGTATGCACAGCCGTTGCTGAACCAGAATTAGTCAAATCTTTATTACAACTCAATATTGTGGATTACATAAAGAAGCCAATTGATGTGGAAGTATTAGTGGAAAAATTAAAAAAACTCTTCACATACGTAGAGATTACTAGCTAATGTTGCAGGAAATTAGCAAGATCGACCTTGAAAATCTTCCCCCAATATTACTAATGTGTGGCGAGGAGGAGCTTCTCGTTGAAGAATCTCTAAATTATATTAAACTCAATGTGATAGATAAGATTTCTGAAGAGTTTGACCAAGATACTTTCAACGCTGAAGATATTGATTTGCGAAAACTCCTTGATATAAGCAAGTCATATCCTTTCACTTCTCAGAAGCGTTGCATTATTGTAAAAAATGCCGAAAAGCTATTTAATTTATCCTCAAAAAAAGTGGATAAAACTAATGTATTCGCAAAATATCTTAGCTCGCCTTCTGAGTATACTTTTATCGTTTTTACCAGCTCCTACGATGGCTTAAATGGGTTAACTAAGAACTTTGCGACAAAGTCCAAATCTCTCAAATTCCCATTTAACGAGATTGTATCTAAATTTGAATGGATTGAATACCCAAAAGTATGGGACAATCAGCAAGCCCAATGGGTCAAGAATCGCTTAAAGAGCAAGAAAATCACAATTTCGGAGCCAGCAATTCAATTATTATTATCTAATACAAATGCGAATCTACGCGATATTAATAATGAATTAGAAAAGCTGATTATATATATTAATGGTGGGAATAATATTGACGAAGAAGCAGTCATTGCCTCCACTGGATTATCCCGAAAATACAACGTTTATGAGTTACAAAAAGCTATCGGCACGGGGAATATCCAAAAATCTCTTGAAATTGCAGATAACTTAATTTCAAATGACAAAGCTGAAATGCTTATAATAACAGTTATCACACGCTATTTTATGTCATTAATGAAGCTATCTGAAATTGATGGAAATTCCAATAAATATGAAGTGGCAGCGGAGATAGGAGTCAATGCCTTCTTTTTAAGTGATTATTACAACTCTCTTAAAATCCTTGGAATTAATAGAATTGAGCGAGCTTTCAAATATCTTGCTCAAACAGATGCTGATTTAAAATCTCTTAATACTGATTCAAAGAATCTTATTTTGAAAATGATAATCAATATACTAAATTAGGCAATATCAAGATTAATACTGCCTAATTTCAATAATTTACCAATCTTGTAGACTTATACTGCTTTTGTGGAGATATTTATCCCTAATTGCTCTAATCTATATCGCAATTTCGCGCGGGAAATGCCCAATAATTTCGCAGCTTTAATTTGATTTCCATTAGTAATTGCTAAGGTCTGTAATATCAAATCTTTGACCACATCATTCATTGATACCCCTTCTTTTGAAATATCTAATTTATATTCGCCAGCCTTTAAATCGATGAATTGATTTGTAACTGGAGTATTAGGATCTGCACTCACCTGTGGTTGAGATGATACAGCTGGAATTTTCAAGAAACTTAAAGAATTTCTGGAAATAACATTATCCGGATCGAGAAGCACGATTCTCTCAATAATATTTCTCAATTCTCTGATATTACCTTTCCAATTGTAGGCTAACATCATTTCAACAGCTTCAGGCGTGAAGCCTTTGATTTTCTTCCCAAATTTCTTATTAAATAGGTTGATAAATGAAGTAGCTAAAAGGATAATATCCTCGCCTCTGTCACGCAATGGTGGCAAAGTAATGCGGGCTACATTCAATCGATAAAATAGGTCTTCCCTAAATTTTTCTTCTTCTACTAACTTCTCTAAGTCTTTATTTGTGGAGGCAATTACTCTAACATCTACAGAAATTTCTTTAGAACCACCTAAGCGATAGAATTTGCGTTCCTGGAGCACTCTTAATAATTTTACTTGCAATTCCATACTAAGCTCGGCGATTTCATCGAGGACTATTGTGCCGCGCTGTGCTTGCTCAAATTTCCCTAATTTTACCTTTTCGGTAGCACCAGTAAATGCACCTCTTTCATAACCAAAGAGTTCGTTTTCAGCGAGTTCTCTTGGGATTGCTCCGCAGTTTATCGTTACAAATGGTCCTTTTGCTCTTATTGAATTATCGTGAATATATCGCGCCAATAGCTCTTTACCCGTTCCTGATTCTCCTAAAATCAGGACTGTGGTATCTTCAGCTGAAGCGACAATTTTCCCCATCTCGAGAGCTCTCATCATTCCATCAGATTTTCCGATAATTTCATTTGGAGCATCTTCTTTTAGTTGTTCTGATAATAAGTCAACTTGTCTGCGTAAATCGAAATTTCTTAGAGCTTTCTCAACTGAAATCTCTAACTGCTCAAGATCTAATGGCTTTACAATAAAATCCTCTGCGCCAAGTTTCATAGCTCGGACAGCCATCTTAATATCAGAGAAAGCAGTCATCATAATCACTGGCATCGAATATTCTTGCTCACGTAAAGTCTCCAGAATATCCAAACCATTATAATGCCCCAAGAAAATATCAAGTAGGATAAGGTCTGGGCTTACCATCCCGATTTCCGATTGAGCTTGGTGAGCATCAGTGTATGAGATTACTTTGTTATATTTTGTAGCCAAAATGCCCTTCACAGTGGAGTTCACTAATGGGTCATCTTCTATGATAACGATTGTATAATTTTGCAGAGCCATTTAATTCTTTATGTTATTTAATTGTTGTTACAAAATTAATGAATATTACTTTAAATTCAAAATTTATTTAATAATATCGAATCTTTGAGTTTCGATACCATCGCCTGTTTTAAGTGAAATGAAATAAACACCAGAATTTAAATTACTTACATCGATTGAATGATCTTGTGATATTGTTGCTTTATCTAATCTGAAATTCCTGATGATATTCGCATTAATATCTCTAATTACTATTTCTGCATCACCTGTTATTGATGAATGAGCAAACGTGATATTCAACACATTTGATGTTGGATTTGGATAAATCGCCAAGTTGATTTTTGGTTTTGCTGTATTTTGATTAGTATTTCCATCAACACATTTGTTAGTAATATATAAGCGCGCATTTTTCGAATTAACAGCATATTTATTAGTACTAATGATTGAAATATTTTGCAGCTTTAAATCTGAGTAATCATAGTTAGTCATTCCAGTTTTGAATTTTATAGTCTGATTAGCTAATAAATCCTCAAATGACCATTTAAGCTTGGCTTTTGCAGTTGTATCATTAATAATATCAATATTATTTGAAGAAAGTAAAATAGCAACCTTCGGATTATATTCCAATTCAAAAGCAATCATATCTTTTGGATTAAAGTCAGTTCGATTAACTTTAAAGCTAATAGGAATATTTACTTCTTCGGAAGTTTTTGCATCGGCATCATTTAATGAAATATTTACGGAGTTTGTATCTATAGCTACGCCCTCGCCGAACACCAAGAATTGAATCGGTTCTTTTTCTTTATTGTGCGTGATTTGGATAATACCTTGTTTCTTACCTAATTCATAAGAATAGAATCTTAACTTAATAGAATGTGTTTCCTGTGGTTTTATGGTGATATTTTGTTTGTTATCAATGATTTTAAAGCACTCAATATTTGCTCCAACTGGATTCATATCAAGAATAGTAATTTCATTAGATGATTTATTTTTGATAATCGCAGTAACAAGCGAATCTTTATAATCGCCTAATTCAACATCTCCAAAATCTACAGTATGTTTCATTACTTGCAATCCAATTTCATATCCCTCGCCAACGATTGGAATTTGTATTGTATCTCTTGGGACTACAATATTCAGGAATGCTGTTCGCTTCCCTACCCCATTAGGAGCAAAGCTCATAGATATATTTTTTGATTCAGCTGGCTTAATTCTATACTTTTCAAATGGCTCCAATAGTTTAAATTCATCTTTATTATCTCCTGAAATGAACATCTCAGTAATTGGGAAGCTTCCATTTAGGGCATTAGTAATATATTTTTCAAATTCTTTGTAGCGAATCTCCGATACTGCTGTTTTTGAGAAAGTTAATGTATCGAATATTAATTTAGCCTTAGCAATAGTAAAGTTTTTATCGCTTGTATCTATCTGCAATTCACGTTTATTTAAATTCCATATTTTGGCAGAAGAATCAATGCTTGAAGTTAATATTCTTGACCCATCGAAATTGAATACAGCCATGCTAACAGTGTTTGCGTGTTCTTCTAATGAATTAACTAACTTCCCATCTTTTGCACTCCATATTTTGGCAGTATAATCATTAGACGAAGTGATTACTAATTCTATATTTGAATTATCGGAGTCAAACCCGAATGCGATATAATTAACCACTGAATTAACAGAGCCAGGTTTTTCATGCGAAACGGAAAACAACTTATTACCAGTTGGATAATCATATACTGTTGCCTTGCCATCGTTCTGCGAAATTCCTACTTTTGTCTCATCTTTATTAATTTCCACATTGTTGACCTTGAAAAAGTATGAAGGATCGCTAAAAGTCTTTTCTACGCTATTTGAAGCTATATCTAATACCTTTGCTCTACCTTTGCCATCTCCGAATAGAACTTTCTTTCCATTAGCGATAAACTTACAAAACCAGACTTTAGTGCCATTATCGAAACTGCTGAGCAATTTTTCAGTATTTACGTCCCATATTTTAATAAAATCATCAACTCCGGAAGTAACGATTTTCGTATTATCTTTACTGAAATTAACGCAAGTTACTTGTCCGACATGAGCATTTATCATTTTATTAATTGTTCCATCATCTGTGTTCCATAACACAACCTGCCCATCGTCATATGAGGCGCAAATCAATCTGTCGTCGTAGCTGAAATTTGCCCAAGCTGTTTTTGCCAAACCATTTGAAAACTTATATTCTCGGACCACAGATCCAGCATAGGACTTAAATAATCTAATTATCCCATCATTAGAAGTTGTTACTATATGTTTTTCGTCATCCGAATTTGAGAAGTTAGCCGAGAGGACAATATTTTTATGTCTTAGATCAAGGGTTTCGCCAATATTGTTGGGCCAGATTTGAATGATCCTCACTCTGTTTTGATTCCCATACACGGGAACTACGTTCCACACATATTTCAAGCCAGTAATGTTTGCCGCTAAGGTATCCCATTTCTTCATGTTATCAGTTGAGTATTGTAACTGAATAATGTCATTCGGCAAGACACCGAACCAAGAAACTTCCGCAGTATCACCTGCCACAAAAGTCTCGCCACCATTTGGAGTGGTAATTTTAATTGAGGCAGTTTCAGGCTTTTTATTAGGAAATCCAGCATTTAGATAAAGGTTTTGTCCGAAGCAAGCGTCGGATTTTATCTGCATCAATGCAAATACTATTGATGAATCCGTTGGATTATACCTAATTGAAATATCTTTGCTCGCATCTTTGGGAATTACGAAACTCTCGTGATTATAATTCTCAACAGTAAATTTAGTAGATGTCAAGACCAAATCTGTAATTGTAATATCTTTTTTTCGAGCTGTCAGTTTTACGCTCAGTGTTTTATTACCTCCGGGCATCACAGCACCATATTTTAAGTATGGTGGTTCAATTTCTAAAAATGGTTTATTCGTATCTGCTACATTTACATCAAAAGTAGTCTTGTCTCCGGTTTTATTATTAGTAATATCAATTTTGCTAACGTTTTCGCAACCAAGAATATTGTCAAACGAAATAGAAAAAGGTTGATGTTTAAAAATCTTTGCAAAGAGAATTTTAGCTTTGTCTTGATAATTGAGCGAATCTATTTGGTCAACCTTTGCGCCGGAAGTATTTTGGAATAAACCAATTACATCTTTCGACACAATCTTATTTACAGATACGGTATAGATTGGTATTCCCGCAGCGTTAGCGAGTAGGATTATCTTTGAATTATCGTAATATTTATTTCCATCGGAGAAAATGACGATTGCTTTATTCTGATACTTGCCTAATTTAGCGACATCCACAGCCCCACCCTTCTGAAGAGTAAAGGCATCTTCAATTTCAGACATATCACTAATCTTTAAAGACGCAATATTGTCCTTAATATCAGTAAATTTAGTTGTGAAGTAATTTTTAATATAAGGGTATCTATCAAAGCTAATTAGGGAAAGCTCTGATGTGCTATTGCTTAATAAATCAATAAATGAATTAGAAAAGAGTTGGTATAGCTTGAAACGATTAGCATCACTTGCCAAATCAAATAATAGCAATATTGATAGGTTGTCAATGTTTTGCTGTATTGGGTTTGTGAAATTTTTTATCAAAAGTGGCACTGATTTATTAGAAATTTTCACATCGCCAACATTAAGATTATTGTCTGGTTGATTAATTTTATTGAAATTAAAAAAATCAACGTTGACTTCTGGATAATTAGAAACTGCTACCGTGTCTATAATAATTTGTGGTAACAATTCGTTTATTCCAATACTAAAAAATAGTATTAATAAAAGAAGAGATTTTCTGAACATCTCTTTCCCCCGTTTATTGTAGAGTATTTAACAAAATGCAAATATAAAAACAAGTTCGTTAATAATCTAATTTTTTTTATATTTTTGCTTACTTTTTTTAATTAATTTCCAAAATAATGAATCAATTCGGCAGAATTTTTAGAATGTCTATATATGGCGAATCCCACGCCGAAAGCATTGGAATCACCATTGATGGTGTGCCACCAGGAATAGAAATCAATCTAAATGACTTACAAAGCCTTATAGATCAAAGAAAAGCCAATAAATTAGGCACCACTCCACGCATCGAGCAAGATATTCCAATAATAACTAATGGAATTATTGATAATCATACGACTGGCGCGCCAATTAATATGATTTTTCAAAATAAGAACACTCAATCCAAAGATTACGAACACCTGCGAGAACACCCACGCCCAGGTCATGCCGACTTCGTTGCGGCTCACAAATTCAACAATTTCCATGATATTCGCGGGGGCGGCATCTTCTCTGGTCGATTAACATTGCTTTTGGTGGCGGCTGGATATTTTGCCCAATTAATCACTAATCCCATCAAAGTGCATTCAGAAATCATTGAATTGCACGGCTCTGCTAATATTAATGAAGAGGTAGAGAAAGCAATTAGCCTCGGAGATTCAATTGGCGGAATAATCGAGACGCGCATCTCCGATCTCCCAATAGGATTAGGCGAGCCCTTCTTCGATAGCGTCGAATCTATTATTTCCCATCTCGTTTTTTCTATCCCCGGCATCAAAGCAATTGAATTTGGCTCGGGATTCAATTCCGCCAAAATCTATGGTTCAGAAAATAATGATCTGATAATTGATAAAAATGGCAAGACAGAAACAAACAATGCTGGAGGAATAAATGGTGGAATTTCAAACGGGAACGAAATTGTTTTTCGCGTAGCAGTTAAGCCAACTTCAAGCATCGCTAAAGGGCAAAATACTTATAATTTCAAAAAAGAACAATTAGATGACTTAGTAATTGGAGGCAGGCACGATGTGTGTTTCGCGCTTCGCGTCCCCCCGATACTTAGCGCAGTTGCTCATATTGCCTTGGCTGATTTGCTGTTAATCCGCAAAACGCAAATATTGTAAATTAATATTATAAATTGTCATTATAAATTTAAATTATAATATTTTCCATATTATTCTTAATTTTGTATTCTTTTTATTATGCACATATTATTATCAAATATTGAAAATTACCTCAAATACTATAGCGAAGTATTTGGAGATGATATTATTGCTACAGATGTTCAATTACCTGATTTTGAACAAGTTAGTGTAATGAATGTAGATAATAACAATATTGATATTGTAGACAATCAGGACAATAACATTGTTGTAAATAAAGATTCCATAAATAACATTATTCAAGACTCCGTAATTAATCAAGACAATACTATCAAAAGCATCAAGAGCAATAATACTATCCAAGAGCCTCAAGCGATTGAAGAAACAATCCAGCACAAGGCACCAGCCACTTCGCAAGAAAAGGATTGGCAATCATCTACTACACTTGAGGAAATGCAGGCAATTATGAAGAGTTGCCGAAAATGCAAACTTGCCAATACGCGCAACAATGTAGTTTTCGGTTCGGGAAATCCAAATGCCGACATCTTAATTATTGGAGAGGGACCCGGCGCAGACGAGGATATGACAGGGCTGCCATTTGTTGGCAGATCGGGACAACTTCTAACTAAAATATTAGAAGCCATCGAGCTTTCTCGTAGCGAGGTATATATTGCTAATATTGTCAAATGCAGACCGCCGCAAAATCGACGCCCAGAAAGCGAAGAAGTACAAATGTGCGAACCATATTTAATTAAGCAAATTGACATTATTAAGCCGAAATTTATTCTCGCACTTGGGCTAACAGCCGTAGATACACTATTTAAAAAGAGCTTCAAAATGGCGGATATTCGCGGAAAAATAATGGAATATCATGGAATAAAAACTTTAGCTACTTATCACCCAGCTGCACTTCTGCGTAATCCAAATTACAAGAAAGACACTTGGGCTGATGTAAAATTATTAAGACAATTATATTTAGAATCGAAAGAACAAGAATTATGATGATTGCAGTTTTATGCGGAGGAATCTCTCTCGAGAGAAATGTTTCCCTCGCTGGCGGAAAAGCCGTAAATGACGCCCTATATGAACTGGGGCACCAACCGATAATGTTTGACCCTGCGATGGGGTCGAATGCTGTCCTTAATTCCAGCAATATCCCAATTATTGATACTCCTCCGACTATGGAGGAACTTCAGCAATATAACATAAAGAGCTTTATAGACTGTTTCAATATCCCGCTTTGGGATAAAATTGATTTAGCATTCGTAGTAATGCACGGGAAAAATGGCGAAGATGGAGTAATCCAAGCTATGCTCGAAGCAAGAGGCGTGCCTTACACAGGAAGCGGCATCAAAGCCAATGCTGTTGGTATGGATAAAAATACTTCTAAATTATTATTCCTATCTTCCGGATTAAGCGTTCCACAATGGTTCCCTGTTCGCGAAAGATATTACGAAGATTATGACTATCTTAAAGCACTACGCGGTGAATTAGGCAAAAAAATAGTAATTAAGCCAAATGACCAAGGCTCCTCAGTAGGCGTTACTATCATCGAAGATGGAAATATGGATGATATTGCTAAAGCTGTAAAGCATGCTGCACAATATTCTGATTTAGTATTAGCAGAGAAGTTTATCGAAGGTAGAGAAATCACTGTCGGAGTGATAGGTGGAGAAGTTCTGCCAGTTGTAGAGATAATTACAAATGAAGGCTTCTATGACTATGAACATAAATACCAAAAGGGTCATACTTCATACCAATGTCCTGCTGATATACCTGAAGACATCGCAGAGTTCGCCCAAAATATGGCACTTACAGCATATTACGCTGTCGGATGCGAAGGCTTCGCAAGAGTAGATTTTAGATTAAATGAAGACGGCGTGCCATTCGTGATTGAAATTAACACTATCCCCGGATTTACAGCTACTTCACTCGTCCCAATGGCTGCTAAAGAAGTGGGATATAGCTTTGCGCAACTTTGCCAACATATTATTAACTTAACAATAGAGAAAACAAATGCAAAAAGATCTTGATTTGACGGGAATTGGCAACGCTCTTGTTGATTTGCAAATACAAGTTGATTATTCAGACTTGGAACGCTTCGGCATCAAAAAAGGCGAAATGCGCCTAATAGAAGATGATTTCAGAAATGAAATTCTAACCGGTCTGAGCGATAAAAAGATCAATGTTTGTAGCGGTGGTTCTGGGGCAAATTCCATAGTAGCATTTGCTGCTCTCGGCGGAAAAGCGGCGTATAACACAATTCTGGGCGACGATAAATACGGTAAATTCTATGCTGATGAGTTTAATCAGTTAGATATTAAGTTATCAGCTCCATTCATTGAAGGACGCGAAACAGGCGTTTGCACTGTCTTGATTACTCCAGATTCAGAACGCTCAATGCTCACTTCCCTATCTGTAAATGCGGAATTTAAAGAAGAATACGTAAATGAAGAATACATCGCAAAAGCTAAGTGGATATACCTCGAAGGATATAAATTAGATCACGACAATCCACGCAAGGCAATTAAAGCGGCGGCTCAGATGGCAAAAGACAATAAAACGAATATTGCTTTCACCTTCTCTGATGTATTCATTATCGATAATTTCAGAAAAGATTGCGAGCAAATTCTCGACGATACCAGCTTGGTATTTTGCAATGAACACGAAGCTATGTCGTTTACTCAAAAAGATAATGTAGAAGATGCATTCAAAGAACTTTGCAAAGTTGTGCCAAATGTAGCAGTTACTTTAGGCAAAGAAGGAAGCCTTATCTATTGGAATAAAGAGAAATACGTAATTCCTCCATATCCAGCGGTAAGATTAGACACAACTGGCGCAGGAGATATGTTCGCAGGAGCATTCTTCTATGGAATGATGAATTTCAATTCAATCGAAAAAGCGGGACACTTGGCATCGATTGCTTCCGCTAAAATAGTAAGCGTTTTGGGCGCTCGACTAAAAGAAGACCCAAAGAATCTAATTGCACAATTAATGATATAAGATGAAAAAAAGAACCTTTATAGATTATTGCATAGCACTGATTACATTTTGCGTAATCAGTGCAGTGCCTTCATTCGCCCAATCGGGAATGAATTTCAATGAACTCTCCCGTAAATTAGAACCATATTTCGCCGATGAATTAATTGACGATATTAAAAGCGAGCTCCCCGAAAAGGGCGGTTACTCGATTTGGGGCTGGGACGTCGGCGACTTCTCGGGCGATGGATATTATGATTTAGCAATATCCGTTAAATTCCATAATGATAAAAGTAAAAAGGTTCAAGTATTCTTATTTATTGATTCTGAAGGTTTTTTGACGAAAGTTGGGCATTATGCCTTCGATTACTTCGAAATGCCATTAGAAATCGGTGTCTCGATTCGAGACAACTCTTGCTTTATTACCAAAAAAAGAAAGCTATTCGATTGGGAAATTATTGGCTATCGCTTCATTAATGGTGATTTAATAAAACTCGATTATTTCGAGACTTATAGAGTCGATCCATATACTTATGAGAGATACCAGAATTTCCAGACTTGCGAAACAAGGGAAAAATACTTGCTTACGAAAAATAATAATAATATTTTCAGCACAAATTACATCACTATCCCCTCTTACGAAAGAGGCAGAATGATGTATCACGGCTTTGCGAATAATATTTCTACATCTTTCCCGGATTTCGCCGTCGAAGGAGCTTTCTATTATGCAGGTCCCGAAGATGCGGCATATTCTATTAAATCAAATTATGATAGCGAAAATATCTACTTCACCATAAATATTGCTGATGACGAAGTAGTCCCGACTCGATGCGATTCTTGTAAAGGAGACAACATCGAGCTATGGTTTGATTTGTATCCGCACATTAATGGCGAAAGCCGATTGATAAAAGAAATAAGTAGCAAGAAAATTGACCTGCGCTCCACTCCAGATTCAGGTATTTATAGTATTAAAATCAGCCCAGGAGATTTTATGAATATTATGCCGAGTGTAATGAGCATAAAATCTACTGACAGTATTAAATACGACCAAAAAGTAAGCGCATCGAAGATTAAAATAGTATCTTCGCTATTTGATGGAGGATATAAATTGAAAATTAAAATCCCAATGGAGATTTTCAATACAGACCTCACGCCGAGCGGAGACGGAGAAGCCACAAGCATAGGTTTTTCGCTCGTAGTTAGCGATATGGACAATGAATATAGAGCAGAGGAAACAAGCAAAATCGCTACCTCCAAGTTCGTCCCAAATAGCCCCGTATCATTCGGAGAGCTTCTATTTATCCCACCAAAACATTGGTATGGAGAATCGCATAATATTTACCACGATCCAATCCTTAAAACATTAGAAGAATACGGATTTTAATCGCTGGAAATTTAATTTTATAAAAATACAAAAGAATATACAAAAAAATACAATATATTCCAATATATACGTTTCTATGTGTCTGAAACGTTTTAATATCAGTTGTATATATGAGAATTACAAAACAGTATACCAATCGAGAGAGCCAATCGCTGGATAAATACCTGCAAGAGATAGGCAGAGTAGAATTGCTCGAGTCCGATGATGAAATCGCACTCGCCCAAGCAATTAAAAAAGGCGGATATGAAGCCACAGTAGCGCTCGAAAGACTTGTGAAAGCAAATCTTCGCTTCGTGGTCTCAGTCGCTAAGCAATATCAAAATCAGGGCTTATCCCTTGGCGATTTAATCAACGAAGGCAATCTCGGGTTAATCAAAGCTGCAAAACGCTTCGATGAAACGCGCGGTTTCAAATTCATCTCTTATGCCGTATGGTGGATTAGACAATCCATCTTGCAAGCTCTTGCTGAACAAAGCAGAATAGTCAGGCTCCCATTAAATAGAGTAGGAGCATTAAATAAAATTAGCAAGAAGTTCAGCGAGCTAGAGCAAAAGTATGAAAGAGAACCAACCGCCGCAGAATTAGCCGACCAACTCGAAATGTCGGTTCCTGAAATCGCAGAAACAATCAAAATTTCAGGAAGACATCTATCGGTAGATGCGCCATTTGTGCAGGGAGAAGACAATAGACTTCTCGATATTCTGCCAAATGAACAGCAACCGCCGCCAGATATTGAGTTGATCAGAGAATCGCTCAAAACGGAAGTGAAGCAAGTGCTAAACACACTAAGCCCACGCGAAGCCGAAGTCATTAAATTGTATTTCGGGCTGGACGTTCCCGCTCTAACTCTCGAAGAAATTGGAGAGAAATTCAACCTGACGCGCGAAAGAGTCCGCCAAATTAAAGAAAAAGCTATACGCAGACTTCGCCACGCATCGCGTTCCAAGACTTTACGGGCTTATCTTGGCTAATTAATATAAGATAATGTATAAAAATAAGACTGGCAGGCAATTTAATATCGCCTGCCTTTTTTTATGTATTTCTTCCATTCCCCTCATTGAGGGGTGGCAGGCGACAGCCTGACGGGGTGGAGTATTCAGTCAGAAATTACGAATTACGAATTACGAATTAATAACCGCTATTTCTTCTTCGCTTAAATCATATAATTCATATACCAAGCGGTCGATGCTCGAATCTGTGTATGATATGCGCCGCTGAAGCATCTCTTTATCCCCGGGCAGGACGGCTTCCTGCAATTCCTTGTTTAATTGTAGCATCTGCTCCACGAGCTTCACGAGGCTGTCGTGGGTGGATTTGGGTGGATTCGCTGGAATGGGAAGTTTTGATAAGTAAGGAATATCAAATCTTAAATAGCCACCAGACATATGGGTATTTTCAAATTTAGTTTTAAAATAATAATTCAGAAC
>CAZGXC010000030.1:9224-22435 GCA_964529535.1 uncultured Hyphomicrobiales bacterium | reverse complement strand
CAAAGTGGATTAGCAAGTACGGATATTCGCACAATTCATTATGACAAATCAAAAGACATAATCGTTTCAGGCTCTTATGATGGAGTTTTGCAGATCATTACCGGCAATAAGAAAATCGAAATATATAATGATATAAAATCTTATGGCTTCCAAAACCCAGAGATAACGGATATTAAGCAAGCAGGAGATTTCCTCTATATTTCGGGGAGTTTCGGGATAGCAGTGTTTGATTTAAATAAGAAAATTTTCACCGAAACAATTACGAAAATTGCGGATTACGCCCGCAATACAAAAATCAATAATCTGTATATAGTAGGCGAGACAATCTATGCAGCAAGCGAAAGTGGCGTAGCTTATGCGAACCGGAAATCATTATTGGCAAATCCGGGGAATTGGCAGAGCATCCCAGCATATATAGATACTTTAAAGAATAATTTATTATCTAAGTATAGGGCTATCAATATAGTTGAATTTAAAAATGATTTATATGCTATAGTCAATGATTCAATTATTACGA
Source organism: uncultured Hyphomicrobiales bacterium (assembly GCA_964529535.1). Taxonomy (GTDB): domain Bacteria; phylum Bacteroidota; class Ignavibacteria; order Kapaibacteriales; family UBA2268; genus CALLXS01. The sequence continues at coordinate 21,918 of CAZGXC010000030.1, read as the reverse complement.
AGGTAAATATTAATACGAAAGATACTTTCAATCTTCATGCGAGATTTGAATCCTATCGCTTTTTTAAAAACTTCTATGAAGTGAATGATAAATTATATTTTTCTGATTTATTCAATCTCTTAAACAAAGAGTCGGAATTATTCGCAAATATTCCTGCTTATTATTACAAGCTCGAAGCCCTTCAAGCAGTTGAAATTTTGGAGACCACTCCAAAAATAAAAGCACTCCTTTCATTTAGGGATAATGGTTTTGGAATATACCAAAATGATAGCTTGCGTATGGTGGATATAGAATCCCCAATTACCTCAAAATATTACCAAAGTGCTATGGATCAAGATGCGAACCTATGGTTGGCAAGCGCAAGTTTAGAAGCATCAATTGGACGAGGGCTTTCCGTTTGGACAAATTCAGGCAAATGGATCAACATAACTCAAAATAGCGATACAGCTATTAAAGCGAATAACTTCTTTAATATAAGTGTGCTACCCGATGGCAGAGTCTTTTCTGGGAATTGGGGCGGCGGATTATTTGAAATTTCCATAAATAAAAATAAAAGCATAAAAAAATACGATTCCTTTAATTCACCGCTCACCAGCTACAAAGGCAATGATAATTGGGTGATAGCCGGTGAAACTAAGATGGACAAGAATGGTGTTGTCTGGACGCTTAACACACTCGCTTCAAACGGGAAAAAGCTATTCATCAAGCACAAGGGCGACGGCACCTTCGAAAGTATTGACTATCCTGCTCCCTTCACTTCAAGAGATATGGTATTTATGGAAATTGATAATGCCAACACCAAATGGTTCGCCTGCGCAAAACCCGAGGGCTTGTATTACTTCAACGAGAGCAAGAATATTTATGGGAATGTCGTCAATGCCGGGACGAACTTAGCGAGCAATTCCATCAATTGCCTGAAAATTGACAGCAAAGGATATTTATGGGTGGCAAGTGAAGCAGGGCTAAACGTCATTATTAACCCCACAGCGGTCCTAAATAATGGCAAATTAACTATTCGCAAGATTAGTTATTTGAATAATATTTTTATAAAAAATATTTATATCGATGCGATTGATAATAAGTGGCTATCCACTAATCAAGGCGTGATAGTCGTCTCTCCAGATGGGTCAAAACAATTAGCTAAATTTGATACAAAAAATTCACCACTAAAAACAAATATAGTTAATAGCGTTTCGTCAAATACGAAGACGGGTCAGGTATTTATCACTACAGACAATGGAATATACACGGCGACGTCCCTATCTGTCAAACCAGAAGAAACTTATAATATCAGTTGCTATCCGCAGCCATTTGATCCCGATGGCGATAATATGTTAATTATCGAGGGGCTGGCAAAAGATAACACACTGAAAATAGTAACTCCCGAAGGGCGTTACGTAGCGACTGTGGAAGCCGCCGGAGCCCGTGCCATCTGGGATGGCAGAGATTCCAAAGGCAAAATAGTAGAAAATGGAATATATATTATTATTGCGAATGAAGCAGGCGGCGGTGAAGCTTCCGCAGGGAAAATTGCCGTAGAGAAACGACCATAATAGTAATAATATTTTACGGAATAGAAAAAAACAAAAATATTTTGCAAAACAATAAAAAAATATTTGCATATATTAAAAATTATATTTAACTTGAATTACTAAAAATGCAACAAGTAAAAAACAATAAAAAAAGGTCAGGTGCGAAATGAGCTTAAAAAATGAAAAACAATCGGGTTGCGCTGAATGCTTCCACAATTTAAAAGATGCGATGCAAGCTCCCGAAAAAGTAGTAAAATTAGATTTACATTTGAAGAACCTAATTACGATCCCAGAGGAAGTTTATAACTTCCCGAATTTAGAGGAGTTATTCCTTAGGAACAATAAAATAACTGCTATCCCACCGCAGATAAAGCAGTTCAAGAATTTGAAAAAATTGGATCTTTCAGGAAATGAAATTTCCACTCTGCCAAAAGAGCTTTTTGAGCTAAAAGAGCTCCAAGTACTTATTCTTAGTTGGAATAATATTGAGGAAATTCCAGATGGTATCGGTAATTTAAAGAAGTTGGAATGGCTCGGACTAAACCATAACAATATCAATCATATCTCGGGCGATATTGGGAATTTAGACAAATTGAAGGAATTAGTCCTAAGCGATAATGAAATCGAAGAGTTACCAACAAGTATCACGAAGCTAAAATCAATTGAAAAATTGAGAATATCTAATAATTTAATCTCTGAACTTCCCGAAAATATTGGGCAAATGAAAAGCTTAATAAAATTAGAAGCACATGAAAACAATATTACGCATCTGCCAGATTCCATCGGTGATTTAGAGAAATTAGAAAAATTGAGATTGTATAAAAACTTACTCGAGGAAATCCCAGATTCAATCGGTAATTTGAAAAACTTAGAAAAACTTTTGATTTACGAAAATGAACTCGTTGCTCTCCCTGCAACTATCGGTCAATTAAGTAAGTTAGAAGATTTAGATGTAAGCAATAATGAGCTTTCGGAGCTTCCGGAAGACTTGTCAGGATTAGTTGCGCTCGATAATTTCGATTTAAGTAAAAATAAATTTACTTTTGACGAAGTCGACACTATCGCAAAGATGATCCCAAATACTAAAGTCGTATTTGCTTAAGAGAGATATTTCAAAAATATCGATAATAATACAAAAATAGAAGTAGCTGATGATAATTCCATTATCGACAGCTACTTTTTCATTTCATAGAAATTCTTATTCCTTTTCATTCTCGATACTTTTCCTTAATTTTGCAGATACTTAATTTTGCAGATAGATATTAGCTAATTAATTAATAAATAAACAATTGGAATTAATAATATGAGTAAAATCTCAATACTAATGGCTGCTATTGGAATCTTCGCTATGAGCCTGAATCCTATGAAAGCGGCAAACTTCGAAAACGCTAAAACCTACGTCGATAAAAAGATAATCGACGAAACAAAGAGCGAATTACAAAAAAATGGAGCAATATCCAATGCCATTATTGGTGTGGAGCAAGTAGCACTCTTTTGGCAAAAGCAAGATGGAAGCGCAGAGGATTTCAAAAAATTCTGCTTAGAAAATGCCGTAAAATCATCAGCAGAGCTTGATGCTTCATTTAAGAGACTTTCTGAATATTTAGAAGTGCTTCGCGGACATTACAACAAAATGAGCCTCGACCTAAAGCGCAATTTGCACGAAGCTACTGGGGAGATTTTCCCTATTGATGTGCTATTCGGTGGGTATGAACCATCTTCGCACTTCGCAGATGATCTATTTGATAATAAAATAGCATTTTATATACTTCTAAATTTCCCATTCCATGATTTAGAAACCAAGAATGCCAAATGCAATACTATGAGCCGCAAAGAATGGGCTTTCGCAAGAATGGGCGAGGTCTTTACGTCTCGCGTTCCCGCTGCTATTAATGCTGAAATTGGCTCATTATGGACTGCTGCGGATACTTATATCGCTGAATATAATATTTATATGGGGCATTTAGTAGATGCAAAATTCAATACTTTCTTCCCTAAGGAAATGAAGTTATTGAGCCATTGGAATTTAAGAGACGAGCTGAAATCCCAATATAGCAACAAAGATGGATTGAGCAAGCAAAAGATGATATACCAAGTGATGCAACGCATCATTGCGCAGGATATTCCGCAAAGAGTGATTAATAATAACGATGTGCAGTGGGATCCATACACAAATAAAGTATATCAAAACCAGAAAGAAATCACAGCCGCTCCCGAACCAAATACGCGCTACGAATGGGTGCTGAAGCTCTTTAATGCTTTGCGCGCAGCCGATGAGTATTCTCCATTCTATAATACATATATTAAGCGTAAATTCGATGAAGAGATGGAAATTCCGCAAGCGGAAGTTGAACGCATTTTCATCGAGTATGTTACTTCTCCAATCATCAAAGAAACTGGGAAATTAATCGAAAAACGCCTCGGAAGAAAGCTCGAAGCATTTGATATTTGGTATAATGGATTTAGAGCAAAAAGCGGAATTAGCGAGGAAAAACTAAATGAAATTACTCGCAAGAAATATCCAACTCCGCAAGCATTTAAAGATGATATTCCTGTAATCCTCGAAAAACTTGGCTTCTCGAAAGAAAAAGCAAAGGAAGTTGCGGCAAAGATTGACGTAGATGCTGCTCGCGGATCCGGACACGCTTGGGGCGCAGATTTGAAATCAGAAAATGCGCACCTCCGCACAAGAATTGCTCCAGAGGGAATGGATTACAAAGGATATAACATAGCAATACATGAATTGGGGCATAACGTAGAGCAAACCCTAACCCTTCAAGATATTGATTATTGGATGCTCAGAAGCGTCCCAAATACAGCCTTTACTGAAGCATGGGCGTTCTCTTTCCAGAAGAATGATTTAATGCTTTTGGGATTAGAAGAAACAAACCCAGAAAAAGAGGCTATGGAAGCACTGAACAGTCTATGGAATACTTACGAGATAATGGGCGTTTCCCTCGTAGATATGAATTTATGGAAATGGCTCTATGCGAATCCAAAAGCAACTAAAGAACAACTTCGCGACCAAGCAATAGTTATTGCGAAAGATATTTGGAATAATTATTACTATCCGGTATTTGGCTCGAAAGACCAGACAATACTTGCCGTGTATTCGCACATGATTGATAATCCATTGTATCTATCGGCATATCCAATTGGGCATTTAATTGAGTTCCAAATGTCCCAAGCAATGAAAGGCAAAAACCTCGGCACTGAAATGCAGAGAATCCTATCTAATGGTAGAATCACTCCAGAATGCTGGATGCAAAAGGCAATCAATGGGAAAATCTCTGGCGAGCCAACCCTGAAAGCTGCCGAAGAAGCATTAAAGGTAATTAAGAAATAATAAAGAAGTAATAAGGAATTTATCCTTCATTGGAGCTGGGGAGAAGAATCAGTTTTTTCACTATCCATTTCCACAGCAAAAAAACAGCCCACGAGCATAATGCTCGTGGGCTTAAATATATGTAGTATTAAATGAAAAACTTATAATAATGCTTTTAATTTTTCTTCTAATTGAGCTTTTGGAACTGCGCCAATTACTGTATCTACCAATTCGCCATTCTTGAAATAAAGAACAGTTGGAATTGAGCGAATACCGAATTGCCCTGCTGTGCCTTGGTTGCTATCTACGTCAACTTTTCCTACTTTTGCTTTGCCAACGTATTCATTTGAGATTTCTTCTACGTATGGAGCGATCATTCTGCATGGTCCGCACCAAGTAGCCCAGAAATCTAACATTACGGGGACGTTTGAGTTTTTAACTTCTGCATCGAAATTAGCATCTGTTATTTCTAATAAGTTGCCTGCCATTATTTTATACCTTTAATTATATTTTTTAAAAAGTTTGTAGTCTATATTAACGAAAGAAATTATTATTTATTTTTTGATAAAGTTTTTCGTGACATTATAATTGTTATTTTTGAACCTCAAGAAGTAATTTCCTGCCGGTAGATTCTCGATATTTATTGAATGCTTGGAGTTTGGATTGACAGAAGGGAATACTTGTATTGTTTTTCCTGAATTGTCAAACAGCTCTATTTCACTTGCTCCGATTGCTTCGTCGATGGAGCAAATTACTTCATTAGTGGCTGGATTTGGATACACGGCGATTAAATTCTCGTTTGCTGGATCTTGCACATAGCTTCCCTTGCCAATATTAAATGAGTATACAATTGAATATCCAAAATCAGGATTAAATGTCTTGATTAATTTTTTATTTGCATCAAATAGCTTTAAACTACCTTTGCCCATTTCTTTAGCTGCCCAATAACTTATGCCAATTCGTGCAGTATTAATCATTTCCATTGTGTAGCAACCTTCTGGCAGGTTTAGTAAATCTTTGTAAGTTTTATTAGCTTCAAGTTGCGTCCTATCGATTACTACTTTTCCAGTAATATCTTTTACGGTGAGACTCATGTATTGAGTGTATTTCGATGGAGTTATTAATTCAAGAGTAGCCCCTGCCTCTACTATATCAGGCATGATGAAGTGTGTGGTCATCTCGTCATTTGCTACGTATTCATCAGCTTTTCCATTTGGTTCGCTTACGCTTACGGTGAAGTTGTTTTTGCCGTCGCCTATCCAGAAATCAGAGCTTGCGATTGGCAGGGAAACGGTATCCATAATATTTGGTTTTAGATTTCCCGTCCAAGAATATTCCATTGCTTTGCCGCCGCTTACAGTGCTTTTGAATTTTAGGGAAGTTAAATTGCTTGAGCCATTATTTCTAATTACGACGCGTGGATTGGCGCAGATTGGATTCATTCGAGAATACAATCCGTTTTCATTAGGGGCAAATACGTCATAAATCTCTACGTCATTGTTGTGCGTCTGGGGTCCGTATTCTACGAATTGGAATGTCATTTCGTAGTTTCCGCGGCCCATTCCTTTGTTATTTGATGGAATATCTGATATTTCATAATCAAATTTATTATTTTTTACTTCATCGTATTTGCTAACTTCAAATTCAATTTCGCGGACTTTATCGCCTGGGCACCAGCCTTCGCGAGAGCCGGGCCAAGTGCCTCCCTGAGGATACACAGGGTTAATTGAGCAATCCTCTCGCCAAATGTGCCACTCTTTTGTTTCGCCATTTAGGTCTAAGTAATGCGTGTTGTCCTTCCATTCGCAGCAGTGCGGATATTGATTATCGGTGCTTTCGTGTCCGTGTCCGGTGATTCTCGTCTTTACTTTCGCAGAGACAGCCGATGGAGTTTTTGGGACATCTATTGTTCTTAAGACTTTATTATCCGCGAGATTTTGGTATGAATGGCTGTGGTAGCCTTCCCATAATTCAGTGAAATTCACTATTTTGCGTGGTGGAACACCTTTGTAAAATTCAAAGGTTAGGTCTATTAACTCTTGTAAATTTCCAGCTGATAATTCCACATCACCGCGAAGAATCGGAGCGTAATCCGTTACATCATAGACCCAAGTGAATCCATCTGGACCGAGGTCTAAGTTAATGCCGTAAGGAGTGATAAATCTACCAATTTCAATGTTTTGGACAATTGGAATCGGCGCAGCTAAATATTTCAAAGTATCATTTTTAACGGTGAGATCACCCTTGAAGAAAACGGAATCAATTGCCTTATTGTTCTCGTCATAAGTATATACATAGCCTTCTTTCCATACTTTGCTGAGATTTTTGATTTTCGGCTGATGATTCTCTATTTCATATTCTGCCAAAGAATAAACCTTCATCGGCTCGGTAATAATTTCTTTTTCTTTCTTTGCTTCAATTTCAAAATCTCCGAAGACGCATTCCAAACTTGGGCATAATTTCGAATCACTTTGTAGGAAGATTTCTTCGCCCTTCATTGTTTTGATATTTGGGAATCCCAATAATTTGCCATTGTTTTTGGATTTGCTTTCATCTGTTACATTGTCGTCTTGGATGTTTTGTAGAGAATAATTCAAAATTAATGAATTATCAGAAGCATCGAGCACTTTATTCATATTCTTTTGGATTTCCTCTTGAGAGAGAGGCTTGTCCCATACACGGACGTTTGATACTCCGCCATTGATACATGCGCTTCCCCAATCTGTGGAAGTAATAGTGAAGCGGTTTTTATTCTTGGAGCTTCTTTCTGGTATTACGCTACTGTATGAAGCAGTGGCGAGTTTTCCATTGATGTATATTTTCAGTTTGTCTTCATTCTTGGTGCCAGCACCATTGAATACTGCAGCTACGTGCGCCCATTTTCCTTCTTGAAGGGCATTTGCTACAACGCCGTATGAATTAGCGCCATTTCTCATAAAGAAGTATAATTCGCCTTTGCCACCGGTTTCGAAGTGAGTTTCGCTACCCACTCCAAATACTTTTGACCAATTAGACCATTTGTTGATTTTCACGCATCCTTCGATTGTGAATTTGCTTTGGTCATTCATTATTCCAATATCCTGCGCATAAACATAATCATTTGTGCCATCAAATTCAAGGTATTTGAGGGCTGCTCCATCGCATACAATATGCTGATCTTCTCCGGCTAATAAACCTTCGTCGTTATTAGAAAAACCATCGGCAGAGATGATTAAAATTAGCCCCAAGCCATTTGTCTTTGTATAGAAAGGCTCGGAGAGGATTATCTCGTTCCAGCCTGCGTTTGTGGCTGTGAAATCATTTTTATATAATAGAGTAGTTTCATCATTAAATAGCGCAGTATCTTGCAAAATTTTATTTACCGCACGAATTTGTAGATTTTTTAAAGTAGATCCCGCTTTGGTAAAATTTAATTTAATTTTGCCGATAGCTTTACCATTTTGTCCTAATTCCTTCATCTTAGCATTTGAAAAATAATATTGGACTTTAATTGGCTTTTGCCCGAGGATTAACTGTTTATCCCCATCTATCATCTTTGTGCTTTCTACATTCGCTTCTTTTTTGATTGTACCAGATAGCTTAAAGGCAGTCCTTTTCGTTTGCGGTTTTAGCTCGGCAGTCAATGATACAGGAGAGTATTTCATTTCCAAATCCGCAGCTTTCCCGATTTTATATTTCGGGTGGGTCATCGGGAGCATAGTATCGCGTCCCACTTTGTGATGAATATAGGTATAGGTGCTATAATCCCACTCTCCGCAGTTGTATTTATCAGCGGCTGTGCGGGGGTCGCACTTAAGTGTATATTTCATTAATATCTTTCGATATTCTTGATTATCATCTGGGAATTTCCAAGTCCCACGGCGAGTAAGAATGGAATCGAAAGTTAGAGTTTTGACTTTAATAATGGATTCATCTGCCAAAGCTGGAGTAATATCCAAAATGGCAAAAGCTGCTATTAAAGCTATTAATATTAAGTTGCTATGTTTTTTCATATTATTAAATACTTATTTTTGAAAAAAAGGACTATTGTTTATGAAGAAATAAATGAATAATTATTCGCTTGTTTGTTCTGTGTTTTCGCTTTCAATCTTTTCTTCTGGCAATACAATATCGTCTCTCTTCATTGGGAATTGAGCGGTAAATGTAGAGCCTTTTCCGAGCGAGCTCGCAATTTTAATTCTTCCTTTGTGAGCTTCTGTTAGTTTTTTGACTATCCATAAACCAAAGCCCGAGCTATGCTCGTTGGCAGTAGGCGATGCGCTCAAACGCACGCCGCGCTGGAATGCTTTGCTAATATCTTCTTGCGATAATCCCAATCCATTATCTTTTACGTTGACTTCGGCATAATTGCTATCTTTGCGGACTATTATCTTAACGGTAGAGCCTTTGGGAGAGTATTTGATAGCGTTAGATACTAAGTTATCAATGATTTCATCTACTTTCTGCGCATCAATTGGAATCAGTGGTAATTGCTTTAATTCTGTGATAATTTCAATCTGCTTTTTGTCTGCATTGATTGAATTTCTTCTTGCGATATCTTTCACTATTTCGCTTAGGTCGTTCATCTCAAAATTAAGAGCGATTGTATTGCTCTCGAGGGATAGAATTTTGGTAACCTCTTGGGATAGATTTACGATTTTTGAAGTCGTAGTCATAATATCTTCGATGATTTCCTTTTGCTCCGTAGCGGATAGGTCGTAAGAGTTTAGCAACTCCACGAGACTTTTTACTAATCCAGCAGGATTTTTAATATCGTGAATAACCATTGCGAAGAGGTCATCTTTATGAGATTGCAATTCGGTTAATTCAGCATTGAATTTTGCGAGCTTGTCTGATTTTTCTCTCAGTTCGACGTTTTGCTTATTTAGCTCGCTCGATTTTAGGTTTAGATTTTCAATTTGCTGACGCAAAGCCTGAACCTCTTGCTTTAATTCAGCATTTTCTTGTTGCAACGCTTTAAGATCCGTTTTAGGGGATGCGATAGCCATGTTGTTGTCTCCGTTATTTTTTATTTGTTTATTTCCTGTTTGATTGTTATTACTGTCATAAAAGACGAAAATATCTTCATTGTTGTTTAGATTATTATTGGTGTTTTTCTTCTGTTTTATATTTTTTTTCATCAAAATCACAGCTAAAATAATAATACTTATTCCGAGCAATATTCCAAGAACAGCGATAATTAAATAATTATTTGAAGGATTGGCGATGGAGTTTTTTTCTTTCAGCAAACTTTCCGCTTTGGCAGCTTTTGCATTGCTTTGCTCTACTTGCTTTAATAATTCTAATTCCCTATCGTTGATTCTAAACTCGAATTGCAAGGGGATAACATTTAGCATGTTTCGAGGGTCGAGAGCTGTAATATTTAAGTTATAATTACTTTCTTGTAAGTTACTATAAATTATAGACTTTGTATTAGTTGGTTGATTATATTCTTGATCCTGAAATTTCAGGGAAACCATAAATCGAAATGGCACTTTTTGCTCTGCATCAGATTTTAGGTGATAAAAAATTTCTATCTTATCTTTGGTGCCGAATATGAATGATGATGGATCTAAATTCTTATGATCTTTGCCATTTACTACTATTTTATCTAAAATAACGCTTGCGCTTTCGGCATATAAGAAATTTAGCGAAAGCAGAAGCGTGCTCAAAATCCAAATGATATATTTTTTCATTAGCTTGTTATTGTTAATATTATTATTCGTTAAAGTTGTTAATATACATAAATACAAAATAACAAAAATACGTAAATTTACGTAATTTTCAAAGAATTATGTCATTTATTGCTTGCGAGATATTGATTTATCCTATCAAATCACCCTCGCTGAAGTCGTATGTGCGCATTAAATATTCTTTGCTTAGGCGATAGCCGCTTTCGCGCGCTATTTTTAAATCAATTTCTAATTTCTCCGATTTCAGTTCTTCATCCGCATTGATTTTGAATTTAGGGCATTCTCCTCCGAAATTCAGCTCGACATAATATTCAATTAACTTATTAATAGTAGCTTCTACGAGCTTTATATCGCTTAGAATTACTTCTTTGCGGATTTTGAAGTGAGTCTGGGCAGCGGCATAGGAGCCAAGCTCCAATTCCGTGGTCAATGTCTGAGAGAGAATTGCCTTCGATATTTCAGAATTGCAATATTTTATAAGCTCTCGATATAGTGCGTTGGAGGTGCTGCGCACTGCTTCATGCAGGGTAATATTAATATCCGCTGGGGTAACGATGACGGAATCTTCCGACATATCGGCGAGGGCGTCGGCTAATCTGTCGGCTTCGTCCCGAGTGCATCCACGCGTGTATTGTCCCATCAAGATGGGCATTCCGTATCTTTCCGAAAAATGCACCCAGTTCTTCAATCCACCATTTTTGAATATGATGGGCCAATAGCATTTGGAGAGCAAGGCGTTGCCGTATGGGTTGTCGTAAGTCGCTTCGAAGCGCGGGCAGAGTATTTTATATGGGCTTACTGTCTCGCTTTCGGATAATTTCCTGCGATATATGATCTCGCCTTTTGAATTGAATTGGAACCACTCGTGGGGGCGAGCAACAATATTATTGGGGCGAATTTCTCCACTGCTTTCATCTATCTCCCATACTATTTCCAATGGTTGCCAACCGAACAATGGAGCCTCGAGTATGTCGCGCATAATATTGTAAATATCAAGAGCATAAAGCATATTTTGTGTTTTCTGAAGGATGTCTCTGTCTACCACTCCGGGGTTATCCAAAGTCCAAGTCATGCTTAATAATCCGCTTTTGCGAGATTGAATGCAGCTCCAGAGGTGAGCATCAATTTTCAAATCGCGATAGGCGGAGATGCTTTTGCCACTCTGCTTTAAAACAATGTCTGGATTGGGCAGGGCTTCCATCTCGGAGAAAAATTTATCGAACACGGCGGGTTTCGCCAATTCTTTTGTTAATATTTTTTGTTGGATATTTTGTTGAATATTTGCTTGATTATTGATTTGCTTATTCTGTTGCTTATTATTTTGATTATCCATTTTCTTGCTTTCGATTAATATTGATGATTGCTGTTAATATAATTAACTATGTTAATAGAGGTGATTATTGTATTGATAAATAATAGAGATGCGGTATCCTCCGAGCCAGATGGATACCGCATAATATTCAAGAAGTCTTATGTTTTATCAGTCCTGAATCCTATTAATCCACGGACGAATAGATTCGACAAGGGGTGATAAATATTCCTTCTCTTGATGAAGACTCCCTCAATTTTTCTTCCATTTCTGTGGTGTGGCAGGCGCGATTGTATCGATGAATTGAAGGCGATTGTTCGCACATTTCCTTTTTCTCCTACTTCTATTATTCTCTCGATATGCCCGCGATAATTTGAGCGTCGCCGCCATACGATTAAGTCGTCTAATTTAGCTGAATATAGGCTCGGCTCGCCGTGCTTCACAGCGTAAAGGAAGATATTGTCTGCTACCATCGTCTTGGGAATTGGAATAGAATCCATTTCCAGATTTAAGTTAATAGCTGCTCGATAGAAGCACCAATATACTCCTGCGGCACAGTATGGTATGCCACCCCGGGCATCGAATATCCGAAGGTATTTCTCTACTTCGCCGCGATTATGTCCTGCCTCTGTTACTCCCTCTTGCGTCAGGGCGATTTCCCTTGATAATTCAAGTAGTTCTCTATTGCAATATAGCTCATATTTTGCGTATGGATAGAGCGCGATGTTGCTAGCCAAGAATAGAGCGATAATCATTGTTTTGAGCTTCATTTTCTTTATCCTCCTTTGAAAATCATTGAATTAATACTGTTAATTGTGCTTTTATAACTGATGATGATCTTGTCATTAAAAAAATC
>CAZGXC010000030.1:0-9214 GCA_964529535.1 uncultured Hyphomicrobiales bacterium | reverse complement strand
GTCCGCTCAGGATATGAACCCCAAGGAAGATCATACCGAGATTGAGCGGGGAATAGCCATTAGAGGGATGCTCGCCGGTGAAATCAATCTTTGTATAAATGAATTGAGCAAGCCCCGAGAGAACTATCGCAAGGCATTCCATAGTAATGAGAAGTAGCATTGTGCGAACCTCTGCGAAGCTCGGCACGAGAAGGCTCAGAGTGGCTATCCCTACTAATATCCACACGATATGCCTTTTGATGAAATTAATATATTTTTCCATTATTTTTTATTTTTATTTGTGAGTAATTGATTGTTAATATATGTTTTTTCTGACTGATATAAATGGCGGATGAGACTCCGTCCAATTCAGCTGAATATCACCATTTTGTATGAATTTTAGCAATTTATAGCAATCGGCTTTCTTCTGCTTGACGGCATCGGGGATTGCTCCCTTTGCGATAGCTGCTTCGTATAGATTGACGATTGCCAAATCCCGAGCAATTATTGTGATTATCGGGGGCAGATTATCATTATCAAATGGCAGACTGTATCTGCCCTCGAGGTAAGCATTGATAGTGATTTCCGCGCTGTTTTCGGCTGATACTATCTTTTCCATATCTATTGTTCCGCTACCGTTATCTGTTAATCTCTTTGCTTCGGCTTCGCTTATTTCTTTGATGATATTTTCTGGTTTATAATAATAAAATGGCATAATGATTCCGCTATATGCTTATACTACTAATTTTACTTTTATGATAGAGCCACTTGCTCCGGAGCTTAATGCTGTGGCAACCCAATCGCCTTCGTTTGTCTTGCGGCAGGCTTTCCCGCTGGAATTTGATACTCCAACTTTTTCTCCGATGTTAATTGCTTCGAGCGTCTCTATTAATGCTGTGCCGTATGAGATTACGGACATTGTGTCTCCGGCATTCCAAGATATTTCGCTGATGCCGATAGGGTTTTCCGTGTGAGCGCAAAGGTCTCCACGCGCATTAATAAATCTGTGAGCGGGAATATCCGAGTTTGCTCTAATTGTGATTAATTGTAGAGGGCTTGATGTTTGATTTTTGTTTATCATAATTATTTCTCCTATTTTTCAAATTTAATTAAACAATGATGTTGGTGATTAAGTGCCCAGCTTCGGGCATCGTTACCTTCCAGCAGAAATTATCCGTGCAGCGGATTACCTTTATCTTTCCACCATTTTCATAATATGTATCTACTTCGGGCATTCCGTCGAGTTGCATAATATATCCGAGTTTCGGGGTTTCGCTATTAACTTGATTAGCACCATTATTACTGAAAGTCAATAACATATTATTCCCCCAGAGATTCTTGTAATCTCTGTTGTTTTCTGTATAAACAGCAGTGTTAATAATTAGATTTTCAATATTTAATTGTTCTGCTAATTCACCTAAGCTCAGTCTTGGAGCATTGGGAAATGATGTCGACATATACTTTAGGAATTGTGAACTTCGGATATAATTTAGAGTTTTTTGATTGAGTATAAGGGTGTTTGGGTTTGCTCCAGACAATAGCCTTACTTTTTCCTTAGTCTCGGCAATTAATTCGATTGGGTTTAAGTCCGAAGAAGCATCGTTCAGTGCTTTGTCCTCGCTGATTTCAGTTATGTTACCGATATTATAATTATTTGTATCCTGTAAATAATTGCATATTTCAATTTCGCGATTAAGAGCTAATGAATCCCATAGCTGCTTCGTGATGATCTGTTCGTATTTGTCATAATTGTTAGATTGAGATGTCTCGAGATAATCGATTGCCATCTCTAAATCCTGTTCTTGAGTTTCGTAAGTAAGTAGAGAGAAATCAGATGCGGGGATTCTGTTGGAATCAGACCTAATTGCCCTACTGGTATCGCGAGCGATAAAGCCTTCCTTCCCGAATACAGGGATTTTCCCTTTAGTTTTTTTTACTTTTACTGTCGGGAATAATTTCTCCGATAGAAATAAATCATTCTTGTGCATTTGCGCAAGTGTGGTTAATACTGGATCTACGCTTCGCAGATCGTCTAATCTTTTTGCGGACATTGTTTTTATCTCCTTTAATTAAATGATTATATTATTTCCAGAGCCTGTTCGTAGCTAATTTCAGGCTTGGCGTTAATTATTTCCATAGCTTTTTGATGTTGTATTAATCTTTTGCTGTCCACTCGAGAGAAGCCCTGTTCTCTGAATGATTGCGGTGCTTGGATTGGAGCAAGTTCCCCTGAATAATTTGCTAATATTGGGAGTTTAGCAATTTTTTCAGCGAAATTCTTGACTAAGTTTAGATTATAATTATCATCAGCATTATCGTAAGCAGTATTGTTTTGCGAATCATAATTATATGCTAAATTCATTATTTCCGGTAAGTTAGTGTTGATAATATTATTTAGCGTGGCATTGCCGGAAGATTTAGTGATCTCTTGGCAATATTGGCGATACTGGGCTAATCTCTCTGCCTTTTGGTATTCAGCAAGATCTCTTTGATACGTTGCTATTTGTTCCTGCATTTGCTTATATTCAGCAGCATAGTTAATAGTATCTTGCTGATTGTTTGCCGTCGGATTGTTGTTTACAGAATTAATAATTGCTTGCGGAAATTCCTCGATAAAATCCGCAGGCTCAAGTCCGCTGACCGCTGGCGATGCCGCACCGAGGAAGCCAATGTGTCGCAATAGCAAATCTGGATAAAGCGAGATAGATATTTTCTTATATCGTCCCTCTTGTAGTTCCTCCATAAATTCAGGATTAATGTTTCTAATTCCGGCAATTAACTTGTCCCCAAGATTCTTTAAATAAGCAGTCCAGCCGAGAGCGGGAGCATTATCCACTGGATGCCCCTTGACAATTGGAGCCATCACCGAAGGATCTTGCGCCAATCGAGAATTATAATTATCTGCTATTTTCCGCAGATCGTCATTGGTATAGGTTCTTTGTTCGCCTGTGGAATCGGCGAAAGTCCCAGTTCTAAAAACTTCAATTTCCATTGAAATCTCCTTTGAAAATTTATAACAAAATGAATTAACGACTGCAAAATTAGTGCAGAAGGCAGGATATGGAAAAGAAATTATTTAGAAAGAAATGAAGAGATGGATAGGGCGGAGGATAAATAAGGAAACAAACAATGGAGCTAAAAAACTTTTGTTTTGCATAAGGTTGATAATTAGCAATTATTTTTAAACAAAATAAAAATGAGGCGAACACATTGGTTCGCCTCTAAAATTTTCTTAATTCTTAATTATGTTGTTTCACTTAACGTAGAAGTGGCTTGATTGATTACTACAGTTCAATTTGCTTTATCTTCCATTCATTCTAATTGTCGGAACTTATATTTTTATCTTTACTTATTACTTATTAAGCATAAGTATTATTTTAATAAGAAAGACAAAACAGTTTCTTCATTTAAGATCGTCTCTGACGGCTCTGATAAGTGGTCAATAATTGAAATACTTAACATGTTGCTCTCGTTATTTCTGTCGAGTATTGTTTTGCTTGTTTGTGGAATTGTTACTGTTATTTTAGTTATCAATGTTTTTTCTGAATATTCAATTGTAATATCTGCTCCATTATCAACCGGTATAATTTGAAGAGCTTCTTCAATTAGTAATAGTATCTTCTGGATTTTTTCATTATCAAATAAATGTTTTGTAGCAAACAATTCGATTTTAGCATTGAGATCATATAAATCGTAGGAGGCATTTTCAATTCGATAGTTAAAGTTCCTGATGCCTTTCACAAAAATTCTAGTATTTTCTTTTTGTGGATGATTAAATATTTGATCTGGTGTGCCTTCCTCATAAATTTTTCCTTCGTCCATGTAGAAAACCCGATTGCTAACATCTCTGGCAAAATCCATTTCGTGTGTTACTATCAGCATTGTCATTCCTAGTTTGGCTAAATTTCTAATAACTGACAAAACCTCGCTTACCATTGTAGGGTCTAATGCGGAGGTTGGCTCATCGAAGAGAATAATATCTGGCTCCATGGAAAGGCATCTGGCAATGGCAATGCGTTGCTTTTGTCCACCAGAAAGTTGTTTTGGATAGACATCATTTTTAGAAATTAGCCCAACAGTATTTAGTAATTCTACTGCTTTGTTTTCCGCATCTTTTTCAGATTTTTTTAGTAGCTTGATTGGTCCAATAGTTAAGTTTTCGAATACAGTTAGATGCTCGAATAGATTAAATGATTGGAATACCATCCCCATTTTTTGGCGTATCTTTGCAATATTTGCTTTCTTATCTAATATGTTTTGCTCGTTTACATATATTTTACCCGTAGTCGGCTCATCTAATAAATTAATACATCTTAGGAATGTGCTTTTTCCAGTTCCCGATGGACCAATGATGGAAATTACTTCGCCTTTCTTTATGATGGCGTTAACGTCTTTTAGCACTTTTACTTTGCCGAAGTCTTTTTGTAAGTGTTCTACTCTAATCATTGTGCTTTTTCCTTTTTATTAAATAGTTCTAATAGTTGGGTGAAAATCCATGCAAGTAAGAAATATATAACTGCTACTAAAATTAATGGGAAATATGCGTCGAAAGTGCGAGAACGAATAATATCTGAAGCTTTCGTTAAATCTTCTACGGCTATGTATCCCACGACGGAAGTCATTTTAATCAATGAAATTAACTCTCCCTTATATACGGGGAGGACATTTTTTAGAGCTTGTGGGCTTATGATATGAATGAAGGTCTGGAACTTTGTAAAACCTAAGGCGATTCCAGCCTCTGTTTGCCCATAGCTTATACTTTGGATAGATGTTCTGAACATTTCGCTTACGTAAGCTGAGAAGTTAAGTGCGAATGCTATTATTGCTACAATTTCAGCATTGATTGCTAATTTTGCAAAGACAGCATAAAATAATAACATTAGGAGGATTAGCACTGGAATGCCACGCAATATGCTAATATATACACTCGCTGTTATGTTTAGAAAGCGATTATTATTCATTCGCATAAAGCAGATAATGCCGCCAAGTATGCTTCCCAGCAAAGCTGCCAAAACAGAGATCTTTATGGTAACCCATAAGCCGTCGAGTATTAGCTTGTATCGTTCTTCCGCAATCAAATTAGAATAGGCTGTTTGCTGAAATAATTCTATGAGATTGTTATCTTTAGCATTCTTATTGTTTTGTGCATTGCTTTCAATAGCTAAGTTTTTCTTTAGAACAACCATAGCACCGACATTTTGATAATATGGATCCGAGAAGTTTACTTGCTTTATCCTCTCTGGAGTAATAGTAAGAGTAGAGGCGATTACATCGACTTTCCCAGCAGCTAATGCAGATATTAACCCACCGAAGTGGATACTATAAAACTCAATAGGGCGTTTAGCATATGCTGCGAAGCGCTTTAATATTTCTACATCTGCTCCTACGTATTGATTGTTTTGGTTATAAGTAAATGGGACAGAAGTGCCAGTAATGCCGGCGCGGATCGGTACTCCTGAATTGGGAACATTGATTGCGGGCATTTTAATTTGCGATGGCGATTGCCAAATCCACCGATTTATTATTGTGTCTAATAAACCGGATTGTTTAATCTCTGATAAAAAACGATTAAACTGTGTTTTGAGTGGATCATTAGAATAAGAAAAACCAAAGCCAGTAGGGTCAACAAATAGATTGCTATCCAAAACCTCAATTTCGTCGTGTTCTCTTCGCATTGCCCTGAAAGTATTCATATTGAAAATAGTGGCATCGCATTTTCCATTAAGCAAGCTTAGCAAATTATCGGCATGAGTCTCATTACGAATTATCGTAGCTTCTTGGAAATATTTGGTTACATATCTATCATGGGTTGTCCCCATCGTTACGGATATTGTTTTATTTCTAAGATCATCTATTGTATTGAAAAAATTATTTGTTATATTTTCTTGATCTGATATTGTGGCTGGTTTTTTGGCTATTGCCATATTAGCTTCTAGTAAATATGGATCTGAAAATAATATTCTTTTTGCTCTTTCGGGAGTGATCATCATAGCTGATGCGATAAGGTCGATATTTTTTGATTCCATTGCTGGAAGAATGTTAGAAAAGTTCATTGTCTTGAATACCGGAACTCTGCCAAGATAAGCTGCGAAGCGAGTAACTAATTCAATGTCAAATCCGATAATACCATCCTTTCCCATAAAAGCGTATGGCATATCCACAGCAGTTCCAATGACTATTTCTTTGCCTTTTTGTGGTAAATTATGTATTATTGGTAAAGAGGTTTGAGATTCTATGTTATCAAACCAGCGCTTTTTCATATCATCTAAAATGTCACTATCTTTTAACTGTTTTAAAAATACATTAAAAGTGTCTCGTAACGCAAGATCATCTTTGTGAAATCCTACACAAATATCTACTGGTGGAATATTGCATTTAATATTACGAGTCCAAGAATTGTTTTTCAAAATGTGTCTTGCTCTCGGTTCAGTCAAAACTATTACATCGCAACCACCCGACTTTAAATTAGGTACCAAGTCTGCTGCCATATTGATACGCAGAATTTTTGCATTAGGGTATTTATCTGTAATATAATGATCTTGAAAAGATCCCATCAGGACGCCAATTCTATCATTGGAGAATTGCTCCAATGAAGTGTAAGAGTCTTTTGGATCAGTTTTTTCTCTTTTAGTATTGCACGCCATCAGCAGCAACATTGTCAAAATAAAAGTAATTTGTAATCGCTTCATCGCTTCATTTTGTTTAATTCTGTTTGATTTAATATTTATTCTACTTATTTATTAATAGCATATTGATAATGTATAAGTAAGCATTTCGATTGTTTCGAACCTTTGTTTAGCGTTATCCAAAACATTTTTCAAATGATCAGATATTCCTGCTCCCAAAAATTTTAGATAGCTTTCTTTTCTTGTCCAAAATTTGCAAAATGTGATAGCAGGAGAATTGCTTTTAATTAACTCCTTAATTTCTTCGGGGTTTAGGACTCTCTCTACTATGTCCCAATCTACTTCACGGATTGTTTCTACATCTATTCCAATTTCGTTTTTTGCTACGGCGCAAAAAATTGCTTGCGAACAATGGCTGATATTAAATTGTATATTTTGATAGTTTTGCAAATATGGCTTTCCAAATTTTCCATAATAATATTTGGGATTGTTTTCATAAATATTCATCAACTTCAAGCATTCAATGAGCAAAGAATGGGCAATCAGCGATTGTATTTGTGGTGAATTGGACGCTTCATCGCTATTGTCTTGTTCTACTCCCATTAGGATATAGTTATCTGTTTTTCTCAGGAGCATAGCATCATATAATTCAAAATATTCCATCATTAATTCCATTATTCATCAAAGAAACCCAATCCATCAAGCATTCCGATGAGTTGCTTCGAGTAATCGACATTCGTTAGATTCCAATGGAATCCTAAACTATATAGCAAAGTCGTCGTCCAATCATTATTGGCGTGCCCGAAGACAAGTTCATTAGGAGATGTATTTTTGTTGTGTAATAAACCTTGCAAATAAATACTTTTATTACTATCAGTTATTAAGCTGTTATATCTTTCGTTAAATGCAGAATTTGAGACAATTTCAATGCCAAATCCATAATCTTTCATGGCTTTGATTACGACTGCCATATTAATTCGATAATTATTGAATGGGTGAAAAACGCACAGTTCCTTAGGAGTTCGACTCAAAATAATTATTGCTTCTGCTACTTTATCGATTGGAGATATTTCTATTGGCAGAGTCATTTGTTCAACAGGATATGCTCGAAGCACCTTATAACTTTTTAATCTATTAATGAAGGCATTGCTTTGGAAGTTTACTTGAAACTCTCCATCGCTTTCCCTGCCCATCAAATTTCCTACTCTCATTATTTTTGCATTTAAACCGCTCTTGGAGATTGCTTCCAATACGTTGCGCTCCGCCAAAAACTTAGTGCGTATATATTCATTGTCCGTCTGCTGCCCGACAAATAATTGATTCTCAAACAATTCCCAGTTCCCACTTGTCTTCCTTGCTCCAGAAATACTATAAGTAGAGATATGGACTAATAATGAATTGTTTTTTAAGCAGAAGTCTATTAGATTATTCACGCCTTCTATATTTATTTTATCCATGGCATCATCTGCTACATAATGCTTGACCAAAGCAGCACTATTTATCACCAAATCAATAGACTTATCGTTCAAAGTATCAAGTACGTGAGTATTTGCAATATCGCCATCAATTACTATTATGCGATTGCTATCAAATTCCGTTTCAAAGGTATCGCCAAAGTAATACATTAGCATGTTTTTAAGCCGAGCTTCAGCAGTTAGTTTATTATTCGAGCGAACAAGGCAGAATATTTGCTTTGCTTCGCTATCAATCACTTCTCGCAACAGATGAATGCCCAAATATCCAGTAGCTCCTGTTATCAAGACATTAGAAAAAGCATTATTTGAAAAGCCGATATCAAAATTCGTATTATTCTTTTCCAAGACTTGGTTAATCGTTGTATAGTCGAAATTAGAGAAGTTAAACTTATCTTCAATCAAGTTGTCATCATCTGTTATGTTTAGTAAGAAATTCGCAATAGCTCTCGGAGTTTTCAATTTAAATAGATCGCTATATTGAATTGAATACCCAGCATTAGTAATCTCAATTATTGCTTTAATTGCATTCAGAGATGTGCCACCTATTTTAAAGAAATTATCCAAAACACTTACTTGATTGAGTTTAAGTATTTTTGCGAAAACATCGCAAATACTTGCCTCTACCTTGTTCGATGGCGGTAGAAATTTACTACTTTGTTGCACTTCCGGTAGCGGCAATTCCTTGCGATTTACTTTTCCATTCGGGGTAAGTGGAAGAGCCTCCATTTGCACGAAAAATGTAGGGATCATATATTCAGTAAGACCTTCTGCCATAAATGCCTTTAATTTCTCGGAATCTATCTCGTTTTTCGCTGAATAATATGCTACAAGATGCATCACTCCGGAAACTTCCTTTATCTCCACCACAGAGGAAGTAATATCTGGGTATTGGGATAGTTTGTTTTCTATTTCGCCCAGCTCGATGCGGAAGCCTCGCAATTTTACCTGCGTATCAATTCTTCCAATATATTCTAATTCGTCATTTTCGTTCCAACGGACTAAATCACCCGTGCGATACATCTTTTCGTTTTGCCTAAATTTACAATCGACGAATTTTTCAGCTGTTAATTCGGGACGATTCCAATATCCGAGAGATATTTGCTGACCCGACAAGCATAATTCTCCAGCAATGCC
>CAZGXC010000029.1:20586-22791 GCA_964529535.1 uncultured Hyphomicrobiales bacterium | reverse complement strand
GACTGGTTTGGGTTTCTCGCGTGATGACATGCAGCGCAAGGTAAATGAATTTAGTGGGGGGTGGCGTATGCGATTAGCCCTTGCTAAAATCCTCTTGGCAGCACCGGATTGCGTTTTGCTTGATGAGCCTACGAATCATCTCGATTTGGATTCAATAATGTGGTTGGAAAACTTTCTTAAGAATTATTATGGAGCCGTGATACTCGTATCCCACGATAAGCGATTCCTCGATTCAATTACCAATCGGACAATCGAAATCAGCAATGGCAAGACTGTGGATTTCCCATTGCCATATTCTAAATTCATAGTTTATCGTGAAGAAATTCGCGAGCAGCAGCTAAATGCTTTTAAGAACCAGCAAAAGCAGTTAGAGAAAACTGAAAAATATATAGAAGCCTATCGCTACAAAGCAAATTTAGCGTCGCGCGTCCAATCGAAAATAAAGCAACTCGAGAAAGTAGAGAGAATAGAATTAGAAGACGTTGATAATTCTTCTATTCGGATGAAATTCCCGCCAGCACCGCAATCGGGTGTTGTTTCCTTGGAAATAAAGAACCTTACCAAATACTACGATGAAAAGCTGATACTAAAAAACATCAATCTGCTACTTGAACGCGGAGAAAAAGTAGCATTCATTGGAAAAAATGGCGAAGGAAAAACGACCTTAACTAAAATAATCGCAAATGAGACCGAATACGAAGGCATCTGCAAATTGGGGCACAATGTAAGCTTGGGTTACTTTTCGCAGCACCAAGCCGATTTATTAGACAAAGAGAGCACAGTTTTTCAGATAATCGATAATGCAGCTACGGGAGAGATGCGCACAAAGGTGCGAAGCGTCCTCGGAGCCTTCCTATTTAGTGGCGATAGCGTTGATAAGAAGGTAAAAGTTCTCTCCGGTGGGGAGAAATCCCGTTTAGCCTTGGCTAAGTTATTATTGCAGCCACATAATCTATTGATATTAGATGAGCCGACGAACCATTTGGATATAAAATCGAAAGAAATATTGAAAGATGCTTTGATCAACTACGACGGCACATTGATTCTTGTGTCGCACGATAGAGACTTCTTAGAGGGCGTGAGCACCAAGACCATTCATTTCCGCGATAAAAATATCAAAGAATATCTTGGCGATATTAACTATTTCCTTCAAAAACAAGAAATAGAACATCTAAACGAGATAGAAAGAAGAAATAAAGAGAACACGAGCGAGAAGACCCCTCAAGTAGCGAAATTAAGTTTTGAACAACAGAAACAGCAGCAAAGAGAAGTCAATTCCATCAAGAAGAAAATTGGCGAAGCAGAGACTAAAATCCATAACATAGAGATGAGAATAGAGGAGATCAATGCACTTTTCGCAGATCCAAAAATAATGGAAGATATCGACCAAATCAACTCTTTACAAAAAGAATATGATACGCTTAATCAAGCCCTTACAGATGAGATGAATAATTGGGAAAACTTAAGCATAAGCTTAGATGAACTTCAATAATACTTCAAAAAAACTTCAATAAAACTTAATTCTATTTTCTGTTTTATTAAAAAAATAATAAAAAAAATTTGGTCAAATGCCAAAAAGTCCGTAATTTTGTGAGCTTCCTTAGCTCAGCTGGCTAGAGCATTTGACTCTTAATCAAAGGGCCATGGGTTCGAGTCCCATAGGAAGCACGAAAGTAACTTCGGTCATAATGACCACATTGCCCACTATCTACAAAATAGTGGGTTTTTTTATGTATTTTTGAAAAAAAATACTAAAAATGTTATTATTCTTGCGAAATCTTACTTAATTTTGTAGTCTATATAATTTACATAATATTCGAATAGTTTAGAGGACTAATAAAAGATGAAGAAAATATTGGTTACAGGTGCTCTTGGGCAAATTGGCACAGAGCTATCTTTAGCACTTAGAAAGAAATACGGAAATGAAAACGTAATAGTAACAGATGTTCGCAAAGAGTGCAATGCAGCTCTTGCAGGCACTGGACCTTTCCATAGCCTTGACGTAAGCAATAGAGACGAATTGGTGAAATTAATCAAAGAGTATAATATTGATACGATTTTCCATTTGGCAGCAATATTATCAGCGACTGGCGAAAAAGACCCGCTTCTCTGCTGGAATATTAACATGAATGGTTCTATAAACATTCTCGAAGCAGCTCGCCTAAATGGAGTTAAGAAGGTCATTATCCCAAGTTCTATGGCAGT
>CAZGXC010000029.1:13227-20576 GCA_964529535.1 uncultured Hyphomicrobiales bacterium | reverse complement strand
TGGGGACCCGATGCTCCACAATTCAATACTCCACAAGATTCAGTGCTTAAGCCAACTACTATGTATGGCGTAACTAAAGTATGTGGCGAGAGATTATGCGATTATTATGTTCAGAAATATGGATTGGATTGCCGCGGATTGCGCTATCCCGGTATAATTTCATCCGAAACACTTCCTGGTGGCGGCACTACTGATTATGCTGTAGAGATCTTCTACGAGGCGGTAAAAAATAAAAAATATGATTGTTTCTTGAAGGAAGATGCTATCCTACCTATGATGTATATGCCTGATTGCATCAATGCCACTATCGGATTAGCAGAAGCAGATTTCGCTAAGCTAAAGCATCATAGTGATTTCAACGTAGCAGCATTTAGCTTTAGCCCGAAGGAATTAGCTGAAAATATCAAGAAGTATATGCCAGAATTTAAGATTACATATTCTCCTGATTTCCGCCAAGAAATCGCAGATTCTTGGCCCAAGACTATCGATGATTCAGCGGCACGCAGCGAATGGAATTGGAAGCCATTATTTGATATGGATTCTATGACTAAAGATATGCTCGAAAAATTATCAGAAAAACATAAGGCAGGCAAAATATAGCCAATGTATCTTTGTTCTTCATAATTAGGAATTTATAAAAGATATGACAAAGAAGCAAATATAGAAAAAACTATATGACAATAATTTATATTAAATAAACAACTATCTAAATATGAAACAAAATCAAATGTGCCAAAGTTGTGGTATGCCTATGAAAAAAGATCCTCAGGCAGGTGGGACAAATGCAGATGGGAGCATAAATAAGACTTACTGTAGTTACTGCTATCAAAATGGAAAATTTACCTTCGAAGGAAACGTCGAAGAATTTCAGGAAGCCTGCAGAAAAATAATGATAGAAAAAGGGACTTCAAAGCCAATGGCATGGCTTTTTACGCGTGGTATGAAAAGACTTGACAGATGGAAAAGTAAATAGACCAGACATAATATGGCAAGGCTCTCGTATCAACCTCAAGCCACTATGATTGGGCAATAAAAAATATAAACATACATAAGAAAACATTCCGCAAATAAACGGAATGTTTTCTTTATTTTATATGAAAAATTTGTCTAGAAAAATAAATTTTTGTAATTTGCTGTTTATTTTCACTGTAATTTAACATTACAGATGGTTTAAATTGTAGATAATTCACTTTTATAAACTTTTAAGGATTTTTTATGTTGAAATTTAACAAGATGTTTTTGTTCGTTATTTCTCTCACGATCTTTGCTTGTTTGTCATCTTCAAACACAGAAGCAAAAGTACTCAAACGAGTATTAATAGAAGAGAATACAGGCGCTTGGTGCGGAAATTGCCCGAGAGCTATGTTTGAAATAGAAAAATTAGAAATAGCCCATGGCAACAAAGTGATCCCTGTGGCGATTCACTATGGTGACCCTATGGAAACTCCATTTGCGAGCGAAGTGCCAAAAAAATGGGGAGTTGATACTATTATGGGACTTCCCAGCGTTTTTATGAATAGAATCCAATTTGATACCACTCTTCATTCAATAATGGTATGGGATGACAAATTAGAATATTATACCAATAATTTACTTTTATTGGATTCATCGGTCGTTGATCTTAATATTTTATCTTGGAAAATAGACAAAGAAACCAAAAAATTAGAAGCTGAAATAGAAGCTACATTTGTAGAGGATTACACCGGACAATTAGCTTTTAATCTATACATTTTGGAAGATGGTCAGACAGGCACAGGTTCCAAATGGGATCAAGCTAATTATTTGTCTGGTGCTCCCGCATATATTGCTTCAAGATTTTATTATCTGCCTCTATCAATAAAAGGATTTAAGCATGATAATGTCCTTTTGCACATGGCTGATGGTGGATTTGGTAGCACTGAAGGATTGCCAGCAGTTTATGAAAAGGGTCAAAAATATACAAAAAAATACACTGTTGATTTAACTAAACTCGCAATTCCTTTCCAAAATTTAGATAACTTATGGATAGCTGCAATGATTAAGCAACATGAAGATAACAAGTTTGAAATTATGAACAGCAACAGTGCAGGAAAGATTCCACATCATAATCCAAAAGCTACTGATCCTTTAATATATACTAATATTGAAAAGGCAACAACAATTTCCAAAACTATCGAAGTGGAAAATCAATACGACAAACCATTAACTGTAAAAATGACACTTAACACTCCAGCTTCTACAATACCAGAAGGATGGACTTTGAAAATAAAAGAAGAAAGCAAGGTCATTCCAGCAAAATCCAAGCAGACTTATAATATTGATATCACATCAAGCGATAAATCAAGTTTTGCTCGTTATGTCATGCTTTGCCAAGCAGAAGATGGAGATAAATTCAAAGGTGGCAGCACAATAGTTACAGTTGGTGCTTTATCCAAAGGAGCTGATGCTCTTATTTATAAATTTGGAGATTCTACAATTAAAAGCGTTTTGGATGTAAATCCAGAGTTTACGAGTGTAGTTGCTATTCCATTTGATAGCGTTTCTGTAAGGACCTTGGATTTCTCGAGCGCGAAAGTCGTAATCCTTTCTGAACCAACTGATTTAGCATTCTCACTTTCATTCCCAAGCTCAGTAATATACATTGTGGAAAAATTATTAGATAGCAAAAAACCTTTCCTTATGACTTCTGAATCAGCTTTATATCTCTTTGATGGTAAAGAGCCAGACCTTGATGTAAATCCAGAGCTTGCGACTTTATTTAAAGATAGATTGAAAATCAACTCAGGTAAGGGAAAAGGCTTGCATAATTTGGTTGATGATAATTATGAGATAATTACCGGAGAGATTGTGTTGTCAGCTAATCATGGAATTTGCAAAAACTTGCCAAATCCAATTATAATTAACGATACACAAGACCAAGAAGCTTCTATTGATAATTGCTTCTCTCTGCATTTCTGCCCAGTAGCTTCTCTTGATGACAAAGTAGCCGAAATCATTATGTATGCAAAAGTTTATGGCGATACTCCAAACGATACAAATGGCATTGCAGCAGCGATTACATTACCAGAATCAAAAGCTCTATTCTATGGTTTCCACCCTGGTGCTATTGCTGATTATCCAGTCCGCACAGTATTGGTAAATAACTCAATAGGATGGCTATTTGGTAAGGTATCAGTAGAAGGATTATCGAACTTCAATTCTGCAAATATTAAGATTGCTCCAAATCCAAGTAGCAATTTCGCCGAGATTTCGCTTAATATTAAAGAAGGCGATTTCGGTAAATTATATATCTCTGATATTAATGGCAGAGTAGTCAGCCTAATTTCAGCCAGTGATGCTCTTCAATCAAATTACAAAGTAGATTTGAATAGCTTTCCAAGTGGTAATTACTATATCGTAGCAGAAATCAATGGATTAAGCTCCGCTACACCGTTAGTAATTAAGAAGTAAAATAGCTAAAATGGTTTTTCCGTGGGGCATCGGTCTTCTTTTATGACTTTGCCCCACTTTATTATTCGAAGGGCTTTGCCCTTATCGCTAATACGCAGTGATATTGAAAAAATAATGCGTTAAGCTATCAGTAACTTTTCAATCAACAATAACAATAACAATTCAAAATGGATAATTTAGAGAATATTAAAGCAAAATTCAGGCAAATGGATAATCTGCTCAATGAGGCAGAAAAAGAATTTAATGACATCAAGAAATTCGAAAAAAAGATAAAAGATCTTTCCAAAAAAGTCAAAGCATTAGAATCTTTTTATCATTCCGACGAATGGATGAACGGCAGAGAAATAATTTATAAAGATGGTGAAAATACTGAGTATTTCTATTCAGCTGGGGAAGATTCGATCTACAACTTAGCTCAAGATTTCTTTTATTTGAAATTAAAATTAATCCAGCAAATCTCCAAAGACTTAATGTAAAATCTATTATTTTTTGGAGGAAAGTCAGAATTAGGATAAATTCCTAATAAAGAGAATTGTTATTGTTCTATTTTTCCATCAAAAATTCCATTTATTTCTGAAACGACATTATATGGCGCATAAAGCCCGTAATTTTGCATTTTTAAAATAACAGGAATAACACAATGGAAAAGCAAAAAATGACAATCCACAGAGCATTAAGCGAATTAAAACTGATGGATAGCAAAATTGAAAAGCAGATTCTGGAAATTAAGCCTTGCGGTATTTTTCAAAAAGAAAAAATGATCAATGCGCACGTCAAGCCTGAAGATTTTCAGAAGAAAGCTCAATCAAATTTCGATAGTATTAATACCTTGATTACAAGGAAAAATTTGATTAAAACGGCTATTGTTCAATCAAATAGCAAGACCATAGTTAATATTGCAAACAAGGAAATGACAGTCGCTGAAGCTATCAACTTCAAGGCAATTATTAAATATAAAAGAGATTTTATTGACTCTCTGAAAAGCGAATTACAAAAAGCAATCGGAAAGATGAATAAAAAGAACGAAGAGGCAGAGGCTAAACTTCAGCAAATTCTGGAAGCTACATTCGGGAAAGAAAACGTCAAGGTTGGAAAAG
The DNA here is from genome assembly GCA_964529535.1 of uncultured Hyphomicrobiales bacterium. Lineage (GTDB taxonomy): Bacteria > Bacteroidota > Ignavibacteria > Kapaibacteriales > UBA2268 > CALLXS01. The sequence goes on along the minus strand of CAZGXC010000029.1, from coordinate 16,050 downwards.
ATGATGTAGATATGGTGCGCAAGCCTTTTATGGAGTCAAATGAATATTATTTGTTTGATCCGTTGAAAATTGAAGAAAAAATCGAAACAATGGAAAATGAAGTAGATGAATTTGAAGCAGAAGTAGACGCCATTCTCTCGGAAAGCAATGCCGTAACGATAATTGAAATATAATCAATAGGGGATGCTTATACGAAAATCACAAACATTCCGACCTCCTAGCAACATAATTATCATATCACTTTTTTAGGTGCTGATAATTATAATATAACCGAAAAGTTCAAAGCTGAAGGTTTAAAGCTAAAAAATTAAATTTTAAAGTTCTTTATCATCTTTAAAGATTAAATCATAAAGCAGAAAGATCTTTTAAATCCGAAGTATAGTTTTATGAGCATAAGGTCGGATTTGGCTCGCTGATTTGTATTCGGCTGTATAAGCATCTCATTTATTATTGAAATATTATTGTTGCAGAACTTCCAAAATTCAAGTTTATCCGAAAATGTCCGTGTAAATGTCCGTGTAAATGTCCTAGATAAATTGAGTATCAGAGAGCAAGATATTATCGAAATAATTGGAAGGAATAGTAGGATTACTGTTGCCCAATTGGCAAAGCAATTAGGAGTAAATGAGCGAACCATCCGACGGGACATTGCTAATCTTAAACAGCAAAATAGATTGTTCCGCATTGGATCTGATAAAAATGGAGAATGGAAACTTAAATAATAATCGGAAATAAATCATGAAAAATAAGATTAAATCTGCTCTACTTGGAGTGGCTGTGGGAGATGCCCTCGGCGTGTCAGTAGAGTTTAAAAACAGGAAAACAATTAGCGAAAACCCAGTAACTGATATGATAGGATATGGGACTTACTCTCAGCCAGCAGGCACTTGGTCTGATGATAGCTCCCTTACTTTTTGTCTTGCAGAAGCCCTAACTCAGGACTTCTCTTATCATTTAATAGGAGAATATTTCTCAAAATGGTACCATGAAAAATTTTGGACTGCGCGAGGCGAGGTTTTCGATATTGGCAACACTACGTTCCGAGCAATTGCTAAAATAGACAGCGGTGTTCGCGCTGAAATTGCTGGCGATGATGATGAATTATCAAATGGCAACGGTTCATTAATGCGAATCATACCATTGTTGTTCTATATTATTAACAAACCGATAGACGAACGTTTTGAGTTGACCCGCAATGTTTCTTCAATTACACATGCTCACATTCGTTCGGTAATAGCATGTTTTTATTACTTGGAATTTGCTCGAAAACTAATTGATGGAATTGATAAGTTCCAAATATATAAGGAATTACAGGTAGAAATTCCGAACTATCTTCTTTCGATTTCAATAAGTCAGGACGAGATACGAAAATTCGGCAGAATATTAACAGATAATATTTATGAACTGCCAGAGCCGGAAATTCATAGCAGTGGATACGTATTGCATTCCCTTGAAGCAAGTCTTTGGTGCCTTTTGACGACAAATAGCTACGAAGACGCAGTATTAAAAGCTGTTAATCTTGGAAGCGATTCAGACACCACGGCAGCGATAACCGGAGGGCTTGCTGGCTTGATTTATGCTTATGAAGGCATCCCACAAAGATGGATCGAGCAAATAGCCAGAAAAGAGGATATAATAGATTTGTCCGAACGCTTAGCGACTAAAATTTTGGAGCAAGATAAATAGCGTTTATTATAAAATAAGAAATAAACTTCCCCTTCTCTCCTTATGGCAATCTATTGAATACAAATTTTGCTAAAAGGAATTCAGTGAGTAGAAGGAAAATGGAAGCCAATACGAAAGGATAGAATCTATCTTCCTTGTGCGTGTAGGCTTTTTCTTTTATTTTTGTTTTTTCCATTAAATCAATGTTTTGGTATATTTCCTCCAAGCCCGCATTGTTGGTGGCGCGGAAGTATTTCCCACCGGTTTCGGCTGCGATTTGCTTCAAGAGTGCTTCGTCGATTTCTACATCGACATACATGTATTGCTTTCCGTATGGCGTATCTATCTTGTATGGTGCTTTGCCCATTGTTCCCACTCCGATAGTATAAACCCTAATTCCGTATCCTTTTGCTAATTCCGTGGCGGTTAACGGGGAGATTTTCCCCGTGTTGTTCATTCCGTCCGTCAATAGAATAATAACTTTGCTTTTGGCTTTGCTTTCTTTTAATCTACTTATTGAAGTGGAAAGCCCCATTCCGATTGCAGTGCCATCTTCGAGCATTTTCGTTTTAATATCTTTGAAAAAGGATTTCAGTATTGTGTGATCGGCTGTTACTGGACATTGAGTAAAACTCTCCGCAGAGAAAATTACTAATCCTATGCGGTCATTGATTCTATAATCGATAAATGTTTTTGCTTTTTCTTTTGCCGCCTCGAGTCGGTTTGGCTTAAAATCTTCGGCTTCCATAGAAGAGGAGACGTCGAGAGCGATTACAATATCGATGCCTTCCGTATGGACATCTTTCGAGGAATTAATCAGCTGAGCGCGGGCTAATGCTATGATCAATAGAGCTATTGCTAGATATCTAAGCAAAATCGGCAAGAAGCTGAATATCTGCCGAAGAGTTCGGATTTTCTTAATATTATCTGGGATTTCAGAAGTAAAAAGAGCTGATTTCTTCTTCCATTTATAAATTAGGTTAATAAAGAAAACTACCGGCAGTATCAATAATAGCCAGAAATATTCAGGATTTACGAATGTAATATTACTAAAATCTAACATATAAACACTAAAATGATTATTCCAGACAGCAAATTTAAGAATTTTTTCCACAATTAATTATATTTCTCCTAAAATTTCTTAATTTTGTATGCGGA
>CAZGXC010000029.1:0-13217 GCA_964529535.1 uncultured Hyphomicrobiales bacterium | reverse complement strand
CGACAGCATAAAGAATATAGTAAGTAATATATAAGAAATAGAAAGCAATGAATATTTCTATTATCGGTGCAGCTAAGAGCGGAGTTTCCGCAGCAAAATTGGCGGCACGCAAAGGGTATAATGTTTTCGTATCAGAAAGCAAATCATCAGATCAATTCAAAGAAGAGATCAAAATCTTTAATGAATTGGGAATAGCTTATGAATTTGGGGGTAACTCGCAGAAATGCCTCGAGAAGTGCGATTTAATCGTTACTTCACCGGGGGTGCCTTCCGAAATTAACGTGTTCCAGCAAGCTGAAAAAAAAGGATTAAAGATCATTAGCGAATTAGAATTTGGTAGGTCTTTTATTCCTAATAATAAGCTGATTGCTATCACGGGGACTAATGGGAAAACTACGACGACGACTTTAACGAACTATCTATTTAATCGCTCCGGCAGGACTTCGCATGCTGCTGGGAATATTGGTATTCCAATTTCTGATTTAGTGGATAGCATTGGGGAAAATGACCTTATTGTTGCTGAATTAAGTAGCTTCCAATTGGATAGGATTGACAAATTCCGTCCCGACGTAGCGATGATTCTGAATATCACGCCCGACCACTTGTATTATCACAAGACTTTCGATAATTATCGAAATGCAAAATTCAATATTTGCAAAAATCAAACAGCAAATGATTTATTAATATTAAATGCCGATGACGGGGAAAGCTCGGCAAAATATGCGGACACACGGGGGACAATTTGCTACTTCTCGCAGAATCCAGTAGAATATGGAATATATGCGAAAGATGGCAAAATGCGTGTGAGGCTTCCAAATATGCAGAAAGAGGAAGAAATAATGCTAATTAGTGAAATTGGGCTGCCGGGCGTGCATAACGCCTATAACGCAATGGCAGCGGCTCTCGCAGCGAGGGTCTTTGAAATAAAAAATGAAAATATCCGCGATTGCCTTATGGCATTCGAGGGCGTTGAGCATCGCTTAGAAAAAGTGCGCGTGCTCGATGGAGTGGAATATATTAATGATTCCAAAGCTACAAACGTTAATGCAACTTGGTATGCGCTATCGAGCTATAATAAGCCAATAGTATGGATTGCCGGTGGCAGGGGAGACAATAATGATTATTCTCTGCTCGATGACGTAGTCAAGAGAAATGTCCAGAGCATAGTAGCTATTGGCGAAGAAGCCGATGCTATCTTTAATCATTTCTCGTCTATGAAGAGATGCCAAAAAGCTTACTCAATGGAGGAAGCTGTACAAATGGCAAGATCTCAAGCAGAAAGTGGCGAAGTCGTGCTATTTACTCCAGCGTGCAAATCCTTCGATTGGTTCTTGAATTATGAGCACCGTGGCGAGGTATTTAAAGAATGTGTTGATAGCTTATAGAATGCTAGAAAAATAATCATGCCTTAATGATCAAATAGATCATTAAGGCATGATTGGGGATAGTTAATTGTTTGCCAAGAAATCAATTCGTTGCAATAAGCTATCCTCGAATATTCAGAGGATAGCTTATTGTTTTTTTATTTTGCTGGTAAAGAATTAACTTATTGCTTTGCAAATGCTGATTTCAGGAAAGATGAAAATGATAGGGATTTATTAATTTCTTCCGGAGTTAATTGCCTTTGAACTGGTGTTGGATTGCTTCTTGTAGCTCTTGCTACGGCATTCTTTTGCCTGTCGCTTGCGATTTTATTTACGCTTGTTGGCAATCTATATGTATCAGCTGAAGATTTAAATGCTGATTTTCCTATCGACTTGCTTTGGTCGTTAGCGCTCAGATCTGCGATTAAGTTTACGCCGTTTTCTCCAGCTCCGAGTAGGAGAGTTCTATCGTCAGCTTGCACTACGAATAAATGACTTTTGGGGAGAATAGAAGTTTTAGACAATATCTGAATATTGTGCATATTGTCCTTTTTTGAGTTTTGCTTTTTCGCATATTTTTTAATAGCGAACATAATGGCGCACAATGCCAAAACCAAAATGCTCAGCGAGATAAACGCCTGCAGTATAGCTCCATCCATAATTTGCGAATCCTTTCGTTAATTATTTATATTTATTTATTTTTTTATTGATCTCAATCTATCAGCAGGATCGATGAGAGTAGTTACTCTGATGCCGAAGTGTTTGTCAATTACAACTACTTCGCCTTCAGCTACTTTTTTGCCATTAATCAAGACATCGACTGGTTCGCTGACCAATTTATCAAATTCCACTACTGATCCTCTACCGAGCCTTAGGATTTCCCTAATTAACATATTTGTTCTGCCGAGTTCGATTGATACAGGTAGCTGTAAATCATATAACAGCTCCATTTTTGGATCCATATCGTGGTTATCTATATCGTGCATTTCTGGCAATATGACATTCTCCACAGGTTGTTGGAGTACTTTCTTTTCGTCAGTTGTTTCGGTTAATCCTGTGCCATTAATAAGAGCATCAATTTCATCTTGGGACATTGACATATTATTTATCCTCTTTAAAAGTTAAATCTTCATCTACTAAATCTTTTTCGTGCAGGACGCTTGTAATTCGGACGGCTTTTTTCCCTTCGATGCTTCCGGGTCTTGCTCCGAGTTTTCTTTTGCCTGCTATGATTACTTCAATTTCATCATTTATATATTTTTTTACTTTAATTACATCTCCTACTTGTAGCTCCATTAGCTCGCGGACAGTTATTGCCGCTTTTCCGAGTTCTGCAATGATTGGCAGGTTTGTTGTGGAAATTTGCTGTTTTAGAACTTCCATATTTTCTTTAAGCCTTGCCGGAGATTGCTTTGTAACCTGAGTGGTTACTTGCTGTCTATTTAAGCGTGCCAAGACTTCCTCGAGAGCAAAAGTAGGGAAGCATAGGTTCATTAAGTGGGTGTTTGCTCCAATATTTACATCTAATGAAACGATTATTACAATTTCTGAAGATGGAGCAATCTGCACGAAGTCAGCCTCCATTTCCAAGCGTTCGTATTTAAAATTTAATTCTGCGATTGATCGCCAGGCGTTCCTTAGATCTCCCAAGGCGTGTTCGATAACGCTTTTAATAACTGCTTGTTCTATTGGAGTAATAGTTCTTGGCTTTGGGACTAAATCCGCATTTCCGCCAAGAAGACGCTCAACGATTGTTAGGGCGAGCTGTGGGGATATTTCCATTATTCCGTTGCCATCTGTGCCTTCGATTTCGAAAACATATAAACAGCTTGGATTGGAAACTGATAGAATAAATTCCGAATAGAACAATTGATCGACAGAAGTAACGCTGATTGATATTAATGATTGAAGTTTTGATACTAAGAAATAACCGAATGATTCGGCGAAGCTCTCGTGGACATTCTGTAAAGTCCGGACTTGATTTTTGGAAATTCTATTCGGTCTCCTAAAATCATAGTTCTGGATTTCGTCTATTGATAGCTTATTACTTAGTATATCATCAACGCTTACCGAGCCTGTGCTCATATCGTTGAGTAAACTATCTATCTCAATTTGTGATAATACGTCTGACATATTAATTTATGCTCTTTGAGTTACAAATTTTGGAATAGAAATTTTATGTAAGAAAATCTTTTCTTTTGTAAATATAGGTTCTAATTCTTTGAAAAATATTACATCGAGAGAATCACGCACGCTGAGGACACTCTCTATTGGCTTGCTTCCGCAGAACTTCGTAACCACAGAGGAGATTTCGCTTGCGAGTTTTGGGGGGAGTGCATCGCCACCACCACCATGACCGCCACCGCCTTCTGCTGCCATTACGTCTTTGTATTCAACGCCAATCTGGAGTACTACATACCAATCTGGTGGATTAGTATTAGTGATTATGTCTGCTGTTTGAGCAAATTTTAGCTCTTTTAAGACTCCAGCTTTTGCTTGAGCTTTTATTTTGGCTAATTCTTCATTGAACTTCAGTGTTTCTTCGTCAGTTACTACCTCTACTTGCACGGATTTTTGTCCTTGCTCGGGTGTGTTTTTTCCAATAATATCTGGTCTGATTAAGAACCAATACAGGGCAAAGATCACTAATACAACGAGGATCAATGCTCCAGCAATAATGATAACAACTGATTTCATATTCAAATCAGAATATTTTTTCTTAGGTGTTTCGGGCACTTGAAGTTCGGAGTTTTCTCCTTCAGGAGCGCCTTCCTCTTTCTTTTTCTTGTCTTTAGCCATTTTCTTCTTCTATTATTATTTAGTAAATTTCATTAATAAAAAATCGTGCCATTAAATTTTCGCTTGTTTAATGGCACATTTTGCAGTTATTATTGCTATTTATGCTTAGCTTTTAAAGAAAAGCATATTATTTGTCTGTGAATTTTCTACACTTGTATAATATTATTCAGCATAGAACTCTTTGTTTATGATATTATCTACTTCTTTTAGAGCATCATCAAGTTTGTCATTAATTACTTTTGCGTCGAATTGATCAATTTGAGCCATTTCTTCTTTGTATCTGGATAGCCTCGTTTTGATCTGCTCATCAGTCTCCGATTCTCTCTTTCTCAATCTTTCTTCCAATACTTCAAGTGATGGAGGGAGAATGAATAAGAGTAACGCTTCGTCCCCGTAAATTTTCTTTATTGAGAGTGCCCCTTTTACGTCAATATCAAAGAGGACGAATTTTCCATAATCTAATAGCTGATTAATATTGCTTTTCAATGTGCCGTAATAATTATTGAAAATCTTTTCGTATTCTATAAATTGATTATCGGCAATTTTAAATAAAAATTCATCTCGAGTAATAAATAAATAGTTTCGTCCATCTATTTCGCCTTCTCTTTTTGAGCGCGTAGTGGCTGATACAGAGAAGGAGAAGTTCGGATAATTACTCAATATATGTTTAGCAATGGTTGATTTGCCGCCACCGCTTGGAGCTGATATTACTAATAATTTCTTCATTGTATTATTCGTTGTCGTTATCTTCTATTATTGGGGCAGCCACGTATAATGCCTTTGCGATACGTTTGCGTTTTTTTCCATCATCGGAATTTTTATCGAGTTCTACTTTATGCGAGAATTTATGCTCGCTTGAGACCCCAACGTAAGATGATTTCGATCCTGAATTGTTATAATCAGCGCCTACGTCATTGTTGTAGGAGTTGAAGCTAATTCTATCATTATTGTCATTTCTCCGAACGCCTTGATTTTGGTTTGGAGTGCCGAATCTGTTGCTATAGTTTTTGTTATAGCTTGGTTTAGCTTTCTGGTTAGGATTATTTTTTTGATTCGGATTGCTTTTCTGATTTGGATTTGGCTTCGCACTTTTTTGGAATCGATTGTTTGGGTTAGGGTTGTTGCCCTTATTCTTTTGATTTGGATTCCTATTGCCCTGGTTTTGGTTTGGTCTGCCTTTTCCTTTTTGATTTGGATTGGGCTTGCCTTTTCCTTTTGGTTTATTTGCGTTTTCTTTTAGGTCAGCTGCATGCTTTTCGCGGGCTTCTTTCATCGCTTTTGCTTTTAGCTCGCGTTTGATATGCTGCTCTCCGATTTTTCTTTTTTTCTTGAAATACCAATCGGTTACTTCGTCGATTGTTTCAATCCACTCATCTGGATAAACGAACACTTGGAAGGTTTGGTCATCTTCTTCCTGTTCAATTTTATCAGGGTCTTTCCCATAAGCTTCTAAATATTTTTCGTGAGTCCAGTAGGCGATTTTGCGAAGATCATTCCTACTATAGACAAAGTCTCTGTCATTCAGACGAGAATAAATTGTTGCGGGCATAGTATAGTAATAATTAAGTTATAGATAAATAATTAATAACAATAACACATTTAACTGCTTTATTATGTGTTGTGAGTTAATTCAAATTTTAACATCTTTCCCAACTTTAAATCAAAGTAAATATTGTTTTATTTAAACAATCTCAATTTCATAGCTAATTAACTTTGATTCTGTTGTCAATTTTATTATTGTTGCTTTTTCAATCTTTCCATAAGCCGGAGACGTATCTGCCTCCAATATTTTAAAGTTTTCAATAGTAGAGATTCTTATTGCTGCGCTATCTTTTCCACTATTCGACAAAATAAACGAGATAATCTTATCATTATTGTTTAATATTTTAAATTTTTTTGAAATACATAGAAGAACGTCCTTTTCTTCATTATTTTCCATAATATCTCGGATAATTATTTTAGTATTTTCGAACTTTATTTCGCGAATACATTTAGCCCCGTAGCCCCTATGATATCCAATAACTTCATTTTGATTTATTTTTTGGATCTTTCCGACTCCTTTGTTGTTCTTTAGCCAAAACAGGTCATCGTGATTACTTTTTTTATTTGGGTCGTCGGATCTCTCCCAATCATTTTGTTCCATCCCTTTGATTGACAGCGTATTGTGCGCTGCAGTTGCCCTAAATCTATTTCTTTCATTTGGGTCTGCTGTGTAAGTATAAGTGCCATTATCAATTAGGAAGTCTATTCCGTGGATTTTTAGCAAGATGCTTAGCTGATCATTGTGAGAATGCCCACCCTTGCCAAACTGCCCAATTTTCCCGCATTTAAATGCAGCAGTATAGTTCTTTCCTTCGAATAGATATAAGCCAAAATCTGGGAAGTTATTTTGATTAGTATTGTTTTTGACAAAATCCATATAGTTGTCAAATTTCAGGTTTGAATAATTGTGGAGCAAGTAATCGTCAATTTCGCATGGCTGAGCAATTAAGAAGTTTAATAATTCTGAATGCGGGGAATAGGAATCGCTTTTGTCATAATTTGGAGAATATTCATCATTGGAAGAATTAAAATAATGATATTTTGGGAAGAGTTTTAGGAATTTTCCGCTGTCATTATCGCCAATATTCCAAGTGCTATAAGCATCATTTGAATCGCCGTCCATCATTTCTGATTTGAATAGATTAGCTTTGCTGAACAGAATTATATTTCCAATTCTTTCGCGTATTTGCTTGGAAATTACTGGAGCTCCATTTTTTAGCGTGAGTTTATCATTATTAACTTGCGAGAAAATATTAGCTAAATGCCTATTGGGAATGGAATTAAGTGCCACGAAAGCGAATGCTATCATCTCGAATGCGAAGTAATGATAGGGAATAGAGCCCTCGAAGTTCGAACCATCTTTGTTGAATTGTTGAAGAATTTCATTAAAAAGTTCGGAAACCGACATACTAAGGTATTGAAGATTTTCTTCAATATTCTGCAAAATGATACAGGAAACTACTAAGGCGCAAATACTGGCTAAATAGTGATTCCCGCGCATTCCAGCTGACCATTCCAAGTTCTCGACGCTATGCTTGATATGAGATTGGACAGAGTTTAATAAAATGATTTTAAAGTTTTCATCAAATTCTACTCCTTCGCTCTGAAAGATTTGGAAAGAGATTAAGATATTGAGCATTCTGATAGATACGTCCATTGTGGATTTCCACTGTATTCCAAAATGCCGTGGGTTACAAGCGATGAAATCAAGAATTTGATTCTGATATTCCGCAAGAATTAGGTCGGATTTAATACTTATTTTATTCGCTTTTGATAACTTAAATGCTGTGGGGAATAGCATCAAATGTTGTAATCTACCGAGTTCCCAAGGTATCTTTACATCTACTCCGGGGGCATCGCCATATTTCAATGCTATTGATAGGGTATCTTCTCTCCATCGAAAACCTGAAATGAAATCTCTTTGCCAATCGATCAACTTGTAATTTTCGGGCAATAGATCTATTATTTTGTTTGCTTCTGATTGATTCTGTTGATTGATGTGCTTTGTGATAAAGTCGCGTTTGTCAGTGTAATCAATCTTTACTTCATATTTATGACTATTAAATCCTTTGTAATCTGAATTGTGCGATACGTTTGTAATTCCGGAGCCGAGCAAATCGAAATTATGTTCAATTATATGTTTAATTGCATTTTCGATTACTTCAGAGTTTTCGCTAAAATGTTCAGGAACTGGCAATGCAAAAATATTATATAGGGAAAGATTACTATAATCCGCGTGCGAATAAGTAGAGTTATTCAAAATAAATTTCTTTAAAGTGAAATTTTTTATTTTTTTAAATGGTATTTCGCTAATTTTGTTGACCAAAACATTTGGCGAAATTTGCATAAGTCTTTTTATTTTATATAATTGAATCATTTGCAAGTGTTTTCCAATATGAAAAGTCTACAAAAATACCTTAATAATTTGAAATTTTAACATAAAAAATGGACGAAATCTTAATTTCTCGAAGCACAAATTTTAGTGATTATGAAATACTCATTCGCCAACGCGGAAATTACGAGTATACAGCTTTCTCGCCTCAATTAAATTATATGGTGAAGGCAAAAGATATCGTAAGTGCTAAAAAACTGCTCTTTAAGAAAATCAATGAGCACATTAATTACTGCTTGGAGCATCCAGAAGTGGTCGATGAATATAATGCTAAATTAGAGCAAATACGCATAGAAAATGAAGAGTTTATATTAAATAACTTAAAGCAGAACGCAGAACCCACAGGCGAAGAGATTGAAAATAGCGAGGCAGAGGCACAGGAATTTGATGGTGAAATTCCATTAGATGATGAAATGCCTTTCGATGATTTAGAATTAGATGAATTGGAGCCAGAGGCATGAACACAATAAATAAAATATTAGCGAATTGGTGGGCAAGGATTGCAGTATTTTTGCTGACCTTTCCATTGTTCTTGTTTATTGCTGAGCTTGCTCTCCCAGCCGATTTGTTCTGCGGAGTTCATTTAAGTTTGTTTTTCGCTACATTATTGCCAAATATAATAGTAGAGTATTTCCGAGTTCATAAAAAATTCTATTTATTTGGATTAATGATTAACTCCTCCACATTGAGGGAGATATTGATGGGGACGGCGATTGCAGTGGCGAATATCTTTATTATATTCCTTGCGGCTTATTCGGCGACATCATCTGAAGTAACTATGCATTTTTACTTTGATAGCTCGCTAATGATGCTGATTTTTGATATTTTCCTATTGGTATGCTTCGAGGAATTTATTTTCCGTGGGATAATTTTCCAAGCATTTTTCGAACGATTTGGTAAGCCAATAGCAGTAATTGTATTCTCGATTTTTTTTGCTTCCGTGCATATTGATCCGATGGGTTTCAATTGGATTTTCTTTATTAATGTATTTCTTGCGGGAGCCTTAATATCATTGATGTATATTCAGACTAAATCACTTTGGTTGCCTATCATGTTTCATTTCTTCTGGAATATCTTGCAGCAACTCTTTCTGACGAGCCCAATTAGCGGGCATACTTATAATGATTCGTTCATCGATTTAGGGATTACGAATTTGAATGCTACAATATTCGGCGGTGCTTTGGGTATCGAGGGTGGATTACTCACAACAGCACTATTGTTGATAGATATCTATATCGTGTTGAAATTTGCCAAGATTGCTCCGCAAATGAATGCTTTATTGTTTAAGCGTTATTATGCGGAATCAGAATTACTATACAATTCATCTATTTAATAAAATTATGCGGAATCAGAATTACTATACAATTCATCTATTTAATAAAATTATGCGGAATCAGAATTACTTTATAATTCATCTATTTAATAAAATTGAAATAAAATAAAAAAGGATAAATAATGGCTATTATTAGATCAATTTCTGGGCTACGGGCTACATTTCCCGATGATTTAACGGCAGAGTTATTAGTTAAATATTGCTCGGCTTTTTCTCAATTATTCCCCAATGGTAAAATTGCGATTGGAAGAGATGGAAGACCCTCCGGAACTTGGATAGAAGAAATATGTTGCAAGACGCTTAATGATTTGGGGCGTAGCGTTGTGTTGCTTGGCGTAGTGCCAACCCCTACAGTCCAATTAATAACAGAAAAAGATGATTCAATCTCTTGCGGAATCGTCGTTACAGCTTCGCATAATCCGAGCCAATGGAATGGATTGAAGTTCATTAATGGCGAAGGCACTTTTATAGATGCAGAGCTTAATCGTAAATTATGGGATATTGTTGATAATTTCTCAACAAATAACTTTACAAAATTAGAATCTAAGGGAGAGAAAATAGAGTATCCTGATGCTTTGCGTAAGCACATAGATATTATCATGGAAATTCCAATCTTTGATGATAATATGATAAACGCAATCAGGAAGAGAAATCTCAAAGTAGTCGTCGATGCAGTCAATGCTTCTGGCTCTAAAGTAGTTCCTACTTTGCTAAAAGACTTGGGTTGCGAAGTAGTTGAATTGTATTGCGATGCCTCTGGTGAATTTCCTCATACTCCAGAGCCACTTCCAGAGAACTTAACAGAATTAGCGAAGGCTGTAGCGCAGCATAAAGCTGATATTGGTGTAGCGGTGGATCCCGATGCCGATAGATTGGTGCTTATTGATGAAAGAGGCAAGCCAATCGGAGAGGAACGCACAATTTGCATAGCTATCGATACGGTTCTATCTAATTATCAAAAATTTGGTGAATACAATAAAGAAGTAACGGTCAATCTTTCCACTACTATGCTTGCTGAATATATAGCAAATCAATATGGCGCTACCTGCACATATTCACCAGTTGGAGAGATCAACGTGGTAAATATGATGAAATCCAGAAAAGCTGTAATTGGTGGAGAGGGAAGCGGAGGGATTATCCTACCAAAATGCCATTATGGCAGAGATTCACTCGTTGGAATTGCTTTGCTTTTAATTCATCTGACTCAAAATGCTTGCTCACTAAGCCAAGCAGTTGATAAATTCCCTAAATATGAAATGCTAAAAACGAAGATGAACTTCACCGGAAGCATTGAAAATATTAAGGATAAAATAAAAGAGATGTTCCCATCTCAAGAAATAGATTTGCAAGATGGAATTAAAGTAACCGATAGGAAGAGCGAGGATAATCAATATTGGCTACAATTACGCAAATCAAACACAGAACCTATTATCAGAATAATAGCGGAAGGTAGCGATTTTAATCAAATAACTGGGCTAATTGAGAAAGTCAAGGGACAGATAGTTGAATAGTTATGATCTACGCGATGAAGTATTATCCCGCACCGACATTGTAGATGTTGTCGGTGAAGTTGTGCATTTGAAAAAACGCGGAGCAAACTTCATCGGGCTTTGCCCATTTCATAACGAAAAAACACCTTCTTTTACAGTTTCGCAGGAAAAGCAAATATTCAAATGCTTTGGTTGCGGAAAGTCTGGGAATGTATTTACTTTTATGCAAGAAGTAAATGCTATGTCTTTCAAGGAAGTATTGTTCGCTTTGGCAGATAAGCTCGGAATACCATACGAGAACGTTTCTCCGCAGCAATCCCGCGAATACGATAAAAAGGAATTTGCCTTGAAAGCACTCGATTTCGCTTCATCTTACTACAATAGCTTATTGCTTGACGAAGAAGGCGAAAATGCGCGAAAATACCTTCATGCTCGTGGGTATACAGATGAAATAATAGAGAAGTTTCAGTTAGGCTATTCATCGACAAAATGGTCGGGGCTTACGGATTATCTTCAGTCAATCAATCTTGGCAAATCAGCTCTCGAAGATGCTGGATTAATATCCAGCAAAACCGATAGCGATAGATTTTGGGATAGATTCCGCGGCAGATTAATGTTTCCAATTAAAAATCAAATTGGGAAAGTAATTGGTTTCGGGGCGAGAGATCTCTCTGGGAAGAAAGATGAAGCTAAGTATTTAAATTCTCCGCAAACTATAATATATGATAAAAGCACTGCCGTTTATGGGATATTTAATGCAAAAAATGATATTCGCACAAAAGAATATGCCATAATCTGCGAAGGCTATGCCGATGTAATCTCTCTCCATCTGGCAGGCTTTACAAATGCTGTCGCATCTTGCGGAACGGCATTGACCAAAGGGCAATTAATTAATATTCAGCGATATACCAAGAAAATTTATATTTCTTACGATTCCGATGCTGCAGGAATTAACGCAACAGCAAAGGCACTCGAAATAGCTTTGCCAATGGGCTTCGATGTGCAGATAATCAAATTGCCGAGTGGCGAGGATCCCGATTCGATTATTCAGAAGGGCGGAGCTCAAGTATATAGTAAATTTCTTAGCAATGCTCTTGGTTTTGTGGATTTCTTATTCCAATTAGCCTCTGAGAATAGCAAGTTAAATACACCTGCTGAAAAGTCAATTTTCATCAAAGATTGCCTGCGTCTGATCTATTCAATACCCGATAATCTGCAGCACGATTTCTATATTTCAAGGCTTGCCTCCTTGATGTCCCTTTCCGAAAATCAGATACGAAATATCTACAAAAGAAAAGACAATATCGTAGATGAATTACAAAGGGAAGAGGATAAAACTGCAAAGTTCGAAAATACTCAAGAATTTGAGGAGCAAAGCGAAGCAATGGAATTGCTACGCGAGGAGAACTTACTCTTCGAGCAAATCATAGAAGATAGAAAATCGTATTATTATTGCAAGAATAATCTTGGATTAACGTCTAATTTCTTTTTCACTGATGTAGCGAAAAAAATATTCGATATGTTAGAGATAATTTACGAGAAATATACTAACTTTGCACATCTATTTGATTCTGAATGCGAAGAATTGGACAAAGATGCTTTAGCGTTCATTATCGATAAGAATTTCAAGCAAGCTCCAACCAGCCAAAAATGGAAGGATTTTGGGGCAAGCGAAATAGTAATTAATAAAGAAAAAATCATCAACGATTGTTTGCTAAGTATCGAGCTTCATAAATTAGATGTTCAGATTGAATTGTTTAAAAATGAAGCTAATGCGATTGACGAAACAGCAAAATTGATGATGATTAATGATCTTATTCATGAAAAAATTAAGTTCAAGGAAGCTGTAAGTAATAATAAAATAGAATATTTAATTGAGAAATACAAAAACAAATAAGCAAATTCTAAGGAAAATGTCGAATGTCATTTTCTCTAAGTCTTTCATAGCGTCTGCATTTTTTGCGGCTGCTTTGTGGGTATATACATCGCTTAATCAGGAGTATCGCACCAATTTAAGTATTCCAATTAAATTTAACTTGCCGCAAACCAGGGCGTTTATTGAACCACCACCTGATAATATTACGATAAACGTAAAGGGATCGGGGTGGCATTTGCTTAACTCCCAATTTAGCAACTCAATATTTTGTAATGTTGATCTGTCTCGCGATATTAGTCGAGATACAATCTATAAAATTTATAGAGATTTAATATTAAAGAACATCCAAAATCAAAACTATATAAACGTAATTGATATTTATCCTGATAATTTCAATATCTTTACTGGCAGAGTAGCAGAT
>CAZGXC010000028.1:21845-22903 GCA_964529535.1 uncultured Hyphomicrobiales bacterium | reverse complement strand
AATCATCGGCTCCGTATCGCGCATAATATCTTCCGTGATAATATCGACGCCGAAATCACTAATAATTGAAGAAATTTTATGCTGAATAAGCGGATCCACGTGATAAGGTCTGCTTGATAGCAACATCAGCAATCGATTCTCTTCTTCTGCCTTCTTTGCGATTTCCTTGCATCTGAGTTTCAGAGTTTGCTCGTAGTCCTTTTGCGCTTCCATTGCGGAGTTAAAAGCAGACTTGAAATTTGATTTTGAAATATTTGGCTCTAAACCCTTGAAGTATGCAAAACATGCCTTTTCTAATAACTTCTTGTCTTTAAAAGAAATAGATGGGGAATCAATTGGAATATTAAATTTCCGTTCGGGGTTGATAGCACTTTTTATTACTTCTGAATAACCCGTAACTATCGGACAATTAAAGCTGTTGGGAGTTTGCTTGTCCTCTGATTTTTCAAATACAACGAAAGGCAGGAAGATCCTATCTGTTTTTTTGTCAGCTAAATTGACAATGTGTCCGTTTGTTAACTTTGCTGGGAAGCAGATGTTGTCTGCCATGACTGTATCAATGCCTTTCTCGAACATTTTCATGGTGGAGACATCAGACAATACTATTTTGTATTGTAAATCACTGAAGAGTTTATGCCAGAAAGGATAGTTTTCGTAAATTCCCAAAGCTCTTGGGATGCCGATAATTGCTTTTGGTGTCTCAACTTCCGTATTTCGGTTGAATAGTAAATCATATTTTTCAGTATGTAGGTTTATGCCTTTCTTTGCTTTATCTCCTTTACTATAAAAGACTTTCTCGCATTTGTTCCCAGCATAATAAGTGTTATTATTCTCGAATTTATATGATTTTACTTGGCAATTATTCTCGCAACCCTTGCAAATCAAAACCTTCTCAATAGTTTTTGTTGGTTTGATCATTTCAGAGAGTAATTTCGCTTCGCCTACTGCTCCGGATTCAAATTGAGCTTTGCTAAATAGTGCGGTGCCATAAGCACCCATTAATTCCGGGTAATCCGTGATCATGACTGATTTCCCGACTTCTAATTCTAATGAGCGAA
>CAZGXC010000028.1:11972-21835 GCA_964529535.1 uncultured Hyphomicrobiales bacterium | reverse complement strand
AAGAACGGCAATGTTTCTAAATGTGCCGCCCTGAACCATGATATTGTCGCCAAGGTCTGAATAATCGCGAAGTTTTAGGACTTTATTCAAGCAGTTGCGAATTACTCCAAAACCCAATCCTGCCGAAATATCGCTTACAGATGCACCTTCTCGAAGTGCTTGCTTGACTTTGGAGTTCATAAATACAGTGCAGCGAGTGCCTAAATCGCATGGATTTTGTGATTGAATAGCAACATCAGAGAACTCTGGCGCAGTCATATTAAGAGAGTGTGCAAAAGTCTCAATGAAAGACCCGCAACCTGATGAGCAGGCTTCATTTATCTCAAGTCTTCTAATAAAACCATCTTTAATAAAAATAGCCTTCATATCTTGACCGCCAATATCAAGGATAAATGAAATATCCGAATTGAAATGGCTTGCCGCAGAATAATGAGCAATGGTCTCAACTATCCCAAAATCAATGGATAAGGCAGCTTTTAGCAAGT
This sequence comes from uncultured Hyphomicrobiales bacterium, assembly GCA_964529535.1. Lineage (GTDB taxonomy): Bacteria > Bacteroidota > Ignavibacteria > Kapaibacteriales > UBA2268 > CALLXS01. The sequence goes on along the minus strand of CAZGXC010000028.1, from coordinate 21,350 downwards.
CTTCACCATATCCCGTTGCGCAACTTGATAGAATCTTTAATTCTACTCCATTTTCTACGCCAAGATTGTATAAAGTAATTAAGCTATTTGTAATAGTTTTAAGAGAGTTACCATTGTTGCTCTGATAAGAGTGAAAGAATACTTTTCCCTCTTTATCCAATGCTATTAATTTTGTAGTAGTCGAGCCGCTATCAATTCCAATAAAGCATTCTTTTGGGAATGGATCCTCTGGATTTCTTTTCTCAAAATAATATTGCTTCTTTGAGTTTTTCCATTTCTGGAAATCCTCATCATTGATGAAAAGCGACTGAAGTCTATTTGTGTCGTAAATGTGTTTTCGCTTTTGCGATGCTTTAATATCTTGAATAATATCGCTTAGAGCTTTAGCATTCTGCTGTTTTTTAGCATTTATCGCCGCTCCCCAAGCAGGGAATACATCTGAATATTCAGAAATTATCAATTCATCTTCATTAAATTTCAATGTCTTAGCAAATGATTTTCTTAATTCGGGGAGGAAATAGAATGGACCACCGCAAAGCATTACATTTGGTTGAATATCCTGACCGCGTGCGAGCGAAGTCAATACTTGAATGCTAACCGCATGAAAAACAGATGCCGCAATATCTGCTTTGGATACATTTTGGCTTAGTAAATTCTGGATGTCTGTTTTGCAGAAAACACCGCAACGAGAAGCAATCGGGTAAGTAACTTGCGCATCTTGAGCCAAGAGGTTAAGCTCTGAAATATCAATATTTAGCAATGAAGCTATTTGATCAATAAAAGAGCCAGTGCCACCGGCGCAACTGCCATTCATACGAATATCAGGTGCTTGATTGTCCTTGAAAAATATCATTTTGGCATCTTCGCCACCAATATCAACTAATACCCGTATCTCTGGATATTTCAAAGAGATAACATCGCACGCAGAAACAACTTCTTGGACAAAGGGTATGTCGCAACGCTCAGCAATACCCATTCCGGCAGAGCCAGTCATACACAAAGTGGTTTGGAAGTTTCCAAACTTTTCATTGATTTTACCTAATATTGCTAATATGGCATTTTCAATATCGGCATAATGTCTTCTATATTCTTTAAACAACACATTTTGTTGATTATCGGTAACGACGGTTTTAATCGTAGTCGAGCCAATATCAATGCCTGTATTATATGTTTGGTCTTTCATTATTATATTGTATTGTAATTATATGAGAACAATCAAGTTACCTTCGCTTAGCTCTTTGAAGCTTTGCGAAAGTTTTCGCTATACATTCCCTCAAATGCCAGCAAAATAAAAGTCTTAATCGCTTCTATTGGGTTAATATTATTATTAATAAGATCTATTGAAGTTATTTTATCAAAAAAATATGCAAAATATGGAATTATCAGATTTAAGTCTAAGTCCTGACGAAGAATACCAGAATCAATACCATTTTGAAGTAGGATGCGTAATTTGGAATTGACTGATTTATAACGAACTTCTTGTAAATAAGAATAAACATTTGGAGCAAATCTGCGGATGTTGTCTACTACTCCTGGTTTCAGAAATTTAAGAGATTCCTGAAGCATAGTATAGAAAGTATTAAGCATTTCTATAAATGGTAAATTTAGCTGAACAAGTTCCTCAAATTTAGCATTAATATCAGTCTCAATTTCATTAATTACTTCTTCTAATATCTTTTCTTTACTTTCGTAATGTTCATAGAGAGTCCTTTTACTCATGCCTAATTCATGGGCGAGTTCTTCCGTAGTGATGGCGCTATATCCATTCTCAAAAAACATAGATTTAGCAACTGTGATGATTCTTTTTCTTATCTCGACTTTGTCGTTCATTAATAATATATAAATTTAGTATTGTAAAACTGAAATAGTTTCGATAGTTTTATTATGAAATGCAAATATATGAAAAATAACACTTATAAACAAAAATATTTTATTATAGTAGAGAACAATCAAGTATTTACCCTTATTTCGAGGTTTCCGAATTAATATTTTACCCCTAAATTCGTCATTCATCGAATAAATAATTACTATGTGATAATTACTATCTGATAAAATCATACTATGAAGAAAATATATAAAAAGACAGAACGCAAACTAAAAACCACATTCCGCTCACTAAAATATAGAAACTATAGATTGTTCTTTTTCGGGCAAAGCATATCGCTAATTGGCACTTGGGTGCAGCGAATTGCAGCGCCGTGGCTTGTTTATAGCATTACAGGCTCTGCTTTTATGTTGGGTTTTATTGGTTTTATTGGGCAGATTCCCACTCTAATACTTTCGCCTTATGCGGGAGTAGTCAGTGATAGAGTAGATAAAAAGAAGCTTCTACTTCTTACTCAAATCGGTTTGATGCTCCAAGCATCTATTTTGGCTTTCTTGGCATTAACTGAGCTATTGGAGATCTGGCATCTGGTGCTATTGATAATAATGCACGGAATTATTAATTCTTTTGATGTTCCGGTTCGGCAGGCAATGGTGGCTGAAATGGTTGATGATAAAGAAGATCTTAGCAATGCTATTGCGCTTAATTCCACTATCTTCAATGGGGCAAAGCTCGTAGGACCATCTTTGGCAGGAGTCTTAATTGCCTTGACTGGCGAAGGAGTATGTTTCTTGATCAATGCGGTTTCATTTATTTTTGTAATAGCATCAATTTTGATGATGAAATTGCCTCCGCAAGAAATTAAACCAAGCAACAAAAGCACGCTTACGAATTTGAAAGAGGGATGGAATTATACTTTTGGTTTCCGTCCTATTCGGAATATTATTTTACTAATGGTGAGCATCAATCTTTTCGGAATGATTTACGTTGTGCTTATGCCTGTGGTCGCAAAGCAAGGATTGGCTGGGGGATCTAATACTTTTGGATCATTAATGGCGGCTACTGGAGTAGGGGCGTTGATTGGAGCAATGTATTTAGCGTCGCGGAAAACTGCGCTTGGTTTGGCGAGATTGATTTATAAAGCTGTAGCTGTATTTGCTTTGGGGCTTATTGGTTTTGCTTTTTCTCAAAACTTTTCCCTGTCTCTGGTCTTGATGGTGATTACAGGCTTGGGTATGATGCTCAGCACGGCATCAGGGAATACTGTTATTCAAACTCTTGCTGATGATGATAAGCGCGGACGCGTGATGAGTTATTATTCATTAGCATTCATCGGAACTGCCCCGATAGCGAGCCTATTATCTGGCTGGTTAGCTGATTTGATTGGAGCTTCAACCACTATATTTTTAAGTGGATTAGTGGTGCTTCTTTCTGGTTATCTATATTGGAAAGATTATCCAAATATTAAAGGTATTATTATTGATCATTATGTTAAAATTGGATTAATGAGCAAACAATAATCAATTTCTTTCGTTAATAACAGTAGTTTTGTATATTATATTAGAAAAATATCATGAAGTATTTAGATGTAGAAAATAATTTCTTGGCACTTGAAGAAGAATATTCAAATATAGATGATTCCAAAATTGTGATTGTCTCTGCACCGTATGAGCATAGTGTTTCCTATGGCGAAGGCACTGCCGGAGGTCCTGATGGAATTATCGAATCAAGTGCTTTCGTTGAATTTTATGACGATGAATTAGATTGCGAGCTTTGTAAAGAAGTTGGCATCGCTACGGCAGAAGCAATTGATTTTGATGGGAAAGTTGATGCGGAAGCAATGGAAATGATTTATGATGATGTCAAATATCATTTAGATTTGGACAAATTCGTTGTTACGCTTGGCGGAGAGCATACCATTTCTATGGCTCCAATTCGTGCTCATTTTGAGAAATATCCAGATATGAGCGTTCTCCATTTTGATGCTCATAGCGATTTACGCCAGGAATATGAAGGCTCTTTGTTTTCTCATGCGTCAATTTTTGCACGAGTAATTGAGTTTTTTCCAGCAAATAAACTAACTCAAGTTGGTATTCGCGCTCAGTGCATCGAAGAAAGTCGTCTCATTAAAGAAAAAGGGGTTAATACTTTTTATGCTTCGGCAATTCGTCGCGGTTTGCATGGAGAGAATTGGCAGAAATCAATCGTGGATACATTAGCCGATGAAATTTATATTTCATTTGATGTTGATTATTTCGATCCTTCAATAATGCCTTCGACTGGCACGCCCGAACCCGATGGTTTTCTTTATAATGAGACATTAGAGATTTTTAGAGAAATTTTGCGCCAAAACAAGAAGATTATCGGTTTAGACATGGTTGAATTAGCACCTCAGGAGGGAATTACTCATCCTGATATTACAACTGCTCGCCTAATCTACAAAATATTAAATTATGCTTTTTCTAATAAATTAGCCTAAATAAAATGAAAACCAAATTACAAAACATAACAGAAGAACTGATAGCAAACCCGGAATTAATAAATAGGGAAGAGAACAAGAATTTCGTTAATGATTTCATCAACGCTCTAAATAATGGAGAGATTCGTTCGGCGGAAAAGGGACAAGATGGAAATTGGAAAGCAAACATTTGGGTGAAGCAGGGAATATTGCTCCTATTCAAATATGGAAATTTAACCAATATGTCCATCGGCGACTTTTCATTTTTTGATAAAGATACTATACCGCTTCGCCAATTCAAGGAATCAGATGGGGTGCGCCTCGTTCCGGGAGGTTCGTCAGTTCGCACCGGAGCTTTCATTGCTAAGGGAGTGATCTGTATGCCTCCGATGTATATTAATATCGGTGCTTATATTGATGAAGGGACAATGATTGATTCGCATGCGCTCGTCGGGACTTGCGCGCAAATTGGCAAGAATGTCCATATTTCCGCAGCGTCTCAGATTGGCGGAGTATTAGAGCCACCGGGAGCAAATCCAGTAATCATAGAAGATAATGTAATGATTGGTGGGAATTGTGGTATTTACGAGGGCGTTATTATTCGTAAAAATGCGGTGATAGCAACGGGCACAATACTAAATGCTTCTACGAAGGTTTATGATATTGTAAATCAAACTATCCTACAAGCAACAGCAGAGAAGAATTTAGAAATCCCAGAGAATGCAGTTGTCGTGCAGGGCACCAGGCAAGTTAGCGGAGAATTTGCAGAATCGCATCGCCTCGCAATATCAACTCCATTGATAATAAAGTATCGCGATAGCAAAACTAATGCTCGCGTCGCTTTAGAAGAAGCATTGCGGTAATTGCCTAAGAGAATGAATTGAGAAAATGCGTTTCTCTTATTTCCTATCTAATGAACGATATTGGATAGCTTCCGTGATGTGAATCGGGAGGATTTCCTCTGATTTATCAAGATCCGCAATAGTCCGAGATACTTTGATGATTCTGTCGTGCGCGCGTGCCGAAAAGCCCATATTCTTCATTGCCATTTCAAGAATTGCCTGAGATTGTTCATTGAGCTTGCAATATTTGCGAAGTTCTTTGGAAGCCATATCTGCGTTCTTAAAAATGTGTTTCAAATTTTTAAAGCGAGCGGTTTGAATATCCCTTGCGCTAATCACGCGTTCGCGGACTGCTTCGGAGCTTTCTCCAACTACTTTGGAAGATAGTTCTTGATAATCGACAGCCGGGACTTGAATATGAATATCAATTCTATCCAAAAGCGGTCCCGAAATTTTAGATGAATATTTCTGGACAGCAGAAGGCGTGCAGGTACATTCAGCTTTTGGATTGCCATAATTGCCACAAGGGCATGGATTCATCGAGCATACGAGCATAAAGTTTGCTGGATATTCCAAACTCATTTTAGTGCGAGAGATAGCTATTCGCTTTTCTTCGAGGGGTTGGCGCAAAACTTCGAGGACGTTTCGAGCAAATTCAGGTAATTCATCGAGGAATAAAATACCATGATGAGCAAGAGAAATTTCCCCCGGGCGAATTTTATTCATTCCTCCACCGACTAAGGCAGCATCAGAAATCGTATGATGAGGCGATCTAAATGGACGAGTAGTGATTAGTGCTTCATTTGTGGGGAGCAGTCCAGCTACTGAATGAATTTTAGTCGTCTCCAAAGATTCATCAATTGTGAGAGGGGGCAGAATTGAAGGGAATCTTTTGGCTATCATAGTTTTGCCAGATCCGGGAGGACCAATCATAAGGATGTTATGACCGCCAGCAGCCGCTACTTCCATAGCCCTTTTTACTTGTTGCTGTCCTTTCACATCAGAAAGATTTAGTAAGTTCTGCTTCATTCCATCATTGAAGATTTGCTCAAGGTCTACGATTCTTCTTTCAATTTTTGTATTCCCGAGTAAATATTCAACGGCTTGAGCAAGTGATTCTATTGGAAGGACTTCAATGTTTTCTACCATCGCAGCTTCGTCCGCATTTTCTATTGGCAAGAGGATTTGCTTATATCCTAATTTAGCGGCTTCCAGAGCAATGGATAAGGAGCCGTGAATCGGGCGTAATTTCCCATCGAGAGAAAGCTCGCCGAGTATTATTTTATCTTCCAATGCTTCCGGCATAATCATTCCAATTGATGATAAAATGCCAATTGCGATAGGTAAATCAAAGGCGCTGCCTTCCTTCTTTAAGTCAGCAGGAGCTAAATTTACCGTGATTTTTTTTGCTGGATAAACAAAATTTGAATTTTTAATTGCTGCGGCAACTCTTTCGCGAGATTCTTTTACGGCGGAATCAGGCAATCCAACGAGAACAAACGATGGAAGTGCATTATCAAGATGCGTCTCAATTTCTACTATAAAAGCGTTGATGCCATAAACTGCGGCGGATATTACTTTAGAATACATATTTACCTGTCATCATTAACTGAATGATAATATTGAACTTAAATATTGATATTATTGAACTTAAATATTGATATTATTGAACTTAAACAATGATCTTAATTAATCAAAAAACTCCCAAAATACACTTACTTTAATACTTCTTCCGGGAATAGGATAGTAATTTACGAAATAATATTGAGAATTTAGCAAGTTGTCGCCTGAAATTTTTACAAAAGCGGCTGGTCCTAATCTGGTAATAAAATAAGCATTTATTCCGTCGTAGCTTGCTGGTTTGCTCTCAAATGATGAATAAAAGTTGTTTATAAAATGTACGGGAGAGAAGCCATAAGATAGTTCACTCTTTAAATTGAATGCGGCATTAATACCAGCAATAAATTGCGAACGTCCAATTACTAAGCGATAATTAATCTCAATTCCACTATTTAACTTTGGTAAGTAATCCTTTGGCTCTCCATTTCTATTTACAAATTGCGAGATATTCCATAACTTTAAATGTAGATCTGGAATGATCTCATAGTCTAAATTAAGACTTCCACCAATAAAGGATAGATTGGTGTATCCAATACTCATAATTTCTGAAGAATTATTCCCGAGGAGGGAAAATTCCAAGAAGTTGTCTTTCTTCCTATAGAAGATATTTGCTTCTATTTTTAGATCTCCAATCTGCTCGCTCATCATATAAAATGCAAGTAGATTACTCTCTTTCTTTGTGTGATTAGCACTATATATGTTGGGTAAATTTTCGGAATATGAAAAATCGAACCTGCTATTAATGAAATTCTTTAAGAAAAGAGATGCACCAAAATTGCTGTAAATTATATCGTCATAATAGCTAAGCCTGCCGCCGCCACTTATTGAAATGTTGTCGGATAGATTGAATTTCAGTCTGCCATATCCAAAAGCAATTAGCATTCTTTTTGCGTCGAATAAAGCGGAACTATTAAGGTTTAAATATCTTATTTCTCCGCCAGCATCAAAATCCATAAAACTACTATTCTTGCTAATTCCTGCGTTGATACCTGTTTGATAATAATTGTATTTATTTCTAAGTGAGAAATCTTGAACCTTGCTCGGTGAGTTATCAGACGCATAATCATTAGAGCTATGCGAGAAAAACACATTTGTGCTTAGCTTTGTAGATGGCGTCAGCAGCCGGGTGCCAGTTAAATTAATATTATGCAATAATTCTTCTTCTAAATGATTAATGTATACTGGTGTGCTAACCATAGCATTATACATATTATCGGTTTGATTAATATCAACTCCACCATTTCTTTGCAATTTGTGTTGCGTGAAATTTTCAATCAAGGAAATACTTGTATTTGTATCAATATTCCAGCGGATTCCTCCCCGCAGATTCCAATAATCAAAGAAGTTATTCAAGTATTGATTTTTTGCGCTTTGCGAACGCGCCCCAAGGAATAGATTCAGCTGTTCGGAGAGGTTTTGCGAATATACAACGTCTCCAGCCATATAATCGCCTGCCCCTTGATTATAGAATAGCTTTGTGTATGGTTTGCGCGTGTTATATTTAATTTCCTGAATATTAACGAGCATTCCAGATGAATTGTTTCCAAATATTACGGCATCAGAGCCCAATAGCACTTCTAATGACTCAAAGAAATCAGGAGCAAAGTTATTGATATTATATGGATTAAATAGCGGAGATGATAATTGCACGCCATTAGAGGCAACGGAATTATCCCGCAAGCCACCACCGAATAATGATAAATGCTGCACTTCTCCATACTGTCCCAAATCCATTGAATATGTAGGTAAATTCTTTTTTAAAATATCATTGATATTGCTGTAGTTTATCCAGGAAGCTGTTTTTTTGTCAATTACTCTTTTGTTTGCAATGTTAAAAATAAGTGAACCATGCTCCAACAAAGGCTTTACAGAATATGAAGAGGAGTCAGTTTTGACAGAATCTTGCTGAGCCGATAAATTAATATTGATGAATATTATTAAAAAAATTATTATTATTATATTTTTATATGTATTTTTGCACATTGTTTTTGTTCGTAAAAGTTATGGTATTCTAAATTAAGGAAAAATAAGTATATTTCTTAATCTTTTTATTGATTTAGTTTATCGATTTAGGACAAAAACGCAATTTATAACAATTAATAATGAAAGACTTAATAATGGCAACAGCAAAATTAGGCGATACAGTCGCAGTGCATTATGTGGGAACTCTCACAGACGGAGTAATTTTCGATGAATCTACTGGCAGAGATCCATTAATATTTACACTTGGTGGGAATCAAGTAATCGAAGGCTTCGAGCAAGCCATAATTGGTTTAAATGTAGGCGATGAAGTAAATGTATCAATTCCAGCTGAAAAAGCATACGGAGATATTGATGATAATTTGATTTTTGATTTACCAAGAGAGAGTTTTCCAAAGGAAATAGAATTATTCCAAGGTGCGGATTTAGTATTAAGCAATCCAGAAGGCGAAGAATTAGCAGCATTGATAGTAGAATTTGATGATGAAAAAGTAGTATTAGATGCTAATCATCCTTTGGCTGGGAAAGATCTGAATTTCAAAATTACATTAGTTGAAATTATATAATATTTGAAATTATATAATAATCGAAATCAAATAAAAAAATCAATATGGAATATAAAAATTTACCCGAAATATTTAATAAAATATCAT
>CAZGXC010000028.1:3618-11962 GCA_964529535.1 uncultured Hyphomicrobiales bacterium | reverse complement strand
AAGGAGCTATTCCTTTATAAAGAAAGTGGAAGTATTAAGAGCTTAACTCACCATGAAGTATATGAAATGGTGAAGAATCTTAGCTTGGGATTCCTCGAACTTGGTATTCGTAATAGCGACCGCGTTGCGATACTTTCGGAGAATAGGGTAGAGTGGTTCGTGTCATACGTAGCACTTTTGTCTATCGGTGCTGTATCGGTGCCTATATTTCCATCAAGCACAGCAAAGCAAATAGAGTATATTTGCTCCGATTGCGAGGCTACAGCTGTAATTGTCTCTAATAAATTCCAATTAAACAAAGTAATGGAATTTAAAGACGACGTCCTCTCAATTCGCCACGTTTTTGTGATGAATGATGACTTCCAATCTGATGATTTTGCTGTTAGTAATTTATCCTCATTGTTTAATCGTGGTAAAGAATTACGAGAAAGAAACAAAAGCACTAAGCAATTAGAGCAGATAGTGAATAAAATACAGCCAGATGATTTATCAACTTTGATTTACACAAGTGGAACAACTGGAGACCCCAAAGGCGTAATGCTCTCGCATAAGAATATAGTCTCTAATATATTAGATGCTATCTATGCCACTGGGTTATGCGAAGAGGATACGATGCTATCATATTTGCCTTGGTGCCATGCTTATGAATTAACTACCGGTTTATGGTCTGGATTTACAAGCGGGGCAATTATCGCAATCGCTGAATCTGTCGAGACAGTTGCTCTGAATATGCAGGAATTTAAACCTACTTTCCTAACGACTGTTCCGAAATTATTAGAAATAATAATGAAGAGGTTGAATACAGCGATGGATAAAGAAAAAGCATCTAAAAAGAAGATCTTCCATTGGGCAGTAAAGGTAGGACGAGAGTATGTCCGAAAGAAGCAGGAGAATAAAGTCTCCATTGCTCTAAAATCACAATATAAGATAGCTGATAAGCTCGTTTATTCTAAAATTCGCGAAAAAACAGGTGGCAGATTGATTTGCCTCGTCTCTGGCGGCGCACCGCTTCCTTTGGATGTTGCAGAGTTCTTCGTGGCTGCTGGATATTACGTTCTGGAAGGTTATGGATTAACTGAAGCCGCTCCAGTGGTATCTGTTACGCAACGCGACAATATAGAGCCCGGAACAATTGGACCGCCACTACCAAGCGTAGAAGTGAAATTAGCAGAAGATGGCGAATTGCTTGTCCGCGGTCCGAACGTGATGAAAGGATATTGGAATGATCCAATGGCTACTAACATGGCATTGGATAAAGAAGGTTGGCTATATACAGGAGATATTGCTGTATTTACAGAGAAAGGCAATCTGAAAATTACAGATAGGAAAAAGAATATCTTCGTTAATACAGGTGGCAAGAATATTGCCCCACAGCCGATTGAAAATGTCCTGAGCCAAAGCCAATACATAGAGCAAGTGATATTAGTAGGAGATAATCGCGAATTTGTAACCGCGCTCATCACACCAGATTTTAATCAATTAAGATCCTTGGCAGAATTGCTCCAAATCAAATATGATAAAGCTGATGAGTTAATCAGCAACGAGCAAATCATCAAGGCAATCAAGAATGAAATCGATAGGCTACAAGTTAATTTTGCGAAATACGAGAGAGTGCGTAAATTCCGCTTACTTTCTGCGCCTTTTACGATTGAAAGCGGAGAATTAACCCCAAAACTAAGTATTAAGCGACATGTAGTAGAGAGGAATTACTCATTTCTAATCGACGAAATGTATAACGTGGGTTGATATATTCTAACAACATTATTTTATAATAAAATACTCCTGAATGTCTTAGCGATATTCAGGAGTATTTGTTTCAGTATGTTGCCCCCGCCCTGAAGGACGGGGTTGATAGTTTTTTCAACCCACTGCTTTAGCTGTGGGTGAAAATACAAGTTATCTTTTTTAGGAGTATTTTTTATTATTAGCTAATTCTTTTACCGTTCGTAATCCAAAGGTAATCTCCTTGGACTTTCTATTTTTAGGTCTTTCAATATTTGTGCATTTGGCGACAATCTGAAATAGAATCCTCTATTTACTCCAATTGGGTAATATTCAAAATAGAAATTCCAGCAATGCAACTGCTTGGTTACTGTAATTGCAGAATTAGAGAAATCTCCCGTGATGAAGTCAATACCTGTTCTGCAAGAGACGTGCCAGGTAGGGGTTAAGTTAAATGTAAAATCCGTGGATAGATTAAGGGATTTATTAAAATGATTAATTCCTGCACGCGAATATGTGAAATATAAGCTGAGATTGATTTGCCAAGGGGGAGAGAATCTATCGTATCCGGGAGAATTATCGCCGAACATATCGTGCTCTCCATCGTTCTCATTAATTCTTTTTGTGAATCTCTCTCCGAATGTCAGAGAGTCTAAAGCTTTTCCGTTCAAATATGTAGGAAAGAAGCCTTGATTGGAAAACGATGTGCTTAAATTTAATGAAATACCATTGAAATAGGCTAGACCTTTCTTGGAAGCCAATAAGAAGTTATCGACTATTACTGTGCGGTTCTGACTGTCCAAAACGTGTTCATACAGAGAGAAATTAGCATTACCATTAAAGTTGAAGTTTGCGATTGGCGGAGTGCTGAAATTCGCATTAATATTGCCTAACTTCACAGAATCTTTCGTAAAATTATAGCTAGATCCAAGAGATAGCCGAAGCAGATCAATTTTCTTGGGTAAGCCACTATCCTGCTTTAGAGTAATAGAAAAAGTATTATCGAAGCTGAAATTCAAGTTGTTTTGTAAATATTGAGAGGCAATTCCGCCACCATCTAAAGCGAATCTTGAATATTTTACATGCTGCTTGGTTACGGAATTGTAATATTCTCCATACATATTTTTGTTTGGTTGGCTTAGGTCTGGACTAAAGCTATATCCAATAGATGGCTTAAATTGGTGTCTTAGCGAGCTTAAGCTACCGATATTAGTTTTTAATACTCCCCAAAGCGTGGTGCTGATATTTGCCCCGATACTATAATTATACTCTGTAAAGAATCCATTTCTCTGGTTATAATATTGGATTGTGGAATCCGCTTCATTAAATCTTTGCTCCGAAGAGCGGAAGTAGTTATTAGCATTGAATTGGATATATGGATTCAAGGTGAAATACCCGAGCTTGGGAGAAATGGATATGCTTGGGTTATGCACAATTCTATTTGAATATTCATATTTAAAGCTCGTATCGCTCTGTTTCGAGATGTTAATACTCTTGGATTGATCAAAAGAAGCATTGGAGCTATAGCTGATGTTTAGGTCTCTTAGCCAGGAAACTTCAGAGCTGGGGCTGATGAGGTTTTTTAATGGGTAAAGAGTTGGTATGTTTAAGTTTGCCGATGGCAAGTTTTGCCTATATGTATCATTAATAATATTTTGAGATCTTCTAAAACTAAGAGAATAAGATATTCCATTATCAAAAGAATGACTGAACGAAGCGTTGGAACTTACCTCTGATTGAGAGCGATCATAAATATTATTAGATGTCTTGCGATTGAAGTCAGAAGTCATAAAATCAATATTGGCAGATATTCTCATTTGCGGAGTGATAGTCTGCTGATGATTGAGCTTGAAGTTCCAGTTTTGCGTGAACTCATCATCTGGATTATTGCGGGTGTATCCATATTTTGCTTCAAAATTTCCATTGAGGACATTTTTCAGGCTCCAATTCGTTTGGTTTCCAATTAAGAAACCACCTTTTGTATAGAAGTTTAGATGTAAGCGAGTATCATAATATTCACTAAGAGCGAAATAATAACCGAAGTTCTCCAAAAGCATTCCGCGGAATGGGGAATAATTAACTGTTGGGAGAATCAAGCCAGATTGCTTACCTTGCTGGATGGGGAAGAATATGCCTATCGGTAAAGCAGCAATAGGTAAATCCTCTACATAGACGATGATAGGATCTACGTAAATTTTATCGTTCATTTTCATCTTCATTTTGGGCGATCCAAAATAATAATGAGGATGGGGGTGATTACAGTTTGTGTAGCAACCATCTTGCACAAAGAGTTCATCGTCGGAAATTCGTTTTATCTTTGAGCCATAATAATAACCATCGGTTATTTCTGTTTCGCCGACGCTAACCGTGCCTTGCTTTGTATCGAAGTTATAGAAGATCTTAGAGCCTACAAATGATTGCCCAGCATCGGAGAATTTGGGGTATTCCCGAGAACCTGCAGCTATAGTAGTATCTGCGGAGGCTTCGAGAGTGGAGTTCTCGAAATTCAATATTATTAGATCCGATGAAATATTTTGGGCTTTTAGGTCTAACTTCGCTTTATTCTTTAATCTTAGTGTTTTGGTCTTCAAATTAAATAATAAAGTATCTTTCGCTTGAAATTTCACGATAGTATCCAGAGTCGATTTAGTAGAAACTTTAATGCTATCGTCATTGCTCTCAATATTCATATTTTCATTGGCAAGGTTAGTCCTCGGCGATGAATTTACATTTCTAATATTGGGAGAGTTAGCATTAATTTCTTGGGAAAGCAATGCTACTGAAGTAGTCAATATTAGTAATATTAAGTGTTTAATTAAATTCAAGCTATTTATTAATATTAGTTACTTTAATTTTCGGGGAAATCTGGAACGAGAATGGTTCTATATTTAAAATCAAATCTTTATATTCATCGAAATCAAATCGGATAGTCCCATTTGCCTTAGGAATAAATAGCTTCATTGATTTTAGATAATTGACATTTCCTTTCCCAGCTGAATAATTATATTCAATCTTGAAGGCTTCTTGCTCATTTACTTTTCTTAGATATGATGATATTCTATTATACTTATCTAAAATCACGAAGTCGGAGTTTTGCTTATCTTTATATTCAAAGCGGTTTTGCTCGTTTTGAGTATCATAATATTTATATTTATCAGCGCTGAAGAGCAATTTCGCTCGCAGAATATCGAGGAAGTTTTCGTAAGATAGTTCCGTTTGAATAAAGTTGGCAATAGCTTCCGGTGAGGGAGTGCCTTCCATTGCCGAGCCATTGAATGAGTTTAGGAATAGGAAGTATTTATTGGTCGCAAATGCCTTTGCTACTTGAATACCAAAAGGACCCGTGATGCGAATATATGCAGAATCATAAGCCGCAATCTTAATTTCAGCAGTGGCACTATTGGAATTGCCATTTATTGAGAAAGAGAAATCAGATTTAGCATATAGGTTTATCAGTTCTGTATTAATATTCTTTGGCATTTGAATTTTGCTCAGGTTATCGCTTGTTGTAATTTCTTTTTCGATTTCTGCTTTGGCATTTTCAAATTCTTCTTTGGATTTGCTCATATCTTTCAGAGCTTGCTCCTTGTTGGCTTGATTCTCTTGCTTCTTTTCTGTTTGGATATTTTGATTGAAAGAGCAAGACATTAATATCATTGCAAGAACTATGGCGTATTTTATTGATTTAATTTTCATATTAATAAAGTTAGTAATTATACGTCAAACATTATAGAACTCAAAATTAACAAGAAATATTAACTTTAACAATAACATTTAACTAAAATATATGATTTATATTACAAAAAGGTTGGATTTTTCTGCATCGCACAGAATACATAATCCAGAATTAAGCGACGAGACGAATGCAGAGTTATTCGGAAAATGCAATAATCCCAATGGGCATGGGCATAATTACATTTTGGAAGTAACCGTAAAAGGCGAAATCAACCCAAAACTCGGCTATTTGATGGACTTGAAGAAATTAAAGTCTCTTATTATGTCCGATATAATAGAAAAGGTAGATCATAAGAATTTAAACCACGACGTGGATTTCCTTCGGGGGATTATTCCAAGTTCCGAAAATCTTTGCTTGGCTTTCTGGAAAATCCTGAAAGAATCAATAACTGAAGCGGAACTTCACGAGATTAAGTTATACGAAACGCCTAATAGCTTTGTGTATTATCGAGGATAATTGATTATATTTTAATGCAATATGATACTCAGCATATAAATTCTGCTACATATTTCTACTCTTTTAGAAAAGCAAATGAAACACTAAGTGGCAAAATGATAGTTCAGCATTAGAATATATAATCTATTTCTTTATTCTAGCTAAGATTTTCTCACTTGTGAGTTCGCGGAGTGCATCGGCACAAATCCATCGAACAGTTTTATCCTCGGGATAAATTCTTAGCAATTCTTCGCATAATTCAATAGCCTTAATGTTTAGGTAGGCACTTCTTTTGCCAATTTGGCGAATCGCCCAATTAACCGCTTTTCGAACGAAATTGCGATTGTCGCTTGCGTATTTAATAATAATGGGGAAGAACTGCAAATACTCTTCGTCGTCTCTCTTTTTGTTATGGACAGCGTCAGTAGCGATAGTGGCGAATGCAGCTCGACGGATAAACTCTTCATCGCTTTCTGCCCATTGGAAGATCTTTTCGTCTCGAAACTCAACCTTATCCAATAGATTGCTACACACTTGATCGCATACATCCCAAGAATCGAAATCAGCTACCCATTTATCCGCAAGAGTTTTGGTCATCTTCTTGGGTTCAGCAATTAGCCCTGCTAAAATTCTCGCCTCGTGAATTTCACTATCCCATAGCTCGATGGCTAATTCGTGATTTTTCTTTATTATTTTTGCAATTTCCCGAATCCCTGGCATCGATACGCCAAGAGTGTTTTTAGAACTTATACCAAACCTTGCCATACCGATTACGTTGCTTGGATTGGCTTTTGAGTGCAGAATTTCAATAATTTCTTCGTATTTCATTGTTCTTTTTCAGAATATTAGCTTAAAAATTTGATTTTTAAACAATAAATAAGTAATTTAACAGTTTTTAAAATACAAAAATACGAAATCTTCGCATAAATTGATATGTGGTTATAATATATGATAAAAGAGTACGAATTAGAATTAGAAAAAGAATGTCCTTATGGTAAAGATGAAGCTGAAGACAAGCAAACCTTGTTGGATATTTGCCGAGAGAATGTAGCAGCTTATGATGAGAAGATGATAGCCCGATCCTTTGATTTGTGCTTGATGGCGCATCGCAACGTATATCGCGCTTCTGGCGAGCCATATTATACTCATCCAATGAAAGTAGCAATTTCTATCATCAAAGAGATTGGTAATGCTGATAATGCGATTATTTGCGCAGCAATGCTTCATGATGTCGTAGAGGATAATAAAGATTTCCCATTGGAGTATATTGAAGATCAATTTGGTAGCGAAGTTGCGAATATTGTAAATGGAGTAACTAAAATAAAGGGAATAAATACGCGCAAGTTAGACAAAGCAAATACTTATACTAAGCTATTTGAGGCTCTGGTTGATGATGTCCGTGTGATGTTCATTAAATTAGCTGATAGATTGGATAATATGCGCACTCTGTCGTCTCTGCCGCCTCCAAAGCAGCAAAGAATAGCCGATGAAACCCTAAACTTCTATATTCCATTTGCTCAGCGTCTTGGTTTGATTAAAATTAAGCGTATTTTGGAAATATTATCGTTTTATTTCAAAGACCCAGATGCATACGAAAATATTCGCCAAGAGTTAGACAAAAAGAGATTAGAGCTTCTTGATTATATTCAAAAGTTTTACGAAGCTATTTCGCAAAACTTAGAGAAAAAAGAAATTCCACATATTATTACGATAGAGCATAAGCATCCATACGAGATTTATAAAAAATCAGAGGAAAAGAATATCCCCGTTAGCGAGATACAGGATTTTTATTCAATGGTGGTAGTCTTGCGAACAGAGGATATTACAGAATGCTACAAGGCTTATGGTGTAATCGCAAATATTTTCGGACCAGTTAGTTCTTTAGTGGATTATATCGCTCGCCCGAAGATCAACTTTTATCGAGCTTTGCATTCCACGCACTTTGGTCCTGATAGACGCTTAGTAGATGTAGTGATTCGCACGGAAGAAATGGATAATATCGCCGAGACTGGGATAGCCGCAATCTATAAAATCAAGACTGGTGAAGCCACAGTAGGGGCAGAGCATTCGCATAGATTCGAGGAAGAAGAGGTAAACGAATGGCTACATTGGATGAAAGACTTAATCGAAGAGGGAGACGATGATGCGGTTCTATTCGTATGAATCAATACGAGAAAGAAATAAATATTATTTGTAATAATACTTATTATCGTTTGCCAAATGGTGCATGTTCAGTGGATTTAGCCTTTGAATTAGGCGAGGAAATCGGAATGCATTGTATCTCCGCCAAGATAAATGGAGAGATAAGACCACTTAGCCAAGAATTAAAAGATCATGATACGGTAGAAATAATTACTTCGCCCAACAGTATGCCATTGGAAGAATGGGAAAACTGGGTGATTACTCATAAAGCTCTCGTAAAGCTGTATTATTACTTCAAGGCAACGAGGA
>CAZGXC010000028.1:0-3608 GCA_964529535.1 uncultured Hyphomicrobiales bacterium | reverse complement strand
AAAAAAGATAATCCAGATCCCGAACCAAAAGAACCAGAATCTAAATTATATAAGTTTAGAGTAATCGGACATGACAGACCAGGATTAGTAAAGGATATTACTGATGCGATTGGTCAGATAAATATTATGCGTATCAACCTCTCTTTGAATAACAACTCATTATTTGAAGGAGCATTTACTTTAAGCATTCCAGAGGACGTTAATCCTAATATCGTTTATATGAAATTAATTGGGATAAAGGGGATAAAGGAAGTGGAGCAAATGCCAGAAGATGAGATAATGCTGTAGGTAAATATATAAAAAAAAACCCGATATTAATAGGGTTACTAATATCGGGCAGTAAAAATAAAATATGCTATTATTTTAAATATTTATTGATGATTTCAATAAACTCATCTTTTTTACGCATACCGTTAATTGTTTCAACAATATTGCCTTGTTTATCAATGATGAATGTCTGAGGAATAAAGTTAATTCCGCCGTATAATTCTCTTACTTCTTGATTAGAAATAAAATTAGTATAGCTTATATTCTTGCTTGCAGCAAATTCTTTTACTTTACTAATTGCTTCATCTCCGGCAACTCTTTCGTTAGCCATTCCGATAACTACTAAGCCTTTGCTTGCGAACTCATTGCTTATTTCTATAATGTCTGGAATCTCCGCTCTGCATGGTGGGCACCAAGTTCCCCAGAAGTTTAGGAATACAACTTTTCCTTTTGTAGCTTCAGAGAATTTAACAGCTTTTCCGTTTTCAGTCCAAGAGAAATCAGGAGCTTTGTTTGTGCCCTGTGATTTCACATCAGTGATGGAGAATACTTTCACAGCCGGCGCAGCAGTCTGAGTAGTGTTTTGAGTTTGAGCGTCAGCTTGTTGCTTGCCGCATGATACTAATATTAGTGCAGCTAATGCTAAAGCACTTAGGTATTTAAATGTGTTTTTCAATATAATGATCCTTATATTTATTAAAGTTGTTAAAATTTATTTCTTATTTAGCATTATTACGAAATTTATAAACGTTTGTTATTAAATTTTATTGAAACTCTTGTTTTTATAGAAAAATTATAATTTTTTTACTTTATTGAGCAGTTCTAATAGAAATGACTTTATTTCCTCCTTTGGGATAGAAGAATCATCAGCTATCTTGTGGCTTTCAATCTTTGCTATTTCTGGGGCATCTTGCTCTTTGATAACTTCGATGTCATCATTGTTCTCTTTCTCAACAATTACTTCATCAATCTTTTCTGATTTCTTTTCAGTTTTTACCGCTTTCGTAGATGTTTTAGCTTCTTTTTTATCGATTACTTCGTTTGTAGGTGAAGTAATTTCCGCGCTATTTATTTCGTTTTCAGTTTTGGCAATTTCTTCCAGAATAATGTTATTGGCATCTTTTACGTTTAGCATCTCGTCCCGAATAAGCCTCTTGATAGTGCGCAGGATAATTAAGTCTTTTTCTGAATACGTTCTATTACCGCTTCTGTTTTTTTTCGGCTTTAGAATAGGAAATTCCTTTTCCCAATACCTCAAGACGTGCTGTTCTTCGTCGATTAGCCCACTTGTTTCGCTGATAGAAAAATATAATTTTTTCATAAGTTCTGTGATATAATGATTAGATAATCGCTAAGTATTTCTACTTTACTTTTTGATTATCGATAATTTCCAAAAAATAACAGCAAATATAATATAAAAAATTGTTATTTTAAAGAAAATTCCGTAATTTTGTGTTCCTAAAAAGTAATAAGCATAAATTAAAGGTTAAATACTTGGATACTTATAGCATCAATCCTGTAGTTGTCAGGATGAAAGAATCAGAAAAAGGCGTAGTATATCAATCAATCGTAGCGCTTGGTATGAGAGCTCGCCAAATCAATGATCAAATTCGCGCAGAGACCATGGCTCAGCTTGATGAAGTCCGCATTGATTCTGATACAGACGTAATAAACTATGATCAAATTGCAGTTAGCAAAAAATTCGATGAATTGCTTAAGCCTACTTTCTTCGCTATGAAAGAAATATTAAGCGATAGACTGCACATCGAAACTCCAATGAAGGATGAAGAAGAATCTATCGTTGAGTAAGCGTCAGATTTTTTAAATATATTTTTACTTTACATAGAACTAATAATTCATTTTATTAGTTCTATTATTTTATTTACTTACCTATGCTTAAATCACAATTAGATGAATATCAATATCTGTTTGTCAAGGTGTTTTTAATTAGCCTAAGCGCATTGCTTGTGTTTATGCTGGCAAATGAATTATTTGCTCCGATTAGCAAACATTTTAAGTATAGTAAGGAAATATATTCCAAGGATAATCAATTAATTGCAGCATTCTTGAGTCCCGATGACAAGTGGCGTTTCGAGACTTCGCTAAAAGAAGTCTCGCCTTATGTTATCCGCACCATTGTTCATAAAGAGGATAAATATTTCGATTATCATTTCGGATTTAATCCTATTGCGATTGTTAAATCAATGTATTCAAATGTCCGAAGCGGAGCGATAAATTCCGGTGCTTCTACTATCACGATGCAAGTGATTAGAATGCTTGAGCGAAGGGACAGGACATACCTAAACAAAACTCTTGAAATATTTCGCGCAATCTATTTAGAGTTGAAATATAGCAAAAGCGAAATCTTGGAAATGTATCTATCTCTTTTGCCTTATGGTGGGAACATCGAGGGAGTGAAGTCCGCTTCATATCTATATTTTGATAAGCCACCTATTCGCCTCTCATTATCGGAAGCAGTGGTTCTATCTATTATACCCAATAACCCTAACAATTTAAGATTAGACAAACAAGAAAATCTCTCCAAGCTGAAAACATTTAGGAATACTTGGTTGGCGCGCCTCGGAGCAGATGAAGTATTTGACCAGACTTTACTTAATGATGCGCTAAATGAAGGAATATCAGCTAATAGACACAGCATTAGTAACTATATACCGCATCTTTCGCAGAGCTTTCGAAGCGATGAAGCAAACATTATTCATACTTTCATCGATCTACCAATCCAAAATAAAACTGCCGAAATTCTAAAACGCCATAATGAAAAGCTAAAATTCTTAAATATCAGTAATTGTGCAGCTTTAGTCATTGAAAATCAAACTGGCAAGGCTATCGCATATTGTGGATCGGCAGATTTCGGAGATTTATCAGCCAAGGGGCAGAACGATGGGGTAAGGGCATTGCGCTCCCCTGGATCCGCCCTAAAACCAGCATTGTTTGCTGCGGCACTTGATGAAGGGATTATTACACCAAAGCGAATATTATTTGATATTCCAATGGATTTTGATGGCTATCAACCAGAGAATTTTGATGAAAAATTTAATGGTGCTGTTCCGGCAGATTTTGCTCTTTATAATTCTCTCAATATTCCAGCGGTTCAGATATTAAAAGAGCTTGGCGTGCGGAAGTTTATCTCACTCTTAAAGAATTGTGGATTCTCCAATTTAGCCAAGAAAGATGAACACTTGGGGCTTTCAATGATTCTCGGTGCCTGCGGGACGAACGCAATCGAACTCGGGAAGTTCTATTCAGCCTTAGCAATGAGAGGACAATCTAAGGATATTGTTTTTACGCATCAAGATTCAATTAATAATTCTCGCACCACA
>CAZGXC010000027.1:3963-23010 GCA_964529535.1 uncultured Hyphomicrobiales bacterium | reverse complement strand
TTCAGATCCGTACTATGAAGCAGGAGTGCAATTCGCCGTTTTAGAAGATAGCGATATTGAATCGTTAGAAGATTTAGAAGGAGAAAACGTTGCGGTTAAGACAGGTACAACCGGTATGGCAGCTGCTGAATCAGTGGCTGATGAATACGGCTTTACGATTTCGACTTTTGAAGATTCAGTAAATATGTATGAAGACTTACAAGCAGGTAATTCAGCTGCAGTCATTGAGGATTATCCAGTAATGGCTTATGCGGCTCAAACTGGTGGTATTCCATTACGCTTTATTGGCGAACAAATGGAAGTGACTGATTATGGGTTTGCTGTTTCTGCGGGTGAGAATCCAGAATTAATTGAAATGTTCAATGCGGGGTTAGAAAGTGTCCGTGAATCTGGTGAGTTTGATGAAATTATTGATACACATTTAGGTGAGACCGATTTAGCTGAATCAGAATCAGATTCAGAAGAAGAGGAAAGTTCACAAAAATCAGAAGTAGCAGTTGTCGCTGATCCAGATCGAACTTATATAATTGGTACAGATACTACGTTCGCACCATTTGAATACCAAGATGAGAAAAAGCGAATTATGCCTAAGGTGTTTATTTCGCAACCAAATTATTGGGTCAATCCCGACCCGAGGAAATCACCCGTAGTATTTATGGATGAGTTCGTAATAGATAATCGCAAGCTCCAGCCCGTGAAGATCAAATTAGATTCCGTGATCATCAAAGGCTCTAAAATCCTTGCGAAGCACCCAAATAGTGTCTACGTAGAGAAAACGCTTTACCTAATGGCTAAATCATTTTTCTATCAAAGCGATTGGGTTAATTGCCAAGTAAAGTGTAGCGAGTTAATTGATAAATTCCCAAATGGCGAATTAATGCCTGACGCTCATTTAATGATAGCGAAAACGTATTTGGTTAGAAAGCAAACACTCACCGGATTAACCATCCTCTCCCGCACAGTCGATGTAGCCTGGCTACAAAAGCGATATGATATTCTATCGGAAGCCTTCCGATTAGAAGCAGAAGTAGCCCTGCGCGATAGTCGTTTTGATGATGCGCTTAAGCCATATTTGCAGGCGATTGTCCAATGCGATGATGATAAGCAAAAAGCAAAATGGCAAGTCGATTTAGCCGCCCTTTTATATAGAATCGGCAGATACGATAAAGCAGCAATAGCGTTCAAGCAAGTTGAAAACTATTCTCCTGATTATGCCGGAATGTTTGAATCTCGCTTCTATAATGCTATGTGCCAAATCCGCCTTGGCAATAATCAAGATGGAATGGCAATTCTCTATAAGCTCGAAAACGATAAGAAATTTGAAGAATGGAAAGAATATGTAGTCGCTGGCAAATTGCTGAATTATACTCTTACTCAAGAAAAAGATTTATACTTAGAAACTGAGAAATTTGCTGATTCAGCATATTCCAATAGCCATATAATTCAAGCTATTTACTTCGAGAAAGCAATGATGCTCTTTAAAGATAAGAATTACTTCGACGCAAGAAGATATTTAGCACAAGTACGCAACGCCCGAAGCGATTTTTATACCACGGCAAATAGGGTTTATCAGAATTTACAACTGTATTCTCAAAAACAAAGCGCAGCAATGCCCGGCATAAA
The DNA here is from genome assembly GCA_964529535.1 of uncultured Hyphomicrobiales bacterium. GTDB lineage: Bacteria > Bacteroidota > Ignavibacteria > Kapaibacteriales > UBA2268 > CALLXS01. The sequence goes on along the minus strand of CAZGXC010000027.1, from coordinate 21,387 downwards.
GAAATTTAATTCTGATCCAGCTTCGCTAAATGATTCTGTAAGAACAGATCTGTCAAAAGATACTTACGAATACGCAAGAATAAACGAAATACTTGGAAATGCCGATACGGCTAAACTCTATTACAAATATGCGATGGATATTGCACCGCGGGATAGCAGTTGCCGCGCGCAATTCCTCTATACATATCAACGAGTAATTAGAGATGAAAACCCATTGCTCGCAGATAGTTTATATGAGCAAATTGCCGATTTATATCCAAAGACAGAATATGGAAAAGAAGCCTATAAGAAACTTGGATATACTGAGTTCTATGCTATTGATACACTCCCCGAACTATACAAATCAGCAAATCAAATGAGGCGTAACGGCTTATATAATCAAGCCATTGATTCATATTCAAAAATATATAATAAATACGACACCTCTAATTTTGCTCCAAAATCAATTTATAGCATCGGTTTAGTATATGAAAATAACCTGAAAAATATGGATTCCGCTGCATTCTATTATAATTTGCTGCTCACTAAATATCCCGACAGCGAATTAGCCAATGAAGTCCGCACATCTGTTGTTTTTAAGCAAATCAAATCCTCAGGAATGCCAATCCCTGATTCCCTACAAGCAAAAAAAGTATTCATATCTCCAAAAAGAAATTACTTAGCAGAGATAGAGGCGGGAAATGAAATTGAAAGGACTACGCACTTCGACAGACAGCAATCAATTAAGAAGGAAAAGTCTACGCTTGAAAACCTATGGGATAACGTAAAAGATAACTTCAATCCAATGAAAAATATCGACAGCCTAAAACCGCAAATTAAGGGCGCAGCTTCAATGCCAGATATTAAATTTAATAATCCACTTGACCAATTTAAAGAAAAAGAAGGCGACAAAAATAACATCCCAGTGGAACCAAAAACATTAGATTCGGAAATAAAACCGGTAGTAATACCAACGCAAGAGAAAAAGGAAAATGGAAAAGAAACCAAAAAGTAGCACAAAAAAAACAGAAATAGAAGAATATAAAAAGCAAATTGAGATATTAAACAATCAATTAAATTGGTATAAATCGTTTTTTGAAAATTCTGCCGATGCTGTATTCATCGTCCAGCCGGATACTTGGTGCATACTCGAAGCAAATGATATTGCTTCAAGCATGCTGAATATTCCCAAAAATGAGCTGATTGGATTAACTATCCCGCAATTTCGCCGAATTTTTAAATTATTAACTAAGACCAGCTCCCCAATCGTGCTAAGTGAATTAACATTCGAGACAGAAGAAAATCCAGAATTAATGCTCGAAGTAAGCGCAAGATTTGTTGATTTCCAAGGACAAAGACTGATACAAGCTCTCGCCCGCGACGTCTCCGAGCATTATGCTATGACGGATAAGCTCGTCCAAGCTGACAAGTTAGTTCTTCTCGGGCAGCTTTCCGCAGGAGTATCTCACGAAATTCGTAATCCTTTGGCTGCTGTAAATCTTAATTTGCAACTCTTAAATAGGAAAATCCCCCCAGAATCTTCTGAATATCCATTTGTTCAAACAGCATTGCAGGGCGTGGAACGCATATCCAAGATAGTCGAAGTATCGCTAAACTTTTCTCGTCCTACTATTCCAGATGTAAAGACGATGAATATCAATTCCATACTGCCATCGACACTTGATTTAGTAGCATCAACTATCAGAAAAAAAGATATAAAAGTAGATATTAAATTGGACGAAAGCCTGCCAATGGTAGCAATCGATTCCAAGCAAATTCAGCAAGTATTTATTAACTTGATTACTAATGCCAGCGATTCCATCAAAGAAAAAGGCACAATTGAAATCAGCACTTTCCTTGAATCATCGACTAAGTATTCTCGCGGAGAATATGTAGTCGTGGCTATTAAAGATAGCGGTTGCGGAATCTCTCCGGAGGATCTCTCGAAAGTATTTAACCCCTTCTTTACTCGCAAAGCGGAAGGCACTGGCTTGGGATTGCCAATTACTCAAAGGATTTTGCACCAGCATAATGGGATTATTGACGTGCAGTCAAAAGTAAATGAAGGCACTACTTTTTATATTAAGCTACCCGTCCCAAGGGATAGCAACTAATTAGTAATAATTTTTAGACAATTTATAAACAATTAATCATTTAGAATTAAAAATATGAATATTTATATCATCGGCGCATCCAAAGGAATTGGAGCTGGAATAGCAGAAGCATTCGCTAAATTAGGGCACAACCTCTTCCTCGCATCGCGAGATATGGAAGGCTTAATCAAATTCTCTGCTGAAATCAGCCAGAAATACCAAGTCGAGTGCAACTACAATTACGTAGATGTAAGCGATAAATTAGCGATAAGCAATTCATTCCAGAAATGTCTTGATAAAATCGGCACTCCCGACATCGTAATTTACAATTCTGGAATCTCTCGCACGGACGACTTCAACAATTTCGACGCTCAAGTAATAAAGGATGTTTTCAGAGTAAACTTCACGGGAATGCTCGACGCAATGGAGGCAATTTTGCCAACTTTGCTGAAAGCAGACAAAGAAGTAATATTCGCCGGAACTTCATCCTTGGCAGAATGTAGAGGACTCCCTGGCAATGCTGGATATACAGCGAGCAAAATTGCAGCTTCGCATGTATTGGAAGCAGCTCGTTGCCAGCTATATAATTCTAATGTGAAAATCATTACAATTAAGCCCGGCTTCGTCCATACAAACATGACAAACAAAAATCAATTCCCTATGCCAATGGTTATCAATGCAGATAGAGCTGGAGAAATAATCGTTGATGGTCTCCTGAAAGGCAAATCAATAGTAGCCTTCCCGAAATTAATTCAGTTCTTTACTTGGTTCGCAAAGTCAATACCGAGCATCATTTATGATAACGTCATGAAGCATTGGACTAAGAAAAAGATCCTTCAAGATTAATTTTTCAAGATAAATAATTGATAATCTCTCTTAAATCTGAATAATATTTGAAACCTTACAAAATTACTTTCGTAAATAAACTTGTATCAACAATTTATTTACTAATTTTGTAAGGTTTAAGTATGAAGATTTTAACGAAATTTGGTCTATTGGCTGCTTTTATTTTAGCATCATCTCCATTGTTTGCAGATGAGTATTTGGATAGTGCTTATAAAGTCGATGAATTTAAATATCATTTCGATACTCGCGACTTTAATAATACTCCATTCAAATCATTCGACTTTATCAAATACTTTGAAAGTGAATTATCTCCGAGAATTGATATTAATTACAATAACAATATCACTTCTATCAACAAAGATGAGTATAGCAAGAAATTCAATAATATCCCAGAATTAGAAGTAAAAGCAGGGTATGTATTAGATAAGCGCGACAGAAATGGATACTCCGTAAAAAGCAGCTTCGATTACATCAGGTTCTCTCACTACAACCCATCATTCGGAAAAGCAATCGATAGCAATCTATCATACCTACAAGGTTGGCAATTCGGATTCGGAGATTACAAAGGCTACGGCTGGAGCGTAGTAAATGGCTTCGACATCGTCCTCTCCCATGGCAAAAATTATAATTGGCATATTCTCACTTTCGAGGGGCAACCAGCCGGATATGAATTTACAAACAAACTCGAAAGATTCCATGATAAATTCAAATTCGGGACATCATTCGAAGCTGGGGTAAATATTAAGTTATTCAACAGCTTAGGAATCAATGCTACTTATGAGCAAAATCAAGTCCTACCCGCGCATCAATTCTGGTATTGGTCAGCAAGCGAAATCATTGAAGCAATAGCAAAAGGATTTACAAATTCATTCATTCAAGAGATCACTCAGCGCAACTCCATCGCAGGACCAATCATCAATTTCGTTATTAAAAATGGAATTTCATACGGAATGTATGAACTAAGAAAAACAAAAATGAACTGGCCACTAAGCAATGAAGCACCTCTCGCTTTCGAAAAATTTAAAATCGGCATAAGCTATTCATTTTAAAGAAAATTAGATTATTATTTTAAGGCAGAATTATCATTGATTCTGCCTTTTTTTATAATTCAAATTGCATTAGTTCGTTTATTACAAAATTACACATAATTATTAACGGTATTAGAACGTGAAATCTTATACAGAACTAATAATACTTGGGATATTTGTTAATTATTTGAATTACTTAATCGCCACAATGCTGAATTTCGTAAATCTGAAGTCAGCAAGCTACGAAAAGATCAATCAATATTATTCGTATTTAGATTATAAAAAAATGTCCCTCTATGCGCAAGCTCGCTCCCGTGCCGAAATTGTAGCTGTTTTCTTCTCGGTAGTAGCATTGTTAGCATTTTGGTTATTCTCTGGATTTAGGATCTTAGATGATTTTGTCCGCTCTTTGCCCACGAATTTCATCTTCCAAAGCTCTGTATATTTGATAATAATTTTAACTTTCTTCATTATCCTACGCTTGCTATATGAGATCTATTTAAATTTTTATTTGGATAAAAAATACAGAATTTCGCGAATGAAATTCAAAGAATTTGCCATCGAAAACGCAAAGCGGAGCCTTATCTATTACATCATTGCCGGTATCATCGCTATATCAATATTCACTTCCCACATATTATTTGGTCAAAACTTCTGGTGGGTAGCGTGGATAGTCGCTTCAATTCTCATCATTTCATATAGCTACCTATATCCAATGATTTACCTGAAATTCCTAAACACAATTAACAATGCAGTAGACCCAAATCTACGCAATAAAATATTGAATTTCTGCCAGGAAATCGACTTCCCAATCAGCAATATTAACATCTTCGAAAGCTCGAAGAGAACAAACAGATTGAACGCATTCTTTGCGGGATTCGGAAAGAACAAGAACATCATCATAAGTGATAGCATTATTAATAATTTCACCGACGAGGAAATACTCGCTGTAATTGGGCACGAAGCCGGACACAATAAGCTGAATCACAATATTGCCAATATCAGCATTGCCATTGCCCTAATTGGCATCGTCCTATTCTTATTAAGCATATTCACAACGGATATTACAATCTTTAAATCCTTCTATGTCTATAATCTAAGCCTTTACGTTGGATTAGCCCTCTATTCTGTTCTAATAGCTTCTTTCTCCATTGTTGTTCTCCCATTAATTAATTATCATTTAAGAAAAAACGAGCAACGTGCCGATGAATTTTCGCTAAATCACACGCGGAATAAAGATACCTACATCTCTGCCATCACAAAAGTATATAAGAAGAATCTATATAATCCTGTGCCGCACCCCTATTACGTATTCTTCTACTATAAACGCAATCCAGCCGAGCAGAGGATTAAATATATTGAAAATTATTTCGAGAAAATATCAGAAAATAAATAAACATATTTTTCATTAATTATTCCATTTTTACAAAAATATTATTATTTTTGTAATCTCGAAAATGCGAAGTAAAATACCAAGCCACTTTAGCTCAGTTGGTAGAGCAGCTGAATCGTAATCAGCAGGCCGTTGGTTCGAATCCGACAAGTGGCTCTCTTCACATCTTATCCCCTTCACTCCCCCACAATTTGACCTATTTTTTCTTGTAACATAAAATCCGCATAAAACCTTTTATACAAAGTATCTTGTGGATTACTTTTCCTTTATTTTCTCCCCAAAAATTCGTATATTTGTAGTCTAAATAATAGTTCGATTTACACACTAAATAATAAAAATTTTTAATGGAAGAAATTAATAATAATGCTCATTTAGATGAGAATCATCCGAATGAGCACCACTCTAATGGAAACAGCACTTATAACGAAGATAATATCAAAGTCCTCGAAGGTCTCGAAGCAGTTAGGCTCCGCCCTGCAATGTATATTGGCGACGTCGGCGAGCGCGGTCTCCACCACTTAATTCAAGAAGTTGTAGATAACTCCATTGATGAAGCCTTGGGCGGTTATTGCGACCACATCGAAGTTACCATACACCACGACGGCTCTTGCTCAATCACTGATAACGGTAGAGGTATCCCAACTGGTCCCCACCCTGTAAAAAAAGTCTCCACACTTGAGGTTGTGCTTTGCACCTTGCATGCCGGCGGAAAGTTCGATAAAGGCTCATATCAGGTCTCTGGTGGTCTCCACGGCGTGGGTGTCTCCTGCGTAAATGCCTTGTCATCAACTCTTATCGCTACTATCAAAAGAGATGGTAATATTTATGAGCAAACCTTTTCCTGCGGAAATCCTAAGGGATCTATTCAAACAATAGGACATTCAGAGGAAACAGGAACCACTATTCGTTTCTATCCAGATCCGAACATCTTCAATACAGTAACTTTCAAATATAACAAAGTAGCCGATAGATTAAGAGAATTAGCCTTCCTAAATCCAAATGTCTCCATCACTCTAACAGATGAGCGCGAGATGATTTCTGAAGTCTTCCATTATCGTGGCGGATTAGTCGATTTTGTAAATTACATTGATGAAACATCGACTGTTTTAGTAAAACCTATTCTAATTTTTGGCTCCGATACGGGAGTAAGCGGATTAGAAACAAAAGTAGAAATCTGCTTCCAATATAATAATGGATACAACGAAAATGTCCTCTCTTATGTAAATAATATCAATACTATCGAGGGTGGCACGCACGTTACTGGATTTAGATCGGCACTAACCAGAACCCTAAATACTTATGCTCAAGCAAATTTGAAAAACTCAAAAATTCAAATCACTGGCGAAGATTTTAAGGAAGGATTAACCGCCGTTATTTCCGTGATGGTAGCAAATCCACAGTTCGAGGGACAAACAAAAACTAAACTCGGTAATGGCGAAGTCGAAGGTATTGTTCGCTCAATCGTTACCGATAAACTTAATATATTCCTTGATGAGAACCCTGCTCTTGCCAAGAAAGTAATCGAGAAAGCATCTGTTGCAGCAGAAGCGCGTATCGCCGCAAAACGCTCAAGAGAGCTTGTTCGCAGAAAGAGTGCTTTGGAAATCTCCACTCTCCCTGGCAAATTAGCAGATTGCTCATTAAGAACTTCCGAAGATACAGAACTTTACATAGTGGAGGGCGACTCTGCGGGAGGTTCCGCTAAACAAGGAAGAGATAGACGCTTCCAAGCTATCTTACCGCTTCGCGGAAAGATCCTAAACGTCCAAAAAGCAAGACCGTCTAAGATATTAGAAAATGAAGAAATTAGAACTATGTTCACGGCTATCGGAGCTGGCTTCGATGATGACTTCGATGGAGATAAATCACGTTACGGTAAAGTCATAATGATGGCGGATGCCGACGTCGATGGTGCGCATATTAGAACACTACTGATGACTTTCTTCTATCGCTATATGCACGATTTAATCGTTAAAGGGAAGCTCTTCATTGCTCAGCCGCCTTTATATAAACTTAAAAAAGGTAAATTGGAATATTATGCTTATGATGATAAACAAAGAGACGAAATCATCCAAAGAATAAGAAAAGATATTCAGAACAGAAAATCCGGCAACGCTGCTCCAGAACCAGAGGAAAATGAAGAAGCTCCATTGGTAGATGATGAAGCTCCTGTAACAATCTCGTCTGATGGTATCGTAATCTCTCGATTCAAAGGTCTTGGTGAAATGAACCCAGAACAACTTTGGGAAACTACTATGAACCCAGAAACCAGAACTCTCCTCCGCGTGGATATTGATGACGCTGCCGAGGCTTCAAGGATATTCGAAACCCTTATGGGAGAAAAAGTAGAGCCACGCCGCGAGTTCATTGAAAAGAATGCACATTACGTAAAGAATCTGGATATCTAACATGGCAAAAGCAAATATTTCATTCGAGGAAAAATTACAGAAATTCCAAAACATTATCAATGATTTGGATAATAACAGTATCCCACTCGAAGACCAAGTAAAGATGTATGAGCAAGGTATGGCATTAGCAAGCGAGCTAAAAGAATACCTGAATAATGCAGAGTTGAAAATCAATGATATTACTAAAAAATATTCGAAAGAGGATAATGTTTAGCGAAATAACTAATGCTGCAATAGAAACCGCAATTGAAGCTGGAAAAATACTCGAAGCGGGATTTGGAACAGACTTCAAAATCTCTTCCAAAGAAGGCAGAAATAATTTAGTAACCGAATTTGATAAAAAATCCGAAAACTATATTATCTCTACACTTTCAGAGAAATTCCCAAGCCATTCATTCCTCGCTGAGGAAAGTGGCAAAAGCAAAGAATTTTCCAGCGATGAAGTCATTTGGGTGATTGATCCACTTGATGGCACTGTAAATTTCGCTCATAACTTACCGATTTTCTCTGTTAGCATAGCCGCAGTCCAAAATAATGAAATATTATGCGGAGTGATTTATCACCCCATACTCAAAGAACTATTCGTAGCGGAAAAAGGCAAAGGAAGCTATCTGAATAACAAGAAAATATCTGTCTCGCAGAACTCCGACTTCCCCTCTGCCTTCCTTGTTACGGGATTTCCATACGACGTAAATTCTCGCCATAACGAATGCGTGAGCATATTCGGACAGGTGGTCGATAAAGGTTTGCCAGTGCGTCGTCTCGGTTCCGCTGCCCTTGATTTAGCTTATGTAGCAAACGGCAGATTTGACGGCTTTTGGGAGATAAAACTTAACCCTTGGGACGTAGCGGCAGGCATTCTCATCGTTCAAGAAGCCGGTGGCAAAGTAACTAAATACGATGGCTCAGAAGTCAGCATTTATGGTGATTCAATATTGGCTACAAATGGTCTAATTCATAAAGAAATGATTGATATAGTCTATTGTGATAAATAATTTTCAATACAATTCCAATTGATTCATGAATATCGATATAAATAAGCTAAATATTAAAAGGATGTCCGGAGCGGGCAATCTATTCTCTGTAATGATGATAGAAGACCTGCCAAGCGATATAGATATGCCTGAATTGGCTCGCGCTATTTGTAATATTGAATTTAATAATGATAATAATAACAATAACGATGAACACAATCCTTTCAAAAGCGAGGGAATTATAGTAATCGCTCCTGCCAAAAATGAAAATACGGATTTCGATGTGCAATTCTATAATCCAGATGGAAGCTCCGGAATGATGTGCGGCAATGGTGGGAGGGTCGCTGTGCGATTCGCTTTGGATAAGGCATATAAAGCAAATCATCATAAATTCTCTATGGCTGGGAACTTGTATGAATACGAGCTACACGAGGACAAAATCAAATTATTCTTCTCTCCCCCATCTCAATTTTCACCAAATATTGATATAGAAATCAACGAAAACCTTGTTTTTATAGGCGATTTTGTAAATACAGGGACTAATCATTACATCATAAATTACGATGATTTTACAGAAGAGCTCGGAGATGATTTTAGGAAGTTTGATATTAATAAAATAGCTCCCGATATTCGTAATCATAGTGAATTTGCGCCAGTCGGCACGAATGTAAACTTCTTCCAAATAGATGGAAACACCGTCCGGCTAAGGACTTACGAAAAAGGAGTAGAAGCAGAGACTGGTGCTTGCGGCACGGGAGCAATAGCAACGGCAATTTCACTTTTGTGGAAAAAAGACCTTCCCCCTCCGATTACTATTATCCCGCCAAGTGGCGAAGCCCTAATCGTAGATTTCAAATTTAATGGATTGCTATTAAATAAAGTAACATTAGAAGGACCAGCTACATACATTTAGGTAGCAAAATATCTGATACAACTCTTACTTATTTTCGCATTAATTATCTGAAAGAGGGACGGCATCTTGCCGCCTCATAGATAACGAAGAAAAATACGGCTGGAAGCCGTCTCTCCTTGAAGGGAAACCACTTACTTTTTAGTATAATTAACTAAATTGCTCTTTTATACGTTTACAAAGAGTTATTAGAACATACATAACTTGACTGTTAATTATGCGAATTATATATATTTCTATTGTCATATTCATCGTAGCTTTGGCAAATTCATTTGCTGCCTCCATTTCCCTGTTCGATATTAATGCTTCCAAATTCCCAGAAATGAGCGCAAAGTTATTCGTCCTCGACGATAAAGGCGAAAACATCTCTGGATTAAGCAAAGAGCAAATCCAATTAGATGAAAATGGAGTAATGCGAAACCTCTCCCTTCTCGATTGTCCCATTCCCAAACCACCTGTAGCAATCAGTGCCGTCCTTACAATCGACGTTTCAGGATCGATGTCAGGTGAGGGAATATTCATGGCATCGGCTGCTGCAAAGGTTTTTGTAAATACTCTTCCCTTGGGGAAATCCGAAGCTGCTATCACCTCCTTTGATTCTTATAATTACTTAAATTGCGACTTCACTCGCGACAGGACTAAATTAATTACGGCTATCGATCAATTAAGACCAAATGGCGGCACAGACTTCGATGCGGGGCTAATTCAGCCAATGTTTGGCAGCTTAATTTTGGCAGAAAAAGGACAGCATAAACGCGTGGTTATATTTCTGACCGACGGCTTCGCAAGTGGGCACGAAAATGAGATAGTAAAGAAGGCAAATGCCCTGAATGCAGTTATTTATTGCGTTGTAATTGGTCAAAAAGCCCCAGAAATATTGAAAAATATTGCCAAAAGAACAGGTGGCGAATATTTCGAGAATATCCGCACTGCGCCCGATGCTGAAAAGTGCTACAAAGATATACTTAATAAAGCTCAGGGTGGCGAACCCTGCACTATTCGTTGGACTTCCGGCGGATGTCCAGATAATCGGAAATTAACCGTATCCGTTCCATATCTGAATTTAAATACATTCGATTACTATTCAGTAGATTTCTCTCTATTACCAAAGTTAAGCATCTTGCCCGGCGAATCCATTCGCTTCGGTGGTCTGGAACCCGGCACATTTTTAAATAAGAAAGTCAAAATATTAAATGGAAAAGAAGTCGTCCGAATAGATAGTATTACAGGGACGCACCCACACTTCAAGATCTTGGATTTCCCAAGCTCTGGAATCACTTTAGAGCCAAGTCAGTCCATTGAATTTTCATTACAATTCCGTCCATTTGATTCAGCTTATAAATTCTCACGCTTTACCGTCCATTCCAATGCCTGCTCGGGAACATTCTTCTACGCAAGCGGTGGCTTTCACGGTGCGAAAACCACCCTCGAAGTAACAAGTCCAAATGGAGGCGAGAAATATCAAGCTGGCTTAGACACTCTCATCACTTGGGGCGGAATACCAGCTTCTGACACCGTAAAAATTGAGCTATCTACTGACGGTGGATTTACTTGGAGAGTTCTCAACAATAAAGGTTCAAACCTAAAAAATAGCTTTATTCCGCCAAATATTGAATCCGAAAAATGCTTAGTGCGTATTAAGCAATTGGAATCTATGGGCAGCCGCCAGAACTCATTCCGCGTGCATACATTCACTGCGAAATCCCTTTCCATCAGCCCAGATGCAAAATTCGTTGCTACAAGTGGCGAGGAGAGGAATTTTAATATTTATGATATAAATACTGGGAAATTAGTGAGGAATGTTAGCTCCTCATTAGTATATAAGAAAGTGAAATTTTCGCCCGATGGGCAATACTTAGCTGTTTCTGTTTCGGATTATTCAATCGAAATCTATGCTACGAGCAATTGGTCAATAGCCAAGAAAATATCTGGGAAAAATAATTGGATTGAGGATTTTGCCTTCTCTGGTGATTCCAAATATCTTGCTACAACTCCAGACGACAGAAATAGCAACAGAATACGAATAATAAACCTCAGTGATAACAAAACTGTTTATTCGAATAGTTATCATAACTCTACTATAAATAAAATAATTAGCAGTCCTGACGGAAAGAAAATAATAAGCACATCAGACGATGGCACAATTAAGATTTGGGATATAAGTAACGGGAATGAAATCAAAACCATTACAGGGGCAAGCTCCTACAACGCAATAGCAATTAGTCCCGAAGGAAGCCGAATTACAGTTTCAGCGAATAATAATCAAGAGCTCCGAACTTATGATGTTAATTCAAGCGTCCTCCTGAATACTAAATCCACTGATAATGATAAATATAGCGATATTGCGTATAGCAATGATGGGCAAAGCATAGCCGTTTCTACGCAAAAAGGCTATCTACATTTTTATTCAGCCGACAACTACGATTCTCTCCGCAGCATGCGCATAAATACTTTTATAATAAATGATATTGAATGGAGCAGCGATTCCAAATATCTCGCAGTTATCACTAACGAAGGAAATATGCACCTCTTGAATTTCGAGATTATCCTACAAGAAGATGTTTCCGATGATTTCTTTAGTATCAGCAAAGCAAAATATTCCACTTCAAATATCAACTTCCCTACTCAACGCATTGGGATTGCCAAAGATTCTATATTCTTAAACGCATTTAGAAATAATTCTTCTTTCCCATTGATAATTAAGGGACGACGCTTCGTCGCTGGTGATTCAAGCGTTTTTACTTATGTATCTGGTTTAGATACTGTTCCGAGCAACAGCTCTGCGAAAATCGAAATACGCTTCGCTCCGAAAATAGCTAAATCATATTCTGCCACTCTTAGATTATTCACTTCAGCAGATTCAACTGATATTAAAATAACTGGCGATGCAAACGCACCATTTTTTACGAATTACAATCAATTCCTTGACTTCGGCAAAGTAACGGTAGATTTTCCCAAAGATACTCTATTTTATGTCTTTAAAAACAACACAGATAAAACCATAAACATAAAAAAAGTAAAGATAATCGGTCCAGAGAAAAAAGCATTTACAATACGAGGAAATTACGCGAAGAATATCCAAAGCGGAGCAGAGTATAATATTCCCCTATCATTCATTCCGCTCGAAAAAGGAATGGCGAATACCATCGTATTACTTTACAGCGATTACGAAAGCGATCCCGTCCAAATTCAGTTACTTGGCGAAGGAATCAGCGAATGTGGGGCAAGTTCTTTCAATAAGCCCAAGATCACGGAATTAAAAGAAATCAACCTAATCGCTGATGCTTATTTTAGCGACTCCCTTTTAGTGCTAAATCAAGCGAAAGACAGATCTATTGGTGGCTTCCGCTTAAGCAATCTAATCCCAATTGATAGCGGCTTCTCAATGAGCTTTAAATTTTCAATTACTGACCCTTACCAATTCTCACCAGTGGAATACTCATACCCGGGAGCCGATGGAATTAGCGTAGTATTGCATAATTCCAATGATTTGCGCGGATTGGGCGGCGGCGGAATGGGATTCGAAGGTATGCATAATGCTCTGGCTATCGAGCTTGATCTTTTCTCAAATGATGCTAACCAAATTGAAAATTATAATGATCCAAATGGCAACCATTTGGCAGTCTTCAGAATCCCCGCAGGAGATTCCGTGCTTACATCATATCACAAACCAAATAATGTCTTGGCAATGAATAAAGATATTCCGATTGTTCGCTCCGATGGCACAGCATACTTTATGAAACTTGAATATAATCAAGCTATTTCGCAACTCTCGATATTTTTAGATTCGACAGGAGATTTTAAATCCCCGGCAATTAAGATTGACAATTTCAAGATTCAAGATTTCATCAAATTATATGATGAACGCGGAGCTTTCATCTCGATTTTCGGGGTCAGCGGAAGCTCATATCAATCGCATAAACTCCACAGCTTGCGCCTCTGCACTTATCGCAATTCGCTCCCTGTGTATAGCTCAATACAATATTCAGATAACTCTAATGATTTCAAAGTAATTCATAATACAAAATCTCAAACTCTGGAAATATCAACAGAAACTTATTCCAAAATAGCTAAGCTGAATATAATTAATGAACTTGGCATAACAATTCAATCTAATCAATTGGATTTTAGCAATAATAATTCAATTTCAATTCAGCTTAACTCTATTCCGCATGGTTTCTATTTAATAAAAATAGAATATGAGAATAAGCACTTTTTACAGAAATTGATTAGATAATTGAAGGAGAGTAGATTATGAAAACATTTATCAACAATAAAGGTATCGAAGTAAAAGTTTTCGCAGAGACGGTGGAAACTTCAGCGTTTGACCAAATTGTCGGTATAGCTAATTCAAAGGCATATTCTGACACGAAGATTAGAATAATGCCAGATTGTCATTCCGGTGTCTCTTGTGTCGTGGGAACTACCATCGCCATCAAAGATAAAGTAATTCTCGAAACAGTTGGAGTGGATATTGGATGCGGAATGCTAACAACACAGCTAAGCAATAAAGACATTGATTTTGCAAAATTAGATAAAGTCATAAATGATTATATCCCAAATGGTAAGTCTATTCATTCCAAAGAAATGGTGAAGTTTGATCTCAGCAATCTAATATGCAGAAATGAAGTTGATATTCAAAGGGCTGGAATGTTGCTTGGGACTTTGGGCAGCGGGAATCATTTCATCGAAATAAATAAAGATGATGAAAATAATATTTACTTAGTAATTCATACAGGCTCAAGAAAACTCGGTCTTGAAGTGTGTAAGTATTATCAATCTATTGCAAAGGGAAAGGCAATCCAGACTGGAACTACTCTGCCCCACACGGCGCAGGCAGACTGATGTCGAGAAACCAAGCAAAGAATCTATTATCCCTTAACTCCTTTTTTTCCACAATGCAAGGTGTCTATACAAGCTCAGTATCTAATGCTACTCTCGATGAAGCACCAGCAGCTTACAAGCCGATGAATGAAATCATTCGTCAAGTAGAACCGACTGTAGAAATTATTAGTATAATAAAACCATTATATAATTTCAAATCACAAAGCTAATCCCCAACCACCCAATAATAATTCAATTACTGATCTAATATAAAAAAATAGCTTTCCCAAATAAAGGAAGGCTATTTTGTAATTAAGTTAAAAGAATATCTTTTATGATTTACTTAAAGCGTGCTTTAGGGACATATAGCCCACTGTGCCAAATCCCAACAAGAACATTAGTTGGAATGGTATCGCAGCAATTTCAAGATAATATATTGACACTCCAATGCCAAATACAAAATATAAAGCCAATGCTAGCTCTAACCACACCATAAAGCCAACTTTTTTGGAAGTATATTTTTTCTTTTTCCATTCATCTTTATTATTCTCAATATTGAATTTTGGCGTGCGAACAAAAGCAGACTTCTTATTTACCAATGCCTCGAATACAGCTTTAGTATTGTTAATAGCCAATCCCATACTTCCAGCTAAATATACGGGGAATAAAAGAAGCTTTTTGCGCCAATCGCTATGAATTGATTTCTGTGAATAAAGATAAAATAGGAATGTAGAAATTGTAGCGATTACAAATATCGACATCAGTGAATAATATAAGTCTAAGCTCGCATACTTGTTCTTTAGTATGACCACGGGAACATTCAGGACAGCTACCAATACGATGAATGGGAAAACGATATTACCAGCCAAATGCACGATGCTCTCCATCTTTACTTTCAATGGTAGTTTCGCTCTTAATACTCTTGGTAATATTTTCTTTCCTGTTTCAATTGAGCCTTTAGTCCATCTGAATTGTTGAGCCTTCAAGGCATTGATGTCCGCAGGCAATTCAGCAGGCGAAGTAACATCATTTAGATAAAGGAACTTCCAGCCTTTGAGTTGTGCTCTATAGCTTAAGTCCATATCTTCTGTTAATGTATCTGCTTGCCAATTTCCAGCGTCGAAAATTGTCTCTTTTCTCCAAATTCCAGCCGTTCCGTTAAAATTCATAAAGAATCCAGCTTTGTTTCGCACTTGCTGTTCCATGCAGAAATGCCCGTCTAAGTTCATAGCTTGAGTTTTAGTCAAATATGAATAATCGGCATTTAAATGCTCCCAACGAGTCTGCACCATTCCAATTTTTGGATTAGTGAAGTGAGGGATTGTGCGAACGAGGAAATCTTCATTAGGGACGAAATCTGCATCGAAAATAGCTACAAATTCGCCTTTGCAGAAGTTTAATCCATTTTTTAGGGCGCCGGCTTTATATCCCGCTCTGTTCGTTCTATGAATGTAAGTTATATCGAAACCCTGCTCTTTGTAATGCTGAACAAGATTTTGCGCGATTTCAGTAGTTTCATCAGTGGAGTCGTCCAAAACTTGTATCTCCATTTTTTCTTTGGGATACTTAATTTTGCAGACTGACTCTACGAGCCGCTCTATCACGTATAATTCATTGAAGAGTGGAAGCTGAATGGTTACCATCGGGAGTTCTTCTGGCAGACCATTATCTTTAATCTGAATGCCTTCGGTTTTTTTGTAGTAATATAACATTACCAAACCGTGCAGACCAAATGCAAATAAAATGCATAAGGACAAAAAATAGACGATTAATATACCGTATTCCATCTTTACTTGATCAAACCTCTTTATTGTTGATAATAAATTTCTTATTTCTTACATATTTAATTAGCCCGATGCTGATAGCAGTGCGGTCTAATTCTTTATAGTAATTATTACAAATTACTGAATACAAAAATACATAATATTTTCATCATAAACACCAAACTTTTAATAATAATATTCAAATTTTATGCACATTTCAGGCGTTTTTCGCAAAATAAATGTTTTCAAACTAATTTTTAGCAATATAATAGATTTTAATCCGTCTTTTTGATCATCTCACAGAGAAAAGTATTAATGACAGAAATCTAAATCTAGAGACTTGAATAGACATATCTCTCAGTATTTTGATAATCACTCTACACAAGCAAGCAAGTTCCATACAATGAATTATTTATTTACATAATCCTATTGCCAGCATGAAAATTGAAAGTTTATTCGATAATCCAGAATATAGAATTAATGAGCTAAAACATCTTATTAGAAAATATGATGATGCTTATTATAATCAAGCCGAATCCCTTGTTTCAGACAGAGAATATGATTTATTACTGGAAGAACTTAGCAAATTAGAGCAAGAAAACCCAAAATTAATTACTCCAGATTCTCCCACACAAAATGTTGGCGCCTCGGCAATAAAAGGATTTAAGCAAATCCCGCATAACAAACCGATGCTATCTTTGGCAAATTCTTATTCAATCGAGGAGATAAATGATTTCTCCAGAAGAATAAGAGACATCCTCTCCCCCGACCTGAAAGGAACCACAGAACAAGCGGACTTATTATTCACCTGCGAATTAAAATATGATGGCGTATCAATGAGCTTGCGCTATGAAAATAGGCGACTTAAATATGCAATTACTCGCGGAGATGGAACAAAAGGCGACGACGTAACTCATAATATTAAGACGCTCAAAACTATCCCACATTTAGCAAATGAAGTATATATTGATGGCAAGATAATTGAAAATTTCGAGGTGCGCGGAGAGGTCTTTATGCTCAATGATGACTTCTTGAAAATCAATAAAGAAAGAGAAGACGCTGGCGAAAAGATTTATGCCAACCCAAGAAACCTCACCGCCGGCACAATCAAACTACTTGATCCAAATCAAGCGGCAGAGCGACCACTCAAAATGGTCTGCTATTATCTCGATATTGATGGAATAGAAATAGATTCGCATTTAGAAA
>CAZGXC010000027.1:2287-3953 GCA_964529535.1 uncultured Hyphomicrobiales bacterium | reverse complement strand
GGCTTAAGATTCCTCGTGTAATTTTTGTAAGATAAAAAATGCAGATACTTAGCAAACTTGGCTTCCCAATCGGAGACCATACCCAAGCCTGCAAAACTACGGAAGATATTCAGGCTTTTATCCAGAAACAGAAAGAAAATAGAAGTGCCCTGCCATTCAATATTGATGGCATCGTGATTAAGTTAGATTCCCACAAATTACAGAAAGAAGTTGGCTTCGTCTCTCGCTCTCCAAGATGGGCTATCGCATACAAATATGAAGCAGAAGCCGCCACCACTTTGTTAAAAGAAATCAGTATCCAAGTCGGTAGAACGGGAGTGGTAACGCCCGTAGCAGAATTAAAGCCTGTATTCTTGGCGGGCTCCACCATCAGCCGCGCCACCCTACATAATATTGATTACATAAGCCAGAAGGATATTCGCGAAGGCGATACCGTAATCATAGAAAAAGGCGGCGACGTGATACCAAAAGTGAGCGGAGTCGTTATCGAAAAGCGCAAAGAAGATTCCCAGCAATTCCTCTTCCCAACGCATTGCAAATGCGGGCTAAATTCTCCGTTAATTCGTCCAGAAGGAGAAGTTAATTATTATTGCGACAATCCAGAATGCCCTTGGCAATTACGCCGAAGAATCGAGCATTTTGCGGGACGCAACGCTATGAATATCGAAGGATTAGGCGAGAAAATCGTTGAGCAATTTGTGGCGTTTCAATGGCTGAAATCTATTGCCGATATTTATGAATTAGCCGAAAAACGCGATGAAATTGAAAAATTAGAGAAATGGGGAAAGAAAAGTTACGACAACTTGATTAATGCGATTGAAAACAGCAAACATCAAGCGTTTAACAAAGTCCTATTCGCTTTAGGTATTAGATTCATTGGAGAAGGCGCAGCTAAAATATTAGCGCGGAATTTCAACAATATTGATGAAATCAAAAATGCTGATAAAGCAAAATTAACGTCAATAAATGAAATTGGCGAGAAAATGGCTGAAGCAATAATTGAATTTTTCCAAAATGAGAAGGAAAATGAAATACTGCAAAGGCTAAAAGATGCAGGAGTGAAATTCGAAAATGATGAGGAAATAGAAGTAGAAACCAACTCCGAGCTAAGCGGAAAAACAATAGTTATCACGGGTGAATTTAGTGATATGACGCGCAATGAATTAAAAGAAAAATTAGAGAGAATGGGAGCGAAAGTAACTGGCTCCGTCTCGAAAAAAACCGACTTCGTAATCGTAGGAGAAAGCCCCGGAAGCAAATTGGCAAAAGCCCAAGAATTAGGTGTAGCGATAATGAGCGAAGAAGAAATTTCCAAGCTTTTTATCTAATCCCATTAACATATAATATGAGATAATCATAATTCTATTACATTACGCTCCAGTCCTTGATACTTAAAAACAAAGCAGCCTTAGCTAACTAAGACTGCTTTTGTTATTTGATTTATAAGTGATATTATAAAGATTTCAAAACATTATTCATTATTTCAAATCCCTTATCAATCTCTGATTGCGATAGATTCAGAGCAGGTCTAAATCTTATTGATTGATAGCCAGAAGTCAGAACTATCAGCCCATTGTCCCAGCATTTTTGTCTGAATTGATTGCGTCTATTGTGCGAATCCATCTCGAATGCCGAGAAGAAACCGCGACCGCGTGGATTAGAAATG
>CAZGXC010000027.1:0-2277 GCA_964529535.1 uncultured Hyphomicrobiales bacterium | reverse complement strand
TCCGTAAGTTCTTGAATATTCTTGTTAAAAGTTGGAGCTAATTTATTTACATTATCGACCAATTTTTCTTCTTCGATGATTTCGAGATATTTTGTAGAACGCACCATATCGACGTAATTTCCGCCCCAAGTGGAGTTGATTCTGCTCGATAATCTGAAAACGTTATCTTCTACTGTATCTAATCTTTCGCCTGCGAGGATACCGCATACCTGCATTTTCTTGCCAAATGCTATAATATCCGGCTCTACTCCAAGTTGCTCGTGCAACCAGAAAGTACCAGTTAATCCACCACCAGTTTGCACTTCGTCGAAAATCAATAGAGCGTCATTATCAATTGCTAATTCTTGTAATTGCTTCAAAAATTCAGGTCTGAAGTGATGATCGCCGCCCTCTGCTTGGATTGGCTCAATAATGATTGCTGCGATGTCGTCTTTGTTATCAACGAAAGCTTGCTTAATTTCTGCAATTGATTTCTTTTCTAATTCAATAGTTTCAGCTAAATTTTCTGGAGTAATTGGGAATTTTAGCATTGGATTAGTAACGCGGGGCCAATTGAATTTCGGGAAGAGGTCAATCTTTGCTGGATCTGTATTTGTCAAAGACATTGTGTAGCCGCTTCTTCCGTGGAATGCATCTTTAAAATGGATTACTTGATGCCCTTTTTCTTCCTTATATCCCTTGGAGAAATTAAGACGGACTTTCCAGTCAAATGCAGCTTTTAAAGCATTTTCTACTGCTAAAGCGCCGCCAGAGACAAAGAATGAATATTTAAAGTGCTTTGGAACGAAGTTCTTGAAAAACGTGCTAACAAAAGTAGCCATTGCTTCAGTATAAATATCGGAATTAGAAGGTTTATTCAGAGCTTCGCGCCCGATATAATTAATAAAATCTTGGTCAAGCATTTTTGGGTGATTCATTCCAATTGGAGCAGAAGCAAAGAATGTAAAGAAGTCGAGATAATCCTTGCCGCTTAATGCGTCGTGTATCCAGCTTCCATGGCTTTTTTGCGTATCGAGGACAAATTCAAATCCATCGACGAGCATATACTTTGATAATTCCTGCATAGCATTATTGGCAGGAACGTGATACTTTGGTTTGTAAGTTCCATTATTCATAGGAAATCCTTTATTAATTTGTTAAGAAATAATTATTTTTTTAGATTAATAGATATTGCTTGAAATCAAGAATATCATTTTGGATTGATAATATCGTATCCATCTGCCAATTATTGAAAAGCAGACAGGTAAATATTAATAAGATGGGTCGAGAGGGTATATTTTTAGGGAAAGTAAAATGTATTTATAGCACAGCGAGTAGGAAATGAAGGAATTTCCCCGGATAGTCCCTTTCATATTAAGGGAAGAACTGGCTATAAGTGTTTTGTTTCGCATTTTTCTACTTTTGTAAAGATTACTTTTGTAAAGATTACTTTTGTAAGAATTACTTTCGTAAGGATTACAAATTACGAATTATTTTTGAGAAATGCAAGTGTTTTTTATTTCAATCGAATATTTCTTATAAAAAAAAGCTACCTCTTTTGAAGGTAGCCTTTATATTTATTCTATTAATTAGAGACTAAGTCCCATAACTAATTTTTTATCTTATTTTACGTAGCTCATACCGATATTAATTGCCTGCTCGTTGAGCGGAATTAATTTGTGGTGTCTTTCTGGAAGAGCTTTGTATAATGCCTTTACTAAGTTTTCAGGAGTAACTGTTTTGCGAGCAGCTAAGAATGTTCCTAAAATAATCATATTTAATACTTTTAGGTTCTTTAGCTTTAGTGCTTCGTCGTTACCATGAACAATGATAGTTTGAATATCAGTTCTTGTTGGTAATACTTGAACTGTAGATTTTTCTACTATAATTGTGCCGCCTGGCTTTACTTTAGATTCGAATTTATCAACAGATGGTTGGTTTAACGCAACTACTGTGTCATAAGTCGAAATAATAGGCGAGCTAATTGGAGCATCTGAGATTATGGTGGTGCAGTTGGCTGTTCCGCCACGCATTTCCGGACCATAAGATGGCATCCAGCATACTTCTTTGTTTTCAATCATACCTGCATAAGCAAGCATCATACCCATTGAGAGAACGCCTTGTCCCCCGAATCCTGCGAAAATTGCTTCTTCTGTCATATTATTTTGCCTCCGGAACTTTAATGTCACCAAGTGGATAGAAATTTAACATTTTTTCTTCAACGAACTTATTAGCTTCATTAGCACTAACTTTCATATTTGATGGGCAGTTAGTAACTACTTCGATTAAGCAATATCC
>CAZGXC010000026.1:14517-24236 GCA_964529535.1 uncultured Hyphomicrobiales bacterium | reverse complement strand
ATTTAGAAGCTGATGCTGATACTTCTGAAGGTATCGACTTCCTCGAGCTTTATGCTCGCGAAGCTATACGCTACTCTCAACTGCAACCACTTACTCCATATCCAGGCGAGAAAAACGAATATTTCTATATTCCGCTTGGCGTGGGTTTAGTAATTCCACCATGGAACTTCCCATTTGCAATTATGCTTGGTATGACCACTGCAGCTATTGTTTCTGGTAACACAGTAGTATTAAAACCTTCATCTGAATCTCCAATGATGGCTTGGTTATTCGTTAGCTTGATGAAAGAGCTTGGATTACCTGAAGGCGTGTTAAACTTCCTCGTGGCAAGTGGCGCAGAAGCTGGCGATTATATGGTAGAACATCCAAAGACTCGCTTCATTTCTTTCACAGGTTCTATGGAAGTAGGCTTGAGAATTAATGAATTAGCAGCTAAAAAAGGTACAGAGCAAATTTGGATTAAGAGAGTTATCGCTGAAATGGGCGGAAAAGACTCAATCATCGTAGATAGCGAAGCTGATATTGACGATGCAGCAAAAGGCGTAGCAATTGCAGCATTTGGCTTCCAAGGTCAGAAATGCTCTGCTTGCTCTCGCGCTATCGTAGATGCTAAAGTTTATGATGAGTTCGTAGAAAAAGTAAAAGCTGAAACTGAAAAGTTTAAAATGGGCTTACCAGAAGATGATTTCTTCTCTGGTCCAGTAGTGAGTGCTTCAGCTGAAAAATCAATTTTAAATTATATTGAAATCGGCAAAAAAGAAGGCAAGCTAATCATTGGTGGAGAAAAAGTAGCAGGAATGAATGGATATTACATCAAACCTACTATCTTCATTGATATTGATCCTATGGCTCGTATCTCTCAAGAAGAAATCTTCGGACCAGTATTAGCAGTTATCAAAGCAAATGATTATGATCACGCGCTTGAAATTGCAAACAATACTCAATATGGCTTGACTGGCGCTGTTTATTCTAAAAACGAAGAAAAGCTAAAGAGAGCAAAATGCGAATTCCACGTTGGAAACTTGTATTTAAATAGAAAATGTACAGGTGCAATGGTTGACGTTCATCCATTCGGTGGATTCAACATGAGCGGAACAGACTCCAAAGCTGGTAGCCGCGATTACTTAATGCTATTCATGCAAGGTAAATCAGTAGCTACAAAGATATAATCCCGCCAGAGGGACTAAAGTCTTTCAAGTAGTTCATATAAAAAATCTACTTCTCATTACTGGGAAGTAGATTTTTTTTTGATTAATCTTTTTTGTAAAAAAGAGTGGTCTTGATTAGAATGGGATTGATAGGGATAATTTATAAAACTCTCCGAATTTAGCTTTTGTGCCTTCTTCAAGAGTGTTAAAATAGTCTTTACCATCAACGCCAAGAGCTAACATTGCAGAAATGTCGTTTTTAAAAGTAACTTCAAATCTTGGTCCAACCCAGAAGAAATCAGTGCTAGTAGATTTCTCTGGCTCATTACTCATATTGGAATTATCACTCATAGTAAGGAAGTGATCAACATATAAACCAAGAGAAAAATGATTGCTGATTGTGAAATAAGGCTCGATAGAATATTCCATCATGCTCATATATGGAGTAACTTTTCCTTCTTTTCTAAGTTGTTTCCACATAATTCCATTGATTTCAAGATTGAAAATATCGCTTTCATAAGAAATAGATAAACTTGGGACAATGTTGTCGCCTACAACTGGTCTACCACCACCAGAAGTATAGTTACCATGCGCGAATCCTATACTTGGATTGATATTAAGCGCCTCGTCAAATAGACTGAAATTCACTCCAACGCCAAATTCTGTCATTAAGTTGATACCCTTTTGTCCGCCACCCCAATAGTCAGCAGTCCAAAATGTGCCATAGAAAGTTAGAGTATGGTCATCGCATAGTGGTAAGCCTCCATAGAAACTTGGGTAAAATCCCGTAGCTGGATCTTGGTTTAATTCCAGCGAGAAAGTTGGTTCTGCCTTTTGTTCTTCTTGTGAGAAGGCATTGCTTGTAGCTGCAATAACGAATATTGCAAGAAATGTAAGAATTTTTTTCATAAGAAATTATTCCTTATTTAGTTATTTAAAAAATAGTTATTCTGATTAAATGTTATATTATTTAACTATATCGTGAATAGAGGTAAATCTATTCACGATATAGAAGAGTTCTTAGTTATATCTATCATATCTATCTTGCAGAGAGCGCTTTCCGCTTGATAGTTTCATCGAATAGTTGTTGTTCGCTGTTGTTTGATTAAGTTTAAATTTAGCTACCAATTCCCTTAGGTGCGACGCCTGATTTGAAAGCATCTCTGCAGCACTTGCAGATTCTTCGGCACTTGCTGTATTGGTTTGGGTAACTCTATCAATTTGGCTAAGCCCTTCATTAATTTGAGAAATGCTTTGCGCTTGTTCATTAGATGAAGTATTTATTTCTTCAATGATGTCTGCTACTTTCACAACCTCAGTTTTAATAGAATTTAGAGCATCGCCTGTTTTTTGTACCAAATCAGCTCCTCTATTTACTGTTTTTATGCTCTGTTCGATTAGATTAGATGTTTCATGAGCAGCTTTAGCACTGCGGGCAGCCAAGCTACGGACTTCCTCTGCTACGACTGCAAATCCTTTTCCGTGTCTGCCTGCTCTTGCGGCTTCAACGGCAGCATTTAGAGCGAGTAGGTTAGTTTGGAATGCAATATCGTCTATTACTTTAATGATTTTAGAAATATTATTCGAAGAGACATTAATCTCGCTCATCGCTGATATTAATTCGCTCATCTCTGAGTTCCCATTTTCCGCTACATCTCTTGCATTGCGAGAGAGTGTGTTTGCAATGTTCGCATTCTCAGCATTTTGGCGTGTCTGCGAGCCAATCTCATGCATAGAAGATGTGATTTCTTCGAGAGAAGCAGCTTGTTCTGTAGCACCCTGCGATAGGGCTGTGCTAGTATCAGATACTTGCATTGAGGCGCGAGTTACTTCATCAACAGTGGAGATAACATTTCCTAGTATTTGATTGAGTGAAGAAATAGTACCATTTACGGATTCTTTTAGTTTTAAATTGTCTCCCTTATACTCTTTAAGCATCGTTATTCTTAAATCTCCATCTGCCATTGCAGTCATTACCTCCATTATTTCTGCTAATGGGAGGGAGTCGATAGTGGAATTGAGGTTCTTTTTCAGCACATCAAAATCCCCCTTATATTCTTGCACCATTCGGGCATTTAAATCGCCCTGGACTAATCTGTCCAACACCTGCATAGTTTCTCCGAGAGGTACACAAATGGCATCAAGAGCTTCGTTAAAGCCGAGTAGAATACGCTGGTAAATACCTTTGTGCTTGCTTGCATCTGCTCGCGTTTGAATGATTTGACCATCCATCGCACCATTAGCCAAGTATTGAGCATCATTATCCAATGAGATGAGCGTATCGATTAAATGATTGACAGCATTTCTAATTTCAATAAAATTGCCCTCTCGATTGTCAATCAACTTTTCGGGGATTTCACCATTGTCAATTTTAATGACGTAATCACCTAAAATTGTAAGAGGGACTGCGAATGCTTCTACAATAGCATTCGTCTCTTCGATCATCATTTTATAATCGCCTCTAAACTTGCTAGCCTCTGCTCTATATTTGAAGTTACCACTAACTGCTTCTTTTGAAATTTCTCTATTCTCGTTAACGAGAGATTTTACTGAAACGACAACAGAATTAAATGCAGATGCTAACTTCTCTATTTCATCACCAGTTTTAATGTCTATTTCTTGGTTGATTTTGCCATCTGCAATTTCGAGAGCAAATGCTTCAAGAGTCGAAATTGGTTTTATTATGTGACTTACAACAAGAACTATCGCTACAATGCCTATCGTAATCAAAATAAAGCTGGAAAAAATTAATATCCATAAAAGGGAACTTGCCTCAGAGGTAATTTTTTCCATTGGAATATTAATATTAACATAGGAATTGGTATTAGTGGATGCTACCTTAAACGGCATAAAGATCGAGAATGTATCGTTTTCTACAGTTGAGTAATAGTTTTCTGTTTTACATGCGATATCAAATAATGCTTTCAATCTGGGGTTATGTTTCTCAATTTTTTGGGAGATTAACTTACTATTCTCGGTAGATGCCATAAGTATCCCGGTGTTATTTAATAGATTATAAGACATTTCGGGATGAAGTTTCGCAACGCTTGTGATTTCTTCCTGGAGAAAATCTATACCGAAATCAATGCCTACTGCACCAATAAACTTATTATTGACTGAGATTGGGGCAGTGATAGATGCTAATAGCACATTCATATCTCCCAAAGGATACACCGAAGGCTCTAAAAAAGAGCAAGCATTTGAAACTTTAGATGCATAATAATATGATCCTACATCCATGTTATTAAGTGCCGTATCGGGTTCTGCTTCGAGTGATAAAATGTTCTTTTCATCTCGCGTCCAATATATATTAAGCCTTCCGAAAATATCATGCCCAAAAGTCCCAGCGAATTGAGCATCTTTGCCGTCAAAAGCATTGGGCTCAAAAATCACAAACACTCCAAATGCTTTTGGCAAATCTTTAAGGAGCGATTTGGTCTGGCTACTTAGCTCTTGACGAGACATACTAATAGGATTATCATTCCCTTTTGTGGCTTTAATGATAGAGGCAAAAGATTGGGCTTGACTCATATAGAGGTCTATTCCATTTTTTATTAAATATGCACTATATTTTGCGCTTTCTAAAGCGTTCTTTGTGGAGGAATCTATAGCGAAGTCTCTGGTTCGTATGGATGTTAATACGATAGTGATTGCTAAGACGCTAATTAATGTAATGGACGTCGACAGAGCAATCTTGTTCTTTAATTTTAACTTCATAAATTTTTAAACATATAGTGAAAGAAAAATGATCTCAGATTAAATAATAGGTATAATACTAATTTATTAATAAAAAAGTTTCATTACATTGATACGCAGTTATTATCGGCAAAATGAATACAATTCTTTAGATTATTTTTTAAATTCTTTACGAAAATTAGTAGCGATGAGCAGGAGAGGAAGGTTGATTTACTTTAATAAAAAAACAAGTTGCATCAATTGAATTGATACAACTTGTTATTTATTACTTCAAAATTATTACTTCAAAAATACTTTGAAAGAAATAATACTTTCTTAGTTTACTCCAGCTTCGCTTTTAACTTTTTCAGGAGCTGTTTTGTTTTCGGCAGCAGCGGCAGCAGCTCTTGCAGCAGCGGCTGCTCTTTTCTTTCTGAAATATTTGCGTTCTGCTTTGATTTCGTCATCAGTTTTTGGCGATTTAGCAGGGATGATTAATTGTTGTCCAGGATAAATAATGTCTGGATTTCTAATTTGGTCAGTGTTTGCTTGCCAAATCTTTGGCCACATAAATGGGTCGCCGTAGTTTTCAATGTTGCCTGCAATGTTCCATAAGCAGTCTTTGTTTTCAGCCCATGATTTTACAACATATTTCTTAATAGAAGGAGTTCTGTAAAGACCTTTGATGTTGTTTCCTAAGGAAATCATTCTGTCGTAGAATTCTGGAAGTACAGCAATTTTATTGCTTCTTAATTCCATATACTCAGCTTCAAGAGCTTTTACATCATTTACGCGGTTAGCCAATTCATCATTTGACAAACTGCCCATAGAACGAACTTTGCCTTCTAATACGCCGATTTTCTGGCGGAATGAGGCAATGTCAGCTTCAGTTGCGCCAACTAATGCGTAATATGCTTTGTTGCAATCGTTTAAAGATGCTACCATTGCGTCAATTTCGGCTCTGAATTGTTGGATTTCTTTATCCAAACTCATTTGAGTATTTGTAAGATCTTGAATTCTTGTGTTAAATTCAGCGATTCTTACTTCGGCTTGTTTTTTGGTCAGCTCTACGTCTGGCTTGCCGATAGCTTCTGGTTCTTCAGCATGTAGCGCAACAGTATTCACGCTAATAAATGCTAATAGGATTAATACTATTTTTTTCATTGTGTTTGTCTCCATTTAAAATTATTAAAGATGAATTAATTGTTTGGCCAGACGTTAGGCCAGTTTTGTAATTTTGACTCAAGGTTTGATTTTCTATCATTGCAATCTTTTAATTCGGTTTTCCGATTATTAAGCTCGCGCTGAAGCCTTGAGATCTCATCTCTCTTATTTTGAATAGATTCATTTAAGCTGCGCTCTTTTCCTCTTAAATCTTTAAGAGTGGCTAATTGTTCCTCTGTGATTTTGCTTGCGCATCCTGAGAAACTGAACGAAGCCGCTGCTATAGCAACTGTTACTGCAATAGCTTTGATTGAGCCTTTTGTCAGCATATTTCCTCCGATTAAATTAATAAATTAAAACTATATTTTATATTCTTTTTTATCTTTTACAAAAAAATATCTTCAAATATCGTGTAAAAAAACTAAATAAAAAACTTTTTTTTCTTATTTTCTAAAAAAAGTGTCAGAAAAATGATACATTGTAACATTGTTTAGACAAACAATGAAATTAATGATCAAGTAATCTGCCTACTTGTCCTACTAATTTTTCTATTAGAGATGGCAAATCAAGATTGTATTCCTTGCCACCTGCCGCATTAAAATGTCCACCACCGCCATACATTTCTGCGATGCTACGGATGTTGATATTTCCGCGCGAGCGAAATGAAATTTTATAATAATTTTTAGAACTATGGCGAGAAATAAAAATTCCCGCTACAGAACCTTTTGCTGTTAACGTTTCTTCTGCGAAATTATTTAATTCTTCAGGCGAAATATTTAATTCATCCATGTCCGATTCCGTTACATACATTACATTAAGTCTACCATCGAGGTATAAATTGCTCGATGAGAAAGCTCGACCCAAGATCCTCAAGACATTCAAAGGCATTTGATTATATATCTTGTTGTAAATTTCATTAACGTTGATCCCGTGTTTCATTAATTCAGCCGCGATTAAATGCGATTCCACAGTCGTGCTATCGTGGCGAAAGCCTCCAGTGTCCGTTAGAATAGCTGTATAAATCGATTCAGCAATAGATTGATTTAGCGAGAAAGATGAGTCGCTATTAATAAGATTATATATCAACTCGCCCGTGGCTGATGCTTTTGTGTTAATATATGCAATATCCACATCTATTGTAGGATTGATATGGTGGTCAATCATTATCTTTTTACATTTTAAAGAGGGGAGAAGTTCGCCAATTTTACCGAGACGGCTTGGTGAATTTACATCTAATATAAATATTAATTCAGTATCCTTAATTGATCCCGTGTTAGTTTCATCAAAAATATTGACAAAGTTGATGCCCGGGAGAAAAGAGTATGTCTCTGGATATTGATTCGGGACAAAGTATTGGACTGATTTACCTTTGGAAGTTAGGTAATGATATAATGCGAGTGCAGAGCCTAGCGAATCCCCATCGGGGTTCTCGTGGGTGAAGATTGTTATCTTTTGAGCATTTTCAAGATATTGATGTATTTCTTGAATAGCCGATATTGTTCCTTTATTTTGCATTATTAATGGTGCATTTTCTGTTAATATCTTTATGCTGTCGTTTATTCTCCAATATTTCTATTTGTGGAAATCTTATGGAAGAATATAGCTGTAGACGCAGCAACGTTAATTGAATTGATTTTTTCCGCGATATTTATTTTGATAATTGAATCTGCGATGGCAATGATTTCTTTGGATACGCCATATCCTTCATTACCGAAAACTATCGCGAACTTCTCCGGAAATGAGAAGCCCTCAATATCTACAGAATCGTCGTTTAGCTCGGCAACAATAATTGAGTAATTATATTTGTATTTTAATTCTAATAAATCAGCTAAAAGATCGCTTGAGTGATAATGCTTGAAATCAAAAATATTGCCGATTGAGACCCGAACTGCCCTACGAAGATATGGGCTAATAGAGCTTTTGTCGCAAATTATTGACGACAATCCAAAGGCGGCACCATTGCGAATAATTGATCCAATATTCTCGGCATCGATAATGCCATTACTTACTATTACGATATTATCAAGATGGGGAAGAGGGGTTTCATCTGGCTCCACTCCCAAGGCGATAATCCCTTGGTGCATCTTAAAGCCGATGATCTCATTTAGGAGGGGCTGTTCTGCGATAATTAACTTGCCAATATTGCGAGAATTTATCAAATCTCTATATTTCTCTAAATATGCGTCAGTGCAAAGGAACTTTAATATTTTGAGTTTGCTCTTCAAAAGGCGAAGGACAGTTTTTTCTCCCTCTGCGACAAAGTATTTGCCTTGTTTGACATCATCGTTATATTTTTTCCTTAAATCTTTAAATTCAGAAATTAGTGCGTCGTTAATGTTATTAATATGGATCATTTGTTGTATGAAATTGGAAAATAATTGAAAAATAATAGAAATAAAAAAATATTGCTCTGCGAAATACATGTCTAAATTTCACTTTTATTAAAGTATTATCGTAAAAAATATTTTATTTCAAGGCAATTTCTATTGCTATGATTGTTTTCTTGAAAAAAAGCACAATTCCCATCAAAATAATGCAATATTAATTGTAATATTCAAGAATATTGACTATTTTTGTAGTCTATAAAGTAATTAGAAAATAATGTATTAATTTATGTAATAAAGCTGATAACATGAAAATTAGAAAAGAAGATGCCCTCGAATATCATAGCATGGGCAGAAAAGGAAAAATTGCAATCGCTCTTACGAAGCCTTGCTCTACTCAAAGAGATCTTTCTCTGGCATATAGCCCCGGCGTGGCTGAGCCTTGCCGTGCAATTGAGGAAAACGTAGACAAAGTATTTGAATATACTGCGAAGGGCAACTTAGTAGCAGTAATTTCAAATGGAACTGCTGTTTTGGGATTGGGCGACATCGGTCCAGAAGCCGGCAAACCAGTAATGGAAGGCAAGGGCGTGTTGTTCAAAACTTTTGCCGATATCGATGTATTCGATATTGAATTAAGATCCAAAAGCATCGAAGAGATTATTCGCGTGTGCGAAGTCCTCGAGCCTACTTTTGGTGGTATCAATTTAGAGGATATTAAGGGACCAGATTGCTTCTATATTGAAGAAGCATTAAAGAAAAGCATGAAAATACCAGTATTCCATGATGATCAACACGGCACTGCAATTATCAGTGGCGCTGCATTGTTGAATGCTTGTATTATTACAAATAAGAAAATTGAAGATTTAAAAGTAGTATATAATGGCGCTGGTGCATCTGGTATCGCATGCGCTAAATTCCATATTAGCTTAGGCGTTAATCCTGCAAATGTATTAATGTGCGACTCCGCTGGCGTAATTTACAAAGGCAGAGAAAAAGGAATGAACGTATTCAAAGAAGATTTCGCAGTAGAAACTGATAGAAGAACTCTTGCGGAAGCTTTGGTTGGCGCAGACGTATTCGTTGGATTATCCCAAGGAAACGTAGTAGATCAAGACATGGTAAAAGCAATGGCAAATGATCCTATTATCTTTGCTTTGGCTAACCCAGATCCAGAAATACCTTACGAAGATGCAAAGAAAGCTCAACCAGGTTCAATTATAGCAACAGGGAGAAGCGATTATCCTAACCAAGTGAATAACGTATTGGGATTCCCATTCATATTCAGAGGTGCGCTCGACGTTCAAGCTACTACAATCAATGAAGAAATGAAGCAAGCTGCGGCTCACGCTTTGGCTGCATTGGCAAAAGAAGAAGTGCCAGAAGCAGTTCAAAGAGCGTATGGCTC